>NZ_CP107551.1:604311-906467 GCF_025837095.1 Rhodococcus sp. Z13
CGGTTCGTGCTGAACCCGAGCCCGGTCACCGACATCGACGACTACATCCTCGCCGGCGCCGATCCGCTCGTCCTCAACGAGCAGGAAGCCCTTCTCTACGCGGCGCTGCCGGCCGAGGCGACCTTCGAGGACGTGGTGCACCGCCTGCTCGAACGCGTCCGCTCGGTGGTGATCACGCGGGGTGGGGAGGACGTGGTGGTCGGCACCGAGGACGCGATCGAGCACCTGCGCGTCCCGCACGTCGACGTCGTCGACACGACCGGCGCGGGCGACCACTTCGCCGGCACCCTCGCCGCGCTGCTCGGTTCCGGCCGCGACCTGTTCACCGCCGCGCGGGAGGCCTCGGAGGCGGCGGCGAGGCTGGTCGCGATGCGCCGGACCGACCGCTGATCAGCCCGGCGGCGGGAGCAGTTCGCCCTTGCCGCTGCGCAACCACCGTCCGGGCAGCCTGCCGGCGAGATCACCGAGCGGGCCGACCGCGCCGCGCAGCAGTTCGACGGTCTCGCGCAGCATGTCGATGCTCGCGTTCATCTGCGTGATGCCGGGTGTGAGGTGCGCGAGCGTCTCGGACAGCGACACGATCTGATCGAGCGGCCCGCCCTCGGCGAGCAGACGTTCGAGCGCACCCTGCTCGGCGAGCAGCACGTCGAGCACCCCACCCTGGGCGAGAGCGCGTTCGACGACACCACCGGGCCGGATCGCCACGTCGACGATGCCACCGGGGGCGGTGAGCCGTTCGACGGCGCCGTCCTCGGAGAGCAGCCGCTCGAGGGGGCCGTCGTGCGCGGTGAGCCGGTCGAGCAGACCACCTTCCGAGACGAGCCGGTCGAGGGCGCCGTCGTCGGCGAGGATCCGGTCGAGGGGCCCGCCCGGTGCGGTGAGCCGGTCGACCGGCCCGCCCGGCTCGAGCAGGCGGTCCAGCAGTCCTCCGGATTCGGTGAGCCGGTCGACCGGCCCGCCGGGGGCGAGCAGCCGGTCGAGCGGACCTCCCGGCCGCAGCGCGTGGCCCAGCGCGCGGTCCTCGGAGACGAGCTGCGAGATCTGCTGCAGCAGGCCCAGCGAGCTGCGGGTGTCGGGCAGGCCCACCGCTCCGAGCGCCGAATAGGTGGTCGGCGACACCGCGACCCGCACGGTCCCGACGACCGTCTCGGCGACGCTCAGGGCCGTCTCCGCGGCGGTCAGGCCCACGCGTACGGGGAACACGATTACGGACCCGAGATTCATGGACTCGACTGTAACCGCCGCGGGCCGTGTTCCGCGGATGGGACGGTGGCGGGGAGAAGGCGTGTCAGTGCACGAGTTTGAGGCCGATGACGCACCCGACGATGCCCACGATGAACAGGATCTTCAGCAGCGACGCGGTCTCGGTGCCGGTCGCCATCGCGTAACCCACGGTAAGAGCAGCGCCGATACCGACCCACACCGCGTAGGAGGTGCCCACCGGCAGGGTGCGCATCGCATAGGCCAGACCGGCCATGCTCAGGAGGAGGGCGGCGCCGAAGGTGAGCGACGGCCACAATCGGGTGAATCCTGCGGACCGGCCGAGTGCGGTCGCCCAGACCGCTTCGAGGACACCGGACAGGACGAGAACGATCCAAGCCATGATGCACAACTCCTGCACCGTCTTGTCGCTCGCCGGGTACGGTGCGCTCGTCCGGGAGGTCGTTTCCGACCACCTGCGAAAAGACTAGGAATTCCGGACGGCGGATGGCAAATCGTTCAGGAAATGCGCAACAGATGATCTTCCTGCGCAACGACGGTGCACGAGCAGCCACCGTCGATCTCGGTGCAGTCGAGCACCAGGGTGTGCCGGACGAGATCGAGGTCGGTGCAGTCCGGTTCGGTGCACTGGGCGGGAGTCACCGCGTGCAGCACCAGGGTGCCGTGGCAGTGGTCGATGTCCTGATTGCAGTGCGAGCACGTCATGGACCCTTGATAGCACCGGCACCCGACGGCCCGCCGTCACCGGCCCCTACCGCACCGTGGCCTGCTCGTGACCCGGACCCACCGTTATCGTGAGGGCGCACAACGGAACGTTCGGGTGAGCAGGGGAGGAATCGGCACATGGGGCTGACGGACGTGGTGACGAAGGCTGCACGGAACGCGTGGTCGTTGTTCGTCGCCGACGGGATCGCGCCCCCGCACCGCACTCCCTCGGTGGTCGTCGGGGACGGGCCGCACCGCACCCTGCGCCGCTTCGGCCCCGAGGACGCGGGTCCGCCCGTCCTGCTGGTGACCCCGCTCGCGGCGTCGCCGACCTGCTTCGACCTCATGCCCGAGCAGAGCCTCGTGCGGCACCTGCTCGACGCCGGACGCAGCGTCTTCCTCGTCGAATACGGCGAGATGACCTCCGAGGACCGCGATCTCGGGCTCGAGTTCTGGATCGACGAGGTGTTGCCCGAGTCGATCGAGCGCACCTCCGAACTGTGCGGCAACCGGGAGGTGGACGTCGTCGCGTGGAGCATCGGCGGCACCCTGGCCATGCTCACCGCCGCCGCTCACCCCGACCTGCCGATCCGGTCGCTCACGGCCTTCGGCAGCCCGCTCGACTATTCCCGGATCCCCGTTATGGCGCCCGCGCGGCTCGTCGGCCGGTTCGTCGCCGAACCGACCCTCGGTCTGCTCGAGCACCTCTTCGGCGGCGTGCCCGCCCCCATCGTGCGCACCGCCTACCGCCTCACCGCGATCGAACGGGAGATCAACCGGCCGCTGTTCGTCGCCACCCACATCGCCGACACCGAGACCCTCGCCCGGATGGAACGCGTCGACCGCTTCCAGGACGAGATCTACGGCTACGCGGGCCGGGTGTTCCGCCAGCTCGCGACGCGCGTGACCATCGACAACGAACTCGCCACCGGCCGGCTGCACCTCGACGACCGGGTCGTCGACCTCGCCGATGTCACGGTGCCCGTGCTCGCCTTCGGCGGTACCGAGGACGTGCTCGCGCCGGTCGCGGCGGTCGAGCCGGTGACGCGGTTGCTCTCAGGCGCCCGGGTGCGGTTCGTCCGCGTGCCGGGCACGCACCTGGGCATGCTCACGGGCAGCACGGCCCGCGACACCTCGTGGGTGGAGCTGACGGACTTCCTCGCCGACCCCGACGCAGACGCGCCGGCCACCGCGGACGGGACCGGATCCGACCAGAGCGTCGAACCGGAGACCGCGACGACCGACGCGTAGAACCTGCGGGAACTACCGGGAGACGGACACCTCGGGGTCGTCCTGGGCAGCCGGCGGCACGGGATCGAGTTCGGGTTCCGGCGCGCGCCGGACGAACAGCGACCCGACGACGGCGACGACGGCGATCACCGCCCCCCACACGAAGGCGCCGTGGACACCGTCCTCGAGCGCCACGGCCGGATCGGTGCCGCTCTCGGCGCCGGCGACCGTCGTGCGCGTCAGCACCGTGATGAACAGGGCGGTGCCCGCCGCGCCCGCGACCTGCTGCATCGTGCTCACGATGGCGCTGCCGTGCGAGTACAGACGCTGCGGCAGCGCACCGAGCGCCGAGGTCAGCAGCGGCGAGAACATCAACGCGAGGCCGATGTTGAGCACCACGTGCCAGGCGATGACCGTGCCCACGCCGGTCACGGCGTCGAAGGACGTCATGCCCCACATCGCGATGCAGGTGACGAGCGCACCCGGGGCGACCAGCGGACGCGGGCCGAATCGGTCGAACAACCGGCCCACGACATAGCCGAGCAGGCCCATCACGAGGCCGCCGGGCAGCAGCATCAGGCCCGTCTTCAGCGTGGACTCGCCCAGCACGTTCTGCAGGTAGATCGGCAGCAGGATCAGGGTGCCGAACAGCGACATCATGCTCACCGACACCAGCGCGACGGCGAGGGAGAACGCCGGGACGGCGAAGGCCCGCAGGTCCAGCAGCGCGTCGTCGCGGAGCTTCAGCTGGCGCACCACGAACAACGCCAGGGCGACCACACCGACGGTCAGCGGCAGCCAGGGCGGCAGCAGCGGATCACCCTCGGCGGCCTCACCCAGGCTGCTCAGCCCGAACACCAGACCGGCGAACGCGAACGCCGACAGCACCACCGACAGCGCGTCCAGCGGCACCGGCACCGGCTCGGTGACGTTGCGGATCCAGCTCAGGCCGAGCATCGTCGCGACGACCGCGATCGGCACGACCAGCCAGAACATCCAGCGCCAGCTCAGCTGGTCGAGCACCACGCCGCCGATGGTCGGGCCGACGGCGGGAGCGACCGCGATGACGATGGAGATCACACCCATCGTGCGGCCGCGACGCGCGGCCGGGACGACGTTGAGGACGGTGGTGAACAACAGCGGCAGCATCACGGCGGTACCGACGGCCTGCACCACGCGGCCGAGGACCAGCGCCCAGAAGACGGGGGCGGTCGCCGCGATCAGGGTGCCCACCAGGAAGCTGCCCATCGCGATCGCGAAGACGGTGCGCAGCGGCAACCGGGTGAGCAGATAGCCGGTCACCGGGATGACGACGGCCATGGTGAGCATGAAGGCCGTGGTGAGCCACTGCGCGGTCGCGGCCCCCACGGAGAAGGTCTGCATGAGACTGGGGATCGCGACGGACATGATCGTCTCGTTGAGGATGACCACGAAGGCCGCACCGACGAGGACGGCGATCAGACGTCCGGCTCGACTGTCGGCGGGGACGGAGAGCGGCTCGGCCGGCATCGGGGGAGTGGAAGGCACGAGGAGGTCAACGACCGGCCGCGGGAAGTTGTTCCCACGGCCGGTCGACGCTCCGGATCGGTCAGTCCTCGGGGACGAACTCGCCGTGTCCCTGCTCGCGCAGGGCGGCCTTGATCTTCTGCTGGGCGCGGTCGAGCGACTCGGGTGAGGGGTCCTTCTCGGCGGTCGCGAAGTCGAAGTCGCCGAGGCTGTAGGCGGGGAAGACGTGCAGGTGCAGGTGCGGCACCTCGAGACCCGCGATCATCAGGCCCGCGCGCGGCGCGTCGTAGGCGGCGGTGACCGCGCGGCCGAGGACGCGGGCCACGTTGTTCACCTTCGCCCACAGATCGTCGTCGATGCTCTGCCAGTGGTCGACCTCCTGCCGCGGGACGACCAGCACGTGTCCCTCGGTGAAGGGGTTGATGGTCAGGAACGAGACGACGTCGTCGTCCTTCCACACGAAGCGGCCCGGCAGCTCGCCGGCGATGATCTTGCTGAAGACGGAAGCCATAGGGGGAGGATAGGCGAGCGGATCAGAGTCGTTCACCGACATCCGCGGCGGCGACGGTGAGCACGAGCAGCGGCATCACCTTCTCGGGGGCGATGCGGTAGCGGTTGCGGCTCTCCTGCTCGACGACCTGCGCGGCCGACAGGGTCCTGAGGTGGTGGTAGAGCCGCCCTGACGAAGCCAGACCCGCGGCCTCCTGCAGTTCGGTGGCGGTCGCGGGGCCGCGCAGCAGGGTCCGCACGATCCCGAGGCGGGTGGGGTTGCCGAGCGCGTCGAGCACGGCGGCGACGGCGGTGGCGTCGAGTGCGAGGGCGGCCTGCGCGTCGTACTCGATGTTCCACCGCACGGTCCCGTCCAGCGCGACCGTCCCGCCGTAGCCGACACTCCCGGCGGCGTCCGGGGCCTGCTGCACACTCCCGGCGGCGGTGCCCTCGAGGATGCTCACCCGCCGCTCGAGATCCGCGAGACGGGCCTCGTACTCGTCGTTCACAGCGCGCAGCGTATCCGTTCCCGGACGTCGGGATCGGTGGTCGCCGCGACCAGCAGCTGCTGGTGCGCGTAGGACGCGGTCGCCTCCGCGTACTCCTCCGGGGCCATGCCGGCGGTGAGGATCACGGCGGTCGCGACCGTGCCGTCGGCGCGGCGGAAGGCGAACGCGTCGGTGAGGATGCCGGGCAGACTGCCGCCCTTGAACCCGAGCCCTTCGAAGCCCGGGGGAGCGGCCTGCTGCCATTCGAGGTGGGCCCGGGCGAGGTCGGCGCCCGCCCCGAACGAGCCCTCCGCGACGGACCGGTGCAGCGCCGCGAGTTGCACGGCGGAGCCGGTGTTGCCGAAACGCTGGATGCGGTCCATGCGGGTGAACACGTCCCCGGCCACGGGGGTCTGCAGGATCTGCTCGCGATAGGCCGGGTCGGTGGCGTAGCGGCGGGCGGCCTCCCACACAGCGTCGCGGTCGTCGAGTGCCGGGTCGAACATCGCGATGGTGGTGCCGAGCATCGTCGGTGGCTCGAAACCGTCCCAGCCGCCGCGGGCCGCGGCCTGGCGCAGCGCCTCGTCGCCGAGGCGGTCGCGCAGGTAGTCGGGCACGGCGTTGTCGCTCTCCCGGATCATCGCCGAGACCATGTCGTCGAGACGGACGGTGACGCCGGGGCGGGCCGGGGAGGCGGGGTCGCTCACGCCGAGCCGTTCGAGCGCGCGGGGGTGGGCGTCTCCGTCGGTGCCGGGCAGATACCACCGCTCCCAGTCGGCCAGGGGGACCGGCTCGGCGGGATCGAGGTCGCCGTCGGCCACCGCGCGGGCGTAGGCGGCGAGGTGCACGACCTTTACCGCGGACGCGAGGGGGTGCTGTTCGTCGGCGCGGTGCCCGAGGGTGCCGCCGGTGCCGTCGTCGAGCGCGAGGGCGACGGTGTCGGGATGTTCGGCGAGGTAGCCGATCCAGCCCTCGGCGGTGGTGACGTCGGCGGCGGGGGAGGTCTCGCACTCGACGGTGACCGGCGTGGGGGCCGGCCGGTCGTCCGCTCCTCCCTCGGTGCGCCCGGTGAGGGTGCCTCCGGCCAGGACGACGACGAGGCTCGTGGTTGCGGCGACCGTGCGGGTCCTGTCGGTCATGGGACCGTCCGTTCCTGTCGCGGTTCGTTTCTTCGCAATTCCGGACTTACGAAAAAACGATAGTGGTGTGGCTGCCGCGTGTCGAGGTCCGGACAGCGTTGCACCGCAACCCGCCCGCCGTATCGTCACCGTCATGGGAGGCGAGGAGAACGTGCGTGAGGCACCCCTGCGCACCCTCGTCGACGAACTCGTCACGCACGTCCTCGTAGGACTGCCCGGCGACCGGCGGACCGTCGTCGGCCTGTGCGGACCACCCGGCGCCGGCAAGAGCCGGGCTGGCGCCATGCTCGTCTACGCCCTCCGCCGCGCCGGGGTCGAGACCGGCCAGGTGCCGATGGACGGCTACCACCTGTCCAACCGGCAGCTCGACACCTTCGGGGCCCGCTCCCGCAAGGGCGCCCCCGACACCTTCGACGTCGCCGGCTTCCGCGCCATGCTCGAACGGGTGCGCACCTGCCGCGACGAGACGATCTACGCCCCCGACTTCTCCCGCGACCTCGACGAGCCGATCGCCGCCGTCCACACCGTGCCGCCGGGTGCGAAGGTGGTCGTCACCGAGGGCAACTACCTGCTCTTCGAGACCGGGGGATGGGAACGCATCCGACCCCTGCTCGACCTGGTGATCTACCTCGACGTGCCGCGGCGCACCCTGGCCCGGAGGCTGGTGCGCCGGCATCGGCACCACGGCCGCGACGACGACCGCGCCCGCGAGTGGGTGCGCACCGTCGATCTGCCGAACGTCGAAGCCGTCGTCCACACCCGTGGCCGTGCCGATCTGGTGTGGAGACCGGTCCCGTAGTCTGTCCTGCGTGCGCGTACTCGTTATCGGCTCCGGTGCCCGTGAACATGCTCTTGCTCTGGCTCTGTCCCGCGACCCCGGCGTGACCGCCGTGCTGGCCGCGCCCGGCAACCCGGGTATCGCGTCCGTCGCCGAGGTGTTCCCGGTGGACGCGGCCTCCGCCGAGCAGGTCGTCGCGCTGGCCACCGAGCAGAAGGTCGACCTCGTCGTCATCGGCCCCGAGGTGCCGCTCGTCCTCGGCGTCGCCGACGCCGTGCGTGCCGCCGGCATCCCGTGCTTCGGTCCGTCCGCCGCCGCGGCCCGCATCGAGGGTTCGAAGGCGTTCGCCAAGGACGTCATGGCCGCCGCCGGAGTGCGCACCGCTCACAGCGAGGTCGTCGACTCCACCGCCACGATCGACGAGGCGCTCGACCGTTTCGGCCCGACCTGGGTCGTCAAGGACGACGGTCTCGCCGCCGGCAAGGGCGTCGTCGTCACCGCCGACCGTGCCGCCGCCCGCGACCATGCCGTCGAGATCCTCGAGAACGGCCACCCGGTGCTGCTGGAGTCCTTCCTCGACGGCCCCGAAGTCTCCCTCTTCTGCCTCGTCGACGGCGAGACCGTCGTGCCGCTGCTCCCGGCGCAGGACCACAAGCGCGTCGGCGAGGGCGACACCGGCCCCAACACCGGCGGCATGGGCGCGTACACGCCGTTGCCGTGGCTGCCCGAGGGCACCGTCGAGCGCATCGTCTCCGAGGTCGTCGAGCCCGTCGCCGCCGAGATGGTCCGTCGCGGCTGTGGCTTCTCCGGCCTGCTCTACGCCGGCCTGGCGATCGGGGCCGAGGGCCCCGCGGTCGTCGAGTTCAACTGCCGCTTCGGCGACCCCGAGACGCAGGCCGTGCTGGCCCTGCTCGAATCCCCGCTGGGTGGAGCGCTGAACGCGGTCGCCACCGGCACCCTCGCCGATCTGCCGCCGCTGCGCTGGCGCGACGGCGCCGCGATCACCGTGGTCCTCGCCGCCGAGCACTACCCGGCCACCCCGCGCAGCGGCGACGTCATCACCGGCGCCGAGGGCGACACCGTGCTGCACGCAGGCACCAAGCTCCGCGAGGACGGCGCGCTGGTCTCCTCCGGCGGCCGCGTCCTCAACGTGATCGGGGTCGGCGACGACCTGTCCGCGGCCCGGCAGGCGGCCTACGACAAGCTCGCGACGATCAAGCTGCCCGGCGGTCACTTCCGCCGCGACATCGGTCTCGCCGCCGTCGAGGGTCGCATCTCCGTCTGACCCGAAGGCCCGGATTCACCCTCGGCGCTCACCTTGCACCCACCCGGTGCGTGTTGCACACTCGGTGCAACTTCGATGCCGGGGGGTGACTGCATGGGTTCTCGTGAACGGAAGACGGCATCGGACCCGACCCCGCTGAGACACCACAGCGTTGTCGTGTACGGCCTGCCGGACGACGTCGTCGTCGAACGCGACGTGCCCGTGCGCCTCGGGGACGGCACCGTCCTCCGCGCCGACGTGTACCGCCGCGCGGACAGCGACGAACCGTGCCCCGTTCTCGTGGCCGTGACCCCCTACGGCAAGGACACCGGGGTCGACGGATATCCCGTGGACTTCGACGCACTCGCCGAATCCGGCAACTACGTCGGCGCACTCGAACTCAGCGAGTGCACCTCCTTCGAGGCGCCCGACCCCGCCTACTGGGTGCCGCGCGGCTACGTCCTCGTCGTCGTCGACATGCGCGGTTATTTCTCCAGCGGGGGCCGCCCCCGGCTGATGCTCGGCCGGGCGGCCCTCGACTGCGCGGCCGTCGTCGAATGGGCAGGCGGTCAACCGTGGAGCAACGGGAAGGTCGGGCTCGCCGGCGCCGACTACCTCGCCACCCTGCAGTGGTACACCGCCGCACTGAACCCGCCGTACCTCGCCGCCATCGCCCCCTGGGAGGGCGTGAGCGATCCCTGCCGCGACATCCTCACCCACGGCGGCCTCCCCGAGACCCGCTACAGCGAGTTCTGGCACGGCGCCCTGAGCCGGGGCGCCCGCTGCGCCGTCTCCTCCCTGACCCGCCTCACCCCCTGGATGCTGCGCCGGTTCCCCGCCGCCTTCCGGCACATCGCCCCCGCACCCCGCCTCGAGGACATCACCGTCCCCGCCCTCGTCGGGGCGTCCTGGTCGGATCAGGGGCCGCGCACCCGCGGCTCGGTCGAGGGCTTCCGGCGAATCGGCTCGCAGCACAAGTGGCTGTACACCCACGGCCGCAAGATGTGGCAGACCTTCTACAGCAGCGACGCCCTCGACGTGCAGCGCCGCTTCTTCGACCGTTTCCTCAAGGACGAGGACAACGGCTTCGACGCCACCCCGCGGGTCCGCATCGAGACCCGCCACGACCTGCGCACCTACTCCGAACGGTTCGAGGCGGAGTGGCCGCTGCCGGACACCCGCTACGTGCCGTTCTATCTCGACCACGAGGGTTCGGAGCTGACGCCCACCCTCCCGGAGGAGCGTCGCTCCCGCCGCACCTTCCCGGTCGCCGGCGACGAACTGCACTTCACCCACACCTTCGCCGAGGACACCGAGATCACCGGGCACGCCGCGCTGCGGCTGTGGGTGCAGGCCAAGGACGCCAACGACATGGACCTGTTCGTCGGTCTCGCCAAGCGCGACGCGCACGGCCGCGACGTCTGGTTCGAGGGTCACAGCGGCTACGAGAAGGCCTACGCCGCGCACGGCTGGGTGCGGGTGTCGCGGCGCGCACTCGACCCGGAGGCCTCCACCGCCTACCGGCCGGTGCACGACCTGACGAAGTACTGGCCGCTGCTGCCCGAGCAGATCGTGCCGGTCGACATCGAGATCATGCCGCACAGCACCTTCTTCGAGGCCGGTTCCACGCTGGTGCTCGTCGTCGCCGGGCACGACCTCGACGAGAACCCCGGGGTCGGTCACGACCGCACGATCAACCAGGGCTTCCACATCGTGCACACCGGCGGCTGCTTCGACTCGCACCTGTTGCTGCCCGTCGTCCCCGAGCGCACCCCGGCCCCCGAGGGCACCGGGGGCGCCGCCGCGGACACCACCGCCGACCGGTCCGCGCCGCCGGCTCCCGAACCCGTCGTGGAACGGGTCGACCTGCCGATCGCCTGGGGTGCACTCGTACGACCTCAGCGGGTCCGGCTGTAAGAGACCGCCCGTCCGTACTACCGTCGAGCCGTGCGTCCCGAATCGAAGCGGTCGGATATCGAAACGTTCCACGTCATGGACGTGTGGAAGGCAGCCGCCGAGCGGCAGCGCACCCACGGCGACGTGCTGAGCCTCGCGGCGGGGCAACCCTCCACGCCCGCCCCGGCGCCCGTGCTGCGCGCCGCGGTGCGGGCCGTCGACGCCGAGCTCCTCGGTTACACGGAGACCTTCGGCATCCTGCCGTTGCGCGAGGAGATCGCCCGCTACCACCACGACCGCTACGGAATCGACGTCGATGCCGACGACGTCGTGGTCACCACCGGCTCGTCGGGTGCCTTCACCCTCGTGTTCCTCGCGGCCTTCGATCCGGGCGACAGTGTCGTCGTGGCCCGGCCCGGCTATCCCGCCTACCGCAACACGCTCGCCGCGCTCGGCTGCCGCGTCGTCGAACTCGACTGCGGCCCGGAGACCCGCTACCAGCCCACCGTCGCGATGCTCGAGGCGCTCGACAGCCCGCCCGCGGGGGTGGTGGTCGCCAGCCCCGCCAACCCGACCGGCACCATGATCGAGCCCGCAGAACTGGCCGCCCTGGCCCGCTGGTGCGACGAGCACGGCAGCCTGTTGATCTCCGACGAGATCTACCACGGCATCGAGTTCGGAACCCCCGGATCGCCGGAGACGTCCACGGCCTGGGCCACCTCCCGCGAGTCCGTGGTGATCGGCTCGGTGTCGAAGTACTTCTCGATGACGGGCTGGCGGCTCGGCTGGATGCTCGCCCCCGCATCGCTGCGCCCGGCGCTGCAGCGGCTCGCGTCGAACATGACGGTGTGCCCCCCGTCGATCTCCCAGTTCGCGGCGATCGAGGCGTTCGGCACCGAGGCCCGCACCGAACTCGACGGGCACGTCGCCCGCTACGCCGTGAACCGGGAACTGCTGCTCGAGGGACTGCCGGATCTGGGCATCACGAAGCTCGCACCCGCCGACGGCGCCTTCTACGTCTACGCCGACATCGAGCACCTGCTCGACGGGGAGAACTCGACGGCGTGGTGCGCGCGACTGCTGCACGACACCGGTCTGGCGCTGGCGCCCGGCGTCGACTTCGACACCGTGCACGGCGGGCACACCGTGCGACTGTCGTTCGCGGGCTCGACCGCCGACGTCACCGCTGCACTCGACCGGCTGGCGGGCTGGCTGCCCGTCGCCTGACCGGTCATCCGCGCGACGCGACGATCTGCGCGATGTTCCGTTCGGCCAGGGCGGTGATCGTGAGCGACGGGTTGACCGTGCCGGTGCTGCCCGGGATCAGCGCGCCGTCGACGACGTAGAGACCGGGATGCCCGTGCACGCGGCCGTAGCCGTCGGTGGCGTCGCCGAGCACCGCACCGCCGAGCGGGTGCGCGGTGAACGAGGCGTTGACGTCCGCGGCCACCGGTTCGGCACCCGGATAGGTGTTGCCCGCCTGGGCCATGCGGTTCTGCACCGCCCGCAACGCGTCGATGCTCGCCCGTTCCGCCCCGGCCGGCCAGTTCACGACCGCCCGGTCGGCGCCCGGGTCGTAGACCACGTCGGCGCGCGTCGGGTCGAGGGTCATGCCCAGCGAGGCGAGCATGCCGACGTCCTTCGCGGTGCCCGCGACGAACCAGTTCTCCAGGCTCAGCGGCATCCCCGACTCGTCGACGATCCGGGACGCCGACGGGGCGCCCTGGTCGCCGGTGAAGTTCTCGGTGAACGCGAGGGAGCGCACGAGCACGGCGTCGCCGTTGGTGCCCCAGCCGCGGCCGACCCGCTCGTCGAGATGCGCCAGCGAACCGGTGTGCCGGGCCTTGACCAGTAGTTCGGTGGTGCCGATCGAACCCGCGCCGAGCACGAGACGATCACAGGTGAGCGTCGTCGAACGCAGGACGTTGCCGAGCGGGTCGACGGCGTCGACGTCCACCCAGAACCGGCCGTTCGGCTCCTGACCGATGGCGCGGACGCGGTGCGCGTGGCACACCAGCGCGCGGCCGGTCGCCTCGGCGGCGGGGATGTAGTTCTGCGTGAGGTCGAACTTCGCGCCGTTGGAGTTGCCGAGATTGCTCTCGCCCGCCACGGCCGAGCGCCGCACCGAGCCGGCGAGTTCGGCGCGCACGATGTCCCAGTTCCACACGCCGTCGATGCGGTGCGGTTCGTATCCGGCGGCGCGGGCGTCGGCGTCCCAGCGCCGCGAGTGCGCGAACTCGCCGGCCCGGTAGATGTCGTCGGGCATCGGATCCAGGCGCAGCATGGACCGGACCTTCGGGTACCAGACGTCGGTCATCTCCCGGTAGGAGAGCCGGTCGCCGAACACGTGCTCGAAGAACCGCTGCTCGGGGGCGATCATCACGCCGGTGAACACGATCGACCCGCCGCCGACCGCGGCGCCGCGCCAGACCGACATGTGCGGGTAGTCCACCACGTCGAGCACCCCGGCGAAGTCGTCGCACCACACCGGGATACCCGTCGGGCCGGTGAACTGGGTGCGGTGGTAGTAGCCGCGGCCGTCGGCGAGCAGGTCGGTCGTGAAGATCTCGCGGTGCGGGTCGCGGGGCCATCGCAGCCCGCGTTCGAGCACGGTGACCCGGCTGCCGGCCTCGGCGAGCCGCAACGCGGCGACGCTCGCACCGAAGCCGGAGCCCACCACGATGACCTCCGAGTGCGACGGCGGGGTCGGCGGCGGAGCGAACAGTTCGGGGACGAGCCGGCGGTACTCGTCGATGCCGATGGGCAGGGCCGAGGCGCGGGGACGGTCGAGGCCGGGAATCCCGATCGCGGCGACTGCGGTGCCGAGGGCGGCGGCCTGGAGGAAGCGGCGACGTCTCATCCGGTACGGCTCCGATCGTTCGACATGCGCGGGCGGCGGCAATAGTACCGGCTGGTATGGAATCCCGTTCGCCCCTGGTGACGCGGCCGATGCTGTCACCATGAGACTGTGTCGACTGCTGCAACACCGAAAGGCGAACGGCGCCGGCAGGCGCTGGTCGAGGCCGCAGCCGACCTGATTCTCGAGGGCGGCATCGAAGCCGTGCGCCACCGTGCCGTCGCGACCCGCGCGGGGCTGCCCCTGGCCTCGACGACCTACTACTTCGATTCCCTCGACGACCTCGTCGCCTGCGCCGTCCACTTCAACGGCGAACGCGAACTCGAGGCGATGCGCGCCCGGGTCCGCGACATCGAGGAGCTGCCCCGCAGCCTCGAGGGCACCGCCGATCTCATCGTCGACCTGCTCATCGGTCCCGGCGAGGGCGACGACCGGCTCGAACGCGAACGGCTGATCTCCCGGTACGAGCGGTGCGTGGCCACCGCGCGCTATCCCGAGCTGCGGGCAGTGCAGGCACGGATGCGCGAGCAGGTCGACGAGCTGCTCACCGACCTGCTCGAACGCTGCGGTCGCGCGGTGCACACCCGGGACGTACGGCGGCTCGTGGCGGTGGTGGACGGCGCGGTCCTCGGTGGGCTGGGGGAGTCCGACCCCGATCCGCGCGCGCTCGCCCGCGGGATCCTGCTCGACGTCGTCGAATCGGTGGCACCCCCGGCGGAGGGCGCGACCGCCGAGCGGTGACCCCGGCAGCGTGACCACCGGCGGGGACGAACACCGCGGGTGAAGCGGGAGGGCGAGAGGTCGGACGGCGCCGGGACGGGACCGGACCGTAAACTGGCCTCTTGTGAGCCACATCCCGAACGTCCTCGCCACCCGCTACGCCAGTCCCGAACTGAGGGATCTGTGGTCGCCGGAGCACAAGATCGTGCTCGAGCGGCAGCTGTGGCTCGCGGTGCTGCGGGCGCAGGCGGAACTGGGCATCGAGGTCCCGGCCGAGGCGATCGCCGACTACGAGCGTGTCATCGACCAGGTCGACCTCGACTCGATCGCCGCGCGGGAGCGCGTCACCCGCCACGACGTGAAGGCCCGCATCGAGGAGTTCAACGCCCTCGCAGGTCACGAGCACATCCACAAGGGCATGACCAGCCGTGACCTGACGGAGAACGTCGAGCAGCTGCAGATCCTGCGCTCGCTCGAGCACGTCCACGCGCACGGTGTCGCCGTCGCCGCCCGCCTCGCCGAGCGGGCGAGCCAGTACTCGTCGATCGTCATGGCGGGCCGCTCGCACAACGTCGCGGCCCAGGCCACCACGCTCGGCAAGCGGTTCGCGTCCGCCGCCGACGAGCTGCTCATCGCCCTGAAGCGGGTGCGTGAGCTGATCGACCGCTACCCGCTGCGCGGCATCAAGGGCCCGATGGGAACCGCCCAGGACATGCTCGACCTGCTCGGCGGCGACTCCGCCAAGCTCGCGCAGCTCGAGGAGAAGGTCGCCGGGCATCTCGGCTTCGCCAACGTGCTCACCAGCGTCGGCCAGGTCTACCCGCGTTCGCTCGACCACGACGTGCTCTCCGCCCTCGTGCAGGTCGGTGCCGGACCGTCGTCGTTCGCCCACACCATCCGGCTCATGGCGGGCCACGAGCTCGTCACCGAGGGCTTCCAGCCCGGCCAGGTGGGCTCGTCGGCGATGCCGCACAAGATGAACACCCGCTCCTGCGAGCGCGTCAACGGCCTGCAGGTCGTGCTGCGCGGCTACGCCTCGATGGCCGCCGAGCTGGCCGGCGCGCAGTGGAACGAGGGCGACGTGTTCTGCTCGGTCGTACGCCGCGTCGCACTGCCCGACGCCTTCTTCGCCATCGACGGGCAGATGGAGACCTTCCTGACGGTCCTCGCCGAGTTCGGCGCCTACCCCGCGGTGATCGAGAAGGAACTCGTGCGCTACCTGCCGTTCCTCGCGACCACCAAGGTGCTCATGGCCGCCGTCCGCGCCGGTGTCGGCCGCGAGACCGCGCACGAGGTCATCAAGGAGCACGCCGTGGCCGTGGCGCTCGCGATGCGCGAGGAGGGCCGCGAACCGGACCTGCTCGACCGTCTCGCCGCCGACGACCGGCTGCCGCTGGACCGGGCCGCGCTCGACGCCGCCCTCGCCGACCGGGCGGTCTTCGCCGGTGCGGCCGAGGCGCAGGTCGAGGCCGTGGTGGCAGCGGTGCAGGATCTGGTGGCGCAGTACCCGGACGCGGCGAAGTACACGCCCGCACCGATCCTGTAGTCGACGAGGAAACCGCCTACCGGGGGGAGTGTTCGATGGGGGTAGCGGTATCAGCAGGGGAGAGAACAGTGTCGGTGAAGCCCGGAGGTTCGGGTCGGGTACGGGACGCTGCGCGCACGCGCACGGCCCTGTTGGATGCGGCCCAGGAGGTCTTCCTGCGTGACGGCTACGCCGCCGCGGCGACCGAGGAGATCGTCGCGGTGGCGGGGGTGACGCGCGGTGCGCTCTACCACCACTTCGCGAACAAGCGGGAGCTGTTCCGCGGGGTGGTCGAGCGCATCCAGAAGGATGCGGAGGAGACCCTCCTCCCGGAGGAGCCGGTCGGAGACCCCTGGGACGGGTTCAACCGTGCCGTGCTCGCCTCGCTCGACGCCGTCTACGATCCGGCCACCCGCCGGCTGTTGCTCATCGAGGCCCCGGCCGTGCTCGGCTGGGCGGAGGTCCGCGAGACGCACCGGCACTCGTCGCTCAAGGCCATCGAGCGGATGCTCGCGTCGCTCGATCCCGACACGCACGAGCGGTCGTCCACCCGCACGTCGGTGCTCGCGCACCTGCTCGTGGCGGCGGTGGAGGAAGCGATGCTGTACCTCGCGCACAGCGACGACCCGGTGCGGGACCGCCCGACCGTGCAGGCCGAGCTGCTGCGGCTGCTCGAGGCCGCCCGTCGTCCCGTGGTCGCCGCGGAGGCGCCGCTGTCGTGAGCAACTGCATCTTCTGCGCCATCGTCGCCGGGCGGGCCCCGGCCAGCGTGGTGCTCGACGAACCGGACGTGATCGCGTTCATGGACATCCGTCCGTTCACTCCGGGACACCTGCTGGTGATCCCGAAGCGGCACGCGTCCGGTCTCGCCGAGCTGCCACCCGAGGACGGCGCGAAGGTGTTCGCCGCGGGACAGCGCATCGCCGCCGCGTTGCGCGCGAGCGACCTGCCGATCGACGGCGTGAACATGTTCCTCGCCGACGGGGTCGCCGCCGGCCAGGAGGTCTTCCACGTCCACCTGCATCTCGTGCCCCGCCGGGCCGGGGACGGGTTCGGGATCGTCGCCCGCGCGCAGTCCCCGAACCGGACCGTGCTCGACGGCACGGCCTCCGCCCTGCGTGCCGCCGTGGAGGCGTATCGGTCGTGATGCGGTGACAGGTGCATACGTCCAGCCGATCGCACCGGTCGGCGCGTCCCTCGCGTGGTCGGCGCTGGTCGCGGTGCTGCCGCTGCTCACCATGCTGGTGCTGCTCGCGGTGTTCCGCTTCCGGTCGCACTCGGCCGCCGCGGTCGCGGTCGCGGTGGCGGTCGTCGTCGCCACCACCGTCTACGGCATGCCCGTCGGCTCCGCGCTGAGCGCCGGTGTCGAGGGTGCCGTCTTCGGTCTGTTCCCGATCATGTGGACGGTGGTCAACGCCGTCTTCGTGTATCGGCTGACCGTCGAGTCCGGGCACTTCGACGTGCTCACCCGCGCGTTCGGGCGGATATCCCCGGACCCGCGGATCCTCACGATCGTCATCGCGTTCCTGTTCGGTGCGCTGCTCGAGGCCGTCGCCGGTTTCGGCACCCCCATCGTCGTGTCGACGGTGGTGCTGATCGGAGCCGGTCTGCCGCCGGTGCGCGCGGCCGCGGCGGCGCTGCTCGCGAACTCCGTCGTCACCCCGCTGGGCGTGATGGGCACCCCGATCCTGACGATGTCGCGGGTGTCGGAGATCCCCATCGACGAGATCGGCCCGGTGGTCGCCCGGCAGGTCTGCCTGCTCGCGGTGTTCGTGCCGCTGGTGCTCGTCGCGGTGATCGACGGCAGGCGCGGTGTGCGACAGACCTGGCCGATCGCCCTGGCCGTCGGTCTGGCCTTCGGCGGCGCCCAGTTCGTGTGCGCGAGCTACCTCACCGTGGGGCTGAGCAACATCGCGGCGGCTGCCGCCGGGCTCGCCGTGCTGCTCGCGGTGCTGAAGGTGTGGCAGCCGCGCGGTGAGAGCCGGGAGCTCCCGGGCGAGCGGATCCACGACTCGCGGCGCCGCCGGGTCGAGGCCTTCGCCCCCTACGCGCTGATCGTGCTCGTCTTCCTGATCAGCCGGTTCGGCCCGGTCGCGTCGGTGCTCTCGGCGGCGAAGGTGTCGTTCGCCTGGCCGGGGGTCGACGTCACCACCGAGGACGGCCGGGTGCCCACGGCGGAGACCTTCACCTTCGATCTGCTCTCCGCGCCGGGCACGCTCGTGTTCGTCGCCGCGGTGCTGTCGACGCTGGTGCTGCGGGTCGCGGTCTCCGACGCCGCCCGCTGCTTCGTCGCCGCGGTCGTGCAGCTGCGCTGGTCGTTCGCGACGGTGACGGCGGTGCTCGCCCTGGCGTACGTGATGAACCTGTCGGGGCAGACCGGCACGATCGGCAGCTTCCTCGCCGGGGCGGGTGCCGCTTTCGCGCTGGTGTCGCCGGTGCTCGGCTGGCTCGGTGTCGTCGTCACCGGATCCAACACCGCCTCGAACGCGATGTTCGGCAGCCTGCAGGTCGCGGCGGCCCAGCAGTCGGGGCTCGATCCGACCGTGCTGGTCGCCGGGAACATGACCGGCGGCACCACCGGCACCCCTATCGCCCTGCAGAACCTGGCGCTGGTGTCGTCGGTGAAGGGATTGTCCGGCAAGGACGGTCTGCTCATGCGCCGGATCTGGCCGCTGAGCATCGCCGGGCTGGTCGTGCTGGCGCTGCTGGTGTGGTTGCAGACCACCTCGGTGCTGTCCTGGATGCTGCCCTGACACTGTCGTCCCCGGCGAATCCGTAGTGGTCTGTCACAACCCGCGGTCCGGCGGCGTGCCGCATATGCCGCATCGGTCCGGTTGATCTACGGTGAGCGGGTGGTTCGCGCACAACCGATACTGACGCCGCTCACCGAGGCGGCGATCTTCCTCGTGGTGACGGTCGACGACGGCGGGGAGGACGCGGTCCGCGACCTCCTCGCGGACCTGTCCGGGCTGCGACGCTCGGTCGGCTTCCGTATCCCCGAAGGTGGCCTGTCGGTGGTCACCGGCATCGGTTCGGCCATGTGGGACCGGCTCTTCGCCGGTCCCCGCCCCGCCGAACTCCACCCCTTCGTCCCCCTCGACGGCGGGAAGCACCAGGCACCGTCCACTCCCGGCGACCTGCTGTTCCACCTGCGGGCCTCGACGACCGACCTGTGCTTCGAACTCGCCGCCAAGATCAACGACCGGTTGCGCGGCGTCGCGACCGTCGTCGACGAGACCCACGGCTTCCGCTACTTCGACCGCCGCGACCTCCTCGGCTTCGTCGACGGCACCGAGAACCCGGAGGACGACGAGGCGGTCGACGCCGCGCTCGTCGGTGACGACGATCCCGACTTCGCCGGCGGCAGCTACGTCATCGTGCAGAAGTACCTGCACGACCTCGACTCGTGGAACTCGCTGTCGGTCGAGGAACAGGAACGGGCGGTCGGCCGGACCAAGCTCGACGACATCGAACTCGACGACGAGACGAAACCGTCCAACTCCCACGTGGCGCTGAACGTCGTCGTCGACGAGAACGGGCAGGAACGGCAGATCGTGCGCGCGAACATGCCGTTCGGCAGCTTCGGCGCCGGCGAGTTCGGCACCTACTTCATCGGCTACTCGTCGAGCCCGTCGGTGACGGAGCAGATGCTGCGCAACATGTTCATCGGCAACCCGCCGGGGAACACCGACCGCATCCTCGACTTCTCCACCGCGGTGACGGGTTCGCTGTTCTTCTGCCCGTCGCTCGAGTTCCTCGAAGATCTTCCGCCGGCGCCGGCGGACAACCCTTCCGAAGTCGGCACGGGTGTGCCTGCGCCGGACGCCGCAATCCGGCGTCCGAACTCGGACGGTTCACTCGGAATAGGTCCTCTGCGAAGGAGTTCGACACCGTGAACAAAAGGAGTTCGGCACTGTGAACAATCTGTACCGCGACCTCGCCCCCATCTCTGCCGCGGCCTGGGCCGAGATCGAGGAGGAGGCGGCCCGCACGTTCAAGCGGCACGTCGCCGGACGCACGGTCGTCGACTTCTCCGGTCCGCACGGAGCCGACTTCGCCGCGGTCGGGCTCGGCCGCACCCAGGTGATCGAGTCCCCGGCCACCGGGGTGACCGCCCGCCAGCACCGGGTCGCTCCGCTCGTCGAGCTGCGGGTGCCGTTCAGCCTGTCGCGCGAGGAACTCGACAACGTCGAACGCGGTGCCCGCGACATCGACCTCGATCCCGTGAAGGAGGCCGCGCGACAGATCGCCTTCGCCGAGGACCGTGCGATCTTCGAGGGATACGCCGCCGCCGGTATCGAGGGCATCCGGGCGTCGTCGTCGAACACCTCCCTGCAGCTGCCCGAGGATCCCCGCGACTTCCCGGAGGTCATCAGCCAGGCCCTGTCGCAGCTGCGTCTCGCCGGCGTGGGCGGGCCGTACTCGATCCTGCTCGGCGCCGACGAGTACACCAAGGTCAGCGAGACGTCCGACCACGGCTACCCGATCCGCGAGCAGTTGCGCCGCCTCATCGACGGCGACCTCATCTGGGCTCCCGCGATCGACGGTGCGTTCGTGCTCACCACCCGCGGCGGCGACTACGACCTGCAGGTCGGCCAGGACCTGTCGATCGGCTACCTCTCGCACGACGCCGAGACGGTGAACCTGTACTTCCAGGAGTCGTTCACCTTCCTCGTCTACACCGGCGAGGCGTCGGTTCCGCTGGTCTGATCGACCTGCCCGGGGCGTTCGCGCGTGCGGCGCCCCGGGGCCGCGGACGGCGTGCACAGCACCGCCGCCGCGACCACCACGATCGGCACGAGCAGCGCCGCCCGCAAACCCACCGCGTCGCCCATGAGGCCGATCACCGGCGGGCCGACGAGGAACGCGAGATAGGCCATCGCCGACGTCAGCGCGACGCGGGCCTCGGGCCGGTCGCCGGAGCGTCCCGCAGCGGACAGGGCGACAGGGACGCCCAGTGCCGTACCCAGACCCCACACCACCACGGCCGCGACAACGAGCGGGTCGCCGGTGAACCCCACGACCGCCATGCCCATCGCGGCCAGTGCCGCGCTCACCGCCAGAACCCGTGTGTGGCCGAACCGTTCGACGAGAACGGCGCCGGAGAACCGGCCGACGGTCATGGTCGCGGCGAACAGTGCGAAGACGGCCGAGCCGATCGTGTCGCCGAAACCGTGACCGTCCACCATGAGCAGTGGGAGCCAGTCGGTGGCGGTGCCTTCGGCCAGTGCAGTGGCCATGGCGACGAATCCGATGGCCCACAAGCGGGGATCGCGGGGGAGCGCGCGGCCACCGGAGGCGTGCTGCGGCCGTGAGGATCGCGCCCTGCGCCCGGTTCCCTCGGGAACTGTGCGGATCGCCCACGTCAGGACGATGCCGACGGCCGCTCCGACGAGCATCAGATGCCACAGGACCGGAAGGTTCCGGGCGGTGAGGAACATTCCCGTCAGGGCGCCGATGAGTGTGCCCAGGCTGTACCAGCCCTGGAGGGTGGGCAGGAACGATCCTCCGGTGACCCGCTCGAGAGCGGACCCTTCGATGTTGATCGCCACCTCGCACAGCCCCATCCCGATCCCGAAGAGCGCGAGTCCTGCTGCGACGGCGGGCGCCAGGCCCGCGGCCGCCGCGATGCCGACGATCGGCATGGCGACGGCCACGGCGGCGGTACTCACCGCGATGATCGGACGAGTGCCGAAGCGCGTCACCAGCCTTCCGGACAGGAGGATGCCGGTCATGGATCCGATCGACAGGCCGAGCAGGATCATGCCCATCTCCGCGATGGAGGCGCCGAGCAGATCCCGCACGGCCGGTGTGCGACTCACCCACGAGGCAATCGCCCAGCCGGGCAGGAAGAAGACGGCACACAGGCCCCGGCGGCGCAGCCGGAGCGAGGAGATGGCGGGATCCACGGGCACGGGCTTCCTTCTCTCGAGAGGGGTCAGATCATGAACGGTCCGGCGACCGAACGGATCTGGCGGGTGACGACGGTCATGGCGGCGAGGTCGGGATCGGGGGTCCCGTCGACCTCGTCGAGAATCAGGCGGATGCGTTCGAGCCGGGTGCGGTTGAGTTCCTCCCAGTCCACGATCGCCGCCTGCGGAGAGTCGTCCGACCGGATCGTGCCGACCACGTCGCGGCTGAGGTGCCGCAGCGAGCGGTACAGGTCGTCGCGAAGTGCCGAGCGGGCCAGGGACTGCCAGCGCTTCTCGCGGGGCAGGGCCGACACGCGGATCAGCCACGTGTCCACGTCCAGGTGTTCGGACAGCGCGAAGTAGATGCGACCCACCGTGGCGATGTCGTGCCGGGTCTCCTTCGCGATCTCGAAGATGTCGAGCAGACTGAACCGGTAGAGCCCTTCCGCCACACGCTGTGCGATCGACGGGTCGACCCCCGCCTCGACGTACCGTGCAACGGTGGCGCGCAAACGTTCCGCCTCGGCGCCCTGCAGCCAGTGCGCGATCTGCCCGGCTGCCTCGCCCACCATCCGGAAGCGGCCGATCGACGAGGACACCGACAGCGGTTGCGGGCGCCGTGTCAGGAACCAGCGCGACGCCCGGTCGAGCAGTCGGCGTGCCTCGGAAGCGAGTTCGTACTCGACCGCGGGGGGCAACTGGGCGTTCTCGATGTCCGCCCACAACTGCTCGAGACCGAACACCTCGGAGGTGACGACGAAGGCCCGCACGATGTCCGCAGCGTTGGCGTTGGTCTCCTCGCGCAGCCGGAAGACGAAGGTCAGACCGCCGCGCGCGAAGATGTCGTTGGTGATCTCCGTGGCGATGATCTGGTCCCGCAAGGGGAAGTCGTCGATCGGCCCGAGGGTGCGCAGTGCCTCGGGGAAGTAGGCGGCGAGCCTCGTGTCGAACCAGGTGTCGGTGAACTCCCCGGACGCGGCGAGTTCCCGCTTGAAATCGAGCTTGGCGTGTGCGAGCAGAGTGGCCAGCTCGGGGGAGGTGAGACCGCGTCCCGTTCGCGCCAGCTCGTCGAATCCCTCGGACTCCGGCAGGGATTCGAGCGTGCGGTCCAGACCGCGGCGCCGCTCCAGGTCCTCGACCATCCGTTCGTGCACGGCCAGCAGTTGCGCGGCGTTCGAACGGGCGTCACCGAGGATCCGGTTCTGTGCGCGGTTGTTCTCGAGGACCAGTTCGGCGACCTCGTCGGTGAGCCGCGCCAGGGTCTGGGCGCGCCGTTCCCCTGCGAGGTCGGATCCGCACACCGTGCTCAGCAGGACCTTGATGTTGACCTCGTGGTCCGAGCAGTCCACGCCGGCGGAATTGTCGAGGGCGTCGGTGTTGATCCTGCCGCCGGCCCGGGCGAACTCGATCCGTCCGAGCGGTGTGAAGCCGAGATTGCCGCCCTCGCCGACGACCCGGGCGCGTATCTGATCGGCGTCGACCCGCACGGCGTCGTTGGCCTTGTCGCCGACCTCGGCGTGGGTCTCGCTGCTGCTCTTGACGTAGGTGCCGATGCCGCCGTTCCACAGCACGTCCACGGGGGCGCGCAGCACGGCGCCGACCAGTTCGTGCGGGGACAGTCGCTCGACCTGCGGGTCCAGTCCGAGTGCCTCGGCGACCTGCAGGGTGACCGGGATCGACTTCGCGGTCCGCTCGAACACGCCTCCGCCCGCGCTGATCAGTGTGCGATCGTAGTCGTTCCACGACGAGCGCGGCAGTTCGAACAGCCGCTGCCGTTCGCGGTAGGAGGCCTCGGGGTCCGGGTCGGGGTCCAGGAAGACGTGCCGGTGGTCGAATGCCGCGACCAGTCGGATGTTGCGGCTGAGCAGCATGCCGTTGCCGAAGACGTCGCCGCTCATATCGCCGATGCCCACCACGGTGAACGTCGAGCGGTCGGGATCGATACCGGCTTCGGCCAGGTGCCGGGTCACGCTCACCCAGGCGCCGCGGGCGGTGATGCCCATCGCCTTGTGGTCGTAACCCACCGACCCGCCGGAGGCGAAGGCGTCGCCGAGCCAGAAACCGTAGTCGGCGGCGACGTCGTTGGCGGTGTCCGAGAAGCTCGCGGTGCCCTTGTCGGCGGCGACGACGAGATAGGGGTCCTCCCCGTCCCGGCACACCACGGCGTCGGGGTGCACGGCGTCGCCGCGGCCGGTGCGGTTGTCGGTGATGTCGAGCAGGCCGGAGATGAACTGCCGGTAGCCGGCCTCACCCGAGATCGCCGTGTTCTTGACGACGAATCCGCCCTTCGCGCCGGTGGGGACGATGACGGCGTTCTTGACGGCCTGCGCCTTGGCGAGTCCGAGGATCTCGGTGCGGAAGTCGTCGAAGCGGTCCGACCAGCGGATACCGCCGCGAGCGACCGCGCCGAACCGCAGGTGCACCCCCTCGACGTCGGGGGAGTACACGAAGATCTCGTGCTGCGGCCGCGGTTCGGGCAGAACCGGGATGTCCTGGGAACGCAGCTTGAACGACAACTGGGGCCGCTCGGAGCCGAGCGCGCCGGGACGGTGGAAGTTGGTGCGGTCGGTCGCCTCGATCGCGTCGAGATACGCCCGGAAGATGCGATCGGCGTCGAGTCCTTCGACCTCGTCGACGAGTTCCCGTACGACACGGCGACGTTCGTCGACCAGGGCAGGCCGGTCGTCGGAGAGGGTGGGATCGAAGTGGGCGTGGAAGAGTGCGACGAGCGCGGCCGCGATGTCCGGATGCGACGTGAGCACCGTCTCGATCCGCTTGCGTCCGTAGGGAAGTGTGCTCTGCCGCAGGAACTGCGCGTAGGCGCGCAGGATCACCACCTCGCGCCAGCTCAGCCCGGCGGTGAGGACGAGGACCGCGAAGCCGTCGGATTCGGCGCGTCCGGACCACATCGCACGGAAGGTCTCGACCACGGCGCCGGGGTCGAGATCGTTTCGGGCCGCTGCGGCGAGCGGCCCGCGGGCGACGACGAAACCGGAGAGATGGCAGAGCAATCCGTCCGGTCGCTGCACCACCGTGTGCTGGTGGTCCACGGGTTCGAGGTCGAGGCTGCGGAGGCGGTGCAGGACCCGTTCGAGGGAGACGTCCGCGCCACCGCTGTACAGGGTGAACCGGAGACGGTCGCCGTCACTGTCGAGATGGACGTCGAGAGCGCCCGAGGTGAGCTTCTGGAGGATCGACACTTCGGGGATCGGACACCGGACCCGGTGTTCCACATATCCGTCCGGTAGCGAAACCGGCTGGGTGTGCAGGGTGGTGGTCATGAGGACTCTCCATCGAGCTCGTGGTGGGCGGGGGAAGGGCAGGGGTGAACGGGGGCGGATCGACAGAGGTCCCCGCAGGCGCCGTTGCCTGCGGGGACCGGATTGATCATGTGATCGGGTGTGTCAGGACCGGACGTGCTCGTCCGCGACGTCCAGGGCGCGGTCGAGGATCTCGAGGCCCTCGCGGACCTCGTCGTCGCTGACGTTGCAGGGCGGCACCGCGTGGATGCGGTTGAAGTTCGCGAACGGCAGCAGACCGCCTGCCTTGCACGCGGCGATGACCGCGTTCATCGCCGGGCTCGACCCGCCGTAGGGAGCCAGCGGCTCCTTGGTGGCGCGGTCGGCGACCAGCTCGATCGCCCAGAACACACCGAGGCCGCGGACCTGTCCGACGGACGGGTGCTTGTCGGCCAGCGCCTGCAGGCCGGGTCCGAGGACCTCGGCGCCGATGCGGGCGGCGTTCTCGACGATGCCCTCCTCCTGCATGGCGTTGATGGTCGCCACGGCAGCGGCGGTGGCGAGCGGGTGACCGGAGTAGGTCAGGCCGCCCGGGTAGGCGCGGTCGGCGAAGGTCGCGGCGATCCTGTCGCTGATCGCCACACCGCCGAGCGGGACGTATCCGGAGTTGACGCCCTTGGCGAAGGTGAGCAGGTCGGGCACGACGTCGAAGTGGTCGATGGCGAACCACTCGCCGGTGCGGCCGAAGCCGGCCATGACCTCGTCGGCGATGAACACGATGCCGTAGCGATCGCAGATCTCTCGGACGCCGGCCATGTAGCCGGGCGGCGGGACCATGATGCCGGCGGTGCCGGGGACCGACTCGAGCACGATCGCGGCGATGGAGTCCGGGCCCTCGAAGCGGATCAGCTGGTCGAGGTACGCCAGGGCGCGCTCGGTCTCCTGCTGTTCGGTCTCGGCGTGGAACTGCGAGCGGTACAGGAACGGGCCGTGGAAGTGCACGATGCCGCTGTTGCCGTAGTCGTTGGGCCAGCGCCGCGGATCACCCGTCAGGTTGATCGCGGTGTCGGTGCCGCCGTGGTACGAGCGGTACCGCGAGAGCACCTTGTAGCGGCCGGTGTGCAGGCGCGCCATGCGGATGGCGTGCTCGTTCGCGTCGGCACCGCCGTTGGTGAAGAACACCCGGTTCAGGTCGCCGGGAGTACGTTCGGCGATCAGGCGGGCGGCCTCGGAGCGGGCGTCGTTGACGTGCTGCGGGGCGATGGTGCACAGCTTGGCGGCCTGCTCCTGGATCGCCTTCACCACGGTCGGGTGCTGGTGGCCGATGTTGGTGTTGACGAGCTGGGAGGAGAAGTCCAGCAGGCGGTTTCCGTCGCCGTCCCAGACGTACGAACCCTGCGAGGCGATCACCGTCATGGGGTTGATCTGCGCCTGAGCGGACCAGGAGTGGAAGACGTGCGCGCGGTCGAGTTCGTAGGCGCGGGCGCCCTCGGCGACGGCGACGTCGAGATCACGGCCGCCCGGGAGATCTACACGTTCGATGGTGGTCATGTCGTGCGTCCTGTCTCAGTTGTTCTGCGGGAAGCCGAGGTTGATGCCACCGTGGCTCGGGTCGAGCCAGCGGGTGGTGACGACCTTGCCGCGGGTGAAGAAGTGCACGCCCTCGGTGCCGTGGGCGTGGGTGTCGCCGAACAGCGAGTTCTTCCAGCCGCCGAAGCTGTAGTAGGCGGTCGGGACCGGGATCGGCACGTTGATGCCGACCATGCCGACCTCCACCTCGTTCTGGAAGCGACGGGCTGCGCCACCGTCGTTGGTGAAGATCGCGGTGCCGTTGCCGAACGGGCCGTTGTTGATGAGCTCGAGGGCCTCGTCGTAGGTCTCGACGCGCACGACCGACAGGACGGGGCCGAAGATCTCGTCGGTGTAGACCTTCATGTCGGTGGTGACGTTGTCGAGGATGGTCGGGCCGAGCCAGAAGCCGTCGGCCTCGCCGTCGGCGCTCAGGGTGCGGCCGTCGACGACGACGGTGGCACCGGCCTCCTCGCCGGCGTCGATGTAGGAGGCGACGCGGTCGCGGTGGGCCTTGGTGACCAGCGGCCCCATGTCGGTGCCGCGGGTACCGTCGCCGATCTTCAGGGTCTCGGTGCGCTCCTTGATCTTCGTGACCAGTTCGTCGGCGATGTCGCCGACGGCGACCAGTACGGAGATGGCCATGCAGCGCTCACCGGCGGAACCGAAGCCGGCGTTGACCATGGCGTCGGCGGCCAGATCGAGGTCGGCGTCGGGTAGGACGATGGCGTGGTTCTTCGCGCCGCCGAGAGCCTGGACGCGCTTGCCGTGGGCGGTGCCGGTGGCGTAGACGTACTGGGCGATCGGGGTGGAGCCGACGAACGAGACGGACTTGACGTCGGGGTTCGTGAGCAGCTCGTCGACGGCGGTCTTGTCGCCCTGCAGGACGTTGAACACACCGGCGGGCAGGCCGGCCTCGGCCCACAGCTCGGCGATCCACAGTGCCGCGGTGGGGACCTTCTCGGACGGCTTGAGGATCACCGTGTTGCCGGTGGCGATGGCGATGGGGAAGAACCACATCGGGACCATCGCGGGGAAGTTGAAGGGGGAGATGATCGCAACCGGGCCGAGGGGCTGGCGGATCGAGGCCACGTCGATCTTCGTCGAGGCGTTCTCCGTCATACCGCCCTTGAGGAGATGCGGTATACCGCAGGCGAACTCGACGACCTCCTGGCCACGGGTGACCTCGCCGAGCGCGTCGGAGAGCACCTTGCCGTGCTCGGAGGTGATGATCGCGGCCAGCTCCTCCTTGCGGGCGTTGAGCAGCTCGCGGAACTTGAACAGGATCTGCGTGCGCTTGGCCAGCGAGGTGTCGCGCCAGGCCGGGAACGCCGCCTTGGCGGCCTCGATCACGCGACGGGCGTCGGCGACGTCGGCGAGGGCGACCTGTCCGGTGACGCGGCCGGTCGCGGGGTTGGTCACCGGCGCGGTGCGCTCGCTCGTGCCGCCGAACGGCTTGTTGTCGAGCCAGTGGGCGACGGTGGCCTTCGTGTCTACGGTCATCAGGCGTATCCTTAGGGAGGCTCCCGGACCACTTCGTCCGGAAGGGAACTTCGAAACGGGAATTGGGGAACAAGGGTTTCCGTCGTCCCGGTTCCTACCGTGTGTCTACGATTCTGCCCCGCCCCACGCCCGCCCGAGGCCTACAGAGTGTCAATTCATGAGGTCGATCCCTTACACTCTGTAAGGTGCAACCGACCATCGCCGACATCGTCTCCCTGCCTGTGGTGCAAGCCGGCCTCCCCCAGCGCGTCGGGGGCGGAAATCTCGATCGAGAGGTGCGGTGGGTGCACGTCAGCGACCTCGCGGATCTGACGAATCTTCTGCAGGGCGGCGAGATGGTACTGACGACCGGACGTCCGCTGGCCGA
The DNA here is from genome assembly GCF_025837095.1 of Rhodococcus sp. Z13. Lineage (NCBI taxonomy): Bacteria > Bacillati > Actinomycetota > Actinomycetes > Mycobacteriales > Nocardiaceae > Rhodococcus > Rhodococcus sacchari. The sequence continues at coordinate 632,720 of NZ_CP107551.1, forward strand.
GGATCCGGTGGCCTACCTCGAACGACTGGCGGCGGTCGGTGCGGTCGGCGTCATCGTTGAACTCGGCGGACTCGAACTCGCGGAAGATGTTGCACGGACGGCGGACCGGCTCGACTTCCCGGTGATCGCGCTGCACCGGGAGATCCGGTTCGTGGAGCTCACCGAGCAGGTGCACCGGTCGATCGTCGCCGACCAGTACGACGAGTTGGTGTTCGCCCGGCACGTTCACGAGGTGTTCACCGAACTGGCGATGAGGCGCGCGAACGCGCAGGAGATCGTCGACGCAGCAGCCGAGATGATCGGCAGCGCCGTCGTTCTCGAGGATCTGACGCGCCAGGTGCTGGCCTTCGCGTCGGTGAACGAGCCGGCGAAGAGGCTGCTCCGCGACTGGGAGCGACGGTCGCGCCTCACCCCGGTGGAATCCGCCACGACCAGCGTCGGCCCCGAGGGCTGGTTGACCGCGCCCGTCGGTGCGCAGGGGCAGGAGTGGGGAAGACTCGTCGTGCCGTCCCCGGGGGAGACCGGGCCGCGGACGCGAATGCCGTTGGAGCGCGCCGCTCAAGCGCTCGCGCTGCACCGCATGATCGAACAGAACTGGACCGCTCTCGAGGTGCAGGCGCAGATCGGTCTGGTGGACGATCTGCGGCTCGGCCGGATCGGCGACGAGGCCGAGGCCACAGCCCGGGCGCACGCGCTCGGGCTCCGTCCCGGTCTGACCTACGTGCCGATCGCAGTTCGGATCGTCGAATCGTCCGGTGTGGATCAGGTTCTCGTGCAGGGGAGGCGCACGCGTGCGCTCGATGCGGTGCGGCACGCCATCCGCGATGTGGGGCGGACCGCCCTGGTGGCCCAACGTCCCTCGGGCCGAATCGATCTGATCCTGTCGATGCCGCCGGCCAACACACGCGCGGACGTGCTCACCGAGACCTGTCTCGCGATCCGTACCGCGCTCTCCCGCGTCGACGGGGTGGTGCGGTCCGCGATCGGAGTGGCCCCGGATTCCACGCGGCTGCTCGATGCCGCGGGCCGGCTGGACGAATCGGCGCACGTCGCTGACGCCGCACTGTCGATGCCGGACGGCGACAAGGCGTTCCACCGCTCGTCCGACGTGCGGCTGCGCGGACTGATCGCCGTCGTCCGTTCGGACGCCCGGGTCCAGGCCTTCGCGGAGACGGAACTGCGGGGGCTGCTCGAGGATCGGGCACGGCACGGGGACGGCCTGTTCGACGTCCTGCGGGGGTTCCTCGAACTCGGTGGGAACAAGGCCGAGCTCGCGAAGCGGCTCGGTCTGGCGCGTCCGACGCTCTACGACCGGCTGGCCCGGATCGAGCGCCTGCTCGGGGTGGACCTCGACGACGGGGAGTCGCGGACGTCGCTGCACACCGCGATGCTCGTGCTCGACAGTCGGCCGGGACCGACGGAGGAGGTCGCGGACTGAGCGCCGCCGGGCGTCAGACGCCGGTGCAGTAGTCGACGAACGACGAGATCGCTTGCACACTCACGATTTCGAGACCGTGCTCGTCGGCGAACCGGTGCGCCTCCGACCGGGTCGCCAGCCGCGTCTCGTCCTCGGGGGAGACCAGATCGGCGAACGCGGCGGCCTCCGCCAGACCGAGGACCCGGGCGAACGACGCCAGTTCACGGGCGTAGGGGTAGCCGGACGAGCCGTCCTCCGACAGGCACACGACCAGCACGTGTCCCGGGCGGACGAAGTCCTCGTGCCCGTAGGAGTCGTCGGCGAGCCGACCGATCGTCACCGCCCGGTCGAGGGCGGAGATCCCCGTGCCGATGCCGTGGGCGGCGTCGACCGCCACGGTGAATACAGAACCGCTGCATCCCGATTCCGGTGCCCGCCCCACCATCGGTGGCAGGCCGAGTATCCGGCAGCGTTCCGCGGGGAGGGCGGTGGTGAGGAAGCCCGAGGTGTGCCGGATCGTGAAGGCGACCGTGCTGGTGGTGGCCCGGGCCGCCGCGAACGCGAGCATCGTGCGGCCGTTCTCGGCGGTGTCGTCCACCACGACGACGGGGCATCCCGACTGGAAGGCTGCCGCTCGGATCGGGTCGACGGCCGAGGTGGTGCGGTCGGCGGTGGTGGTCATCGGAGAATCCTCCTGAGGATCGGGTACGGGTGGAACACGGCCGCCGAGGTACGAACGGGGGTCGTACCTCGGCGGCTGTGGGGTGGGTGCGTGCGAACCGGGTTCGGGCCCGGCCGGTTCCGGAGCCTCAGGCCGAGGGGACCTGCTCTCCGGGAGTACCAACCGGCGCGGCGGGATCGCTGTCGGACCCCGGTGCGTCGTCGGCCTTCTCGGCCGCGGCGAGCCGGGTGGCGTGCGGGGTGGCGATCCACAGTGCGATGAGCACGGCGGCGACACCGCCGAGGAGCTTGCCGAGGATCATCGCCCCGATCATGTTCGGCTGGAAGTTCGCGGTGAAGGCGAGGAAGTCGCCGAACGCGAAGCCCGCGCACACCGCGAAGGCGATGGTGAGCACCTTGTCTTTCGCCGGCATGAGCGGCACGACCCGGAACAGAGCGAGGATGTTCGCCGTGGAGGCCAGGAAGCCCGTCATCCCGACCTCGGAGATGCCCAGCTTCCGGCCCAGCGCCGCGAGCGGCTTCTCGAGCCAGATCCGCATGCAGTACACCATCGGGAAGGCGCCGGCGAGCATGATGCCGATGTACCCGGCGGTCTCCAGGGCGCGGAACTGGTCCTCCCCGTCCGCGACGATCGGAGCGAGCGGCCACGACCCGAAGACCGTGGAGAACACCCCGGTGAAGTACTCCACGATCGACAGAGCGAGCACCGCCGTGGTGAGGGCGCGGAGGAACTGGCCGAAGGCCATGAACCCGGTGACGGCCTGCTTGGTGAAGAACCGCAGCAGGAGCGCGAGGACCACCATGAGCACGACCAGCGGCACCAGGTTGAGGAGGATGTCGCCCATGGGAAGATCGAACGGCCGGGTACTCGGCGCGTCGACCGACGGTTCCTCCCGGAGCAGGACACCGGTCTGCTGCAGGATCAGCGTCATCACGAAGGCGGTGAACGGGATCGCGAGCAGGCCCGACATGACGCCCAGCGCCATGTACTTGTGGTCGAGCTTCGGGAGCAGCGCCAGGCCGACCGGCACCGTGAACGCGATCGTCGAGCCCGCGGTCATGGCCACCGTGTAGGCCATGATCCAGGCGCTGTGGCTGCCGGCCACCTCGTACGACAGTTGGTACGCCCCCTGGTCCGCGGGGATGAACGAGGCCACCGCGATGGATGCGTCGGAGTGCACCCAGGTGTAGATCGGGGCGACCAGCTTGTCGATCCAGTCGACGAGCAGCGGGATGATCGCCATCATGCCGCCGACCGGGATGAAGATGTGCCCGATCGCCAGGATGCCTTCCTTGAACTCGTCGGCCAAGGGGGAGCTGGGGCGGACGATGTAGGCTGCCGCTCCCGCGAGCAGAAAGCCCATCATGATGTAGATGATGATCTGACCGAAGAGTTCCATCAGCACTCTCCTTCCGACCATCGTGCCGAAGTTGTCATGTCACACACCTCACCGTTCTCGTAACGATCCGAGGTCGAGTCTTTCAGGACGATCGTCCAGGACGGGGGTGTCCCGTACGACCGTCCCGAGCGGGCTCGTCAGCGTGCCGCCAGCAGGGCGCCGTCGATGAGCAGTTCCGCGCCGCTGATGTACGACGCATCGTCCGACGCGAGGAACGCGACGGCCGGGGAGATCTCCTCGGGGCCGGCCAGGCGGCCCATCGGGATGGTGGCGATCGTCGCCTCCTCGGCACCCTCACCGAGCTCCGCGAACTCGTCGCGCAGCATCTGGGTGTCGATGTAGCCGGGGTGGATGCTGTTGACGCGGATGCCGTATCGGCCGTAGCTCACCGCGGCCGACTTCGTCATGATCGTCACGGCGCCCTTGGAGGCGACGTAGGAGAGGTAGCCGTCGGCGCCGACGAGGCCGAAGATGCTGGAGGTGTTGACGACCGAGGCGTGCTTGCTCTTCTTGAGCAGCGGCACCATGGTCTTCAGCGACAGGAAGATGCTCTTCTGGTTGACGTCGATCGTCTTGTTCCAGGCGGCTTCCGTGCTCTCCTCGGCGGGGAGGACGTCGACCAGGATGCCGGCGTTGTTCACCAGGATGTCCAGGCGGCCCTCGGCCCGATCCAGCTCGGCGGCGAGTGCCTCCCACTGATCCAGCTTGCTCACGTCGAGGGTGTGGAAGGTGACCTTCAGTCCCTCGGCGGTGAGCTCGGCCTCGGCCTTCTTGCCGACCTCGGCGTTGATGTCGGCGAAGTGGACGTGGGCGCCCTCCTGGGCCAGGCGGCGGGTGTGCTCGAGGCCCTGGCCGGACGCGCCGCCCGTGACGAGTGCGATACGGCCTACGAGGCGTTGCGGGATCGTGGTCATGATGGATCCTTTCGGAAAAGCAAGCGGGGGAAGGCCACAGCGGCGCTGCTGTGAGAGGGGTTCGGTACCGGAGGCAGGAGCCTCAGCGGTTGACGACGAAGAACTTCCGGACGGTCTCGAGGACCTCCCAGGTAGCGGTCTCGTCGTTGTCGATGACGAAGACGTCGCCGGCGGCGATCTCGAAGACCTCGCCGGAGGGGTGGACGGTGACCCGGGCGCGACCCGCCAGCAGGGCCACCGATTCGGGTCCCCGTACCTCCTGGAGGGTTCCGGGGGTCATCTGCCAGATCCCGTGCGACTGACCGGATTCGGTCCACACGACGCGGGAGCTGATGTCCCCGGCCTCGGGCTGCGTGCGTTCCCGGGGGTCGAGGTCGGCGGCCATCACCCCGAGGTGACGAGGGCCTGCGATGTTGCTCATGCGTGGATTCCTTTCGGGGGCGGCCCGGAAGCGGCGCTGGTTCCGGGCCGCCCCAAGAGGGGAGCTGTGGGGTGATCAGCCGTTGAGGTGCGCGAGCTGCGGCTTGACCTTCTGGCCCAGCAGCTCGAAGCTGCGGCGGTAGGGCTCCGGGTTGTCGGTGTACTCGTGGACGAAGGTGACGAGGGTGCCGAAGCCGTCGACGGCGTTGTAGAGCTCCTCGATGCGCTGGGCGACCGTGTCGGGCGAGCCGATGATGAAGAAGTTCTCGATCATCCAGTCGAGGGACAGCTCGCTCACGTCGATCTGGCCACCGGTGAGCAGCGGGCCGAGGCCGAGCTTCACGAAGTTGGGGAGGTTGTACTCGCCCCACAGCTCGCCCATCGCGCCGTTGCGCACGAGGTCGAGGGCTTCCTCGTCGGTGTCGGCGACGAAGATGTCGCGGCAGACGCGCCAGTCGGACTTCTTCACCTCGCGGCCGGCGGCGGTAGCGGCGGCGGAGTAGGTCTCCCAGTGGTTGATCCAGGTCTTCTCGTGGACCTCCTGGCTGAGCAGGTAGGCGCCGCGCTCACCGGCGAACTTGATCGTCGAGGAGTTCTCGGACATACCGGTGATCATGAGCGGGATGTTCGTCTGCCGCGGCTTCAGGTGCGGGCCGTGGATGTCCTCCGAGTAGGCGGGCATGTCGACGGAGAAGTACTCGCCCTCGATCTTGTAGGGGCCCTGCCGGGTGAAGATCGCCTCGAGGATGTCGAGGGCCTCGACCATCATCTTGGGGTTGTTGTTGCCGGTGCCGAAGAGCTGGGCGTCGGAAGCGTATGCGCCCGGTGCGATTCCGGCGATGTAACGGCCGTCGGTCATGTGGTCGAGCCACATCATGCGGTGGGCCAGGGCGATCGGGTTGTGGTAGGGCAGCAGGTGGGCGGCGGCGCCGAGGCGCACGCGGCTCGTGATCTGGGAGGCCGCGGCGATCATCGCGTCCGGGGCCGGGGACGGCTCACCGCCGAGGGTGTAGTGCTCGGCGAAGAACGCCTCGTCCAGGTCGTATTCGTCGGCCCACTTGACCATCTGGAGGTCCCAGTCGATGACCTCCTTGGCGGTGCGCTTGCCGTTGGCGTACGCGTGGGAGTAGGGAGCACTGAAGATACCGAACTTCATGGGGATTCTCTTTCTGCTCGGAACCGGGCGGGGACCACGGGTCGGAGGGGGCGAGGGGTGCTCGGCGGGCGAGCGGGGAAGGGGATCAGGCGGGCTGCAGCTCGGTGAGAGCGCGGAACCCGGAGCGGTAGAACACGATCGGCTCGACGTCGTCCTGCTCGTCGTGCGTCTTCAGCTCCACGACCCTGCCGATGGCGATGATGTGGTCACCGCCGTCGAGGACGTTGTCGAGCGTGCAGTCGAGCCAGGTCACGGCCTCGTCGAGGACGGGATTCCCGGCCTTCGACGTGGAGTACGCGACCGATTCGAAGCGCTTCTCGGGGCTGAGGGAGAACGTGCGGGCGAGCGAGGAGTGGTGCCGGGCCAGGACGTTGACGGCGAACGATCCGCCGGCCTCGATGTTCGGCCAGGTCGTCGACGTGCGCGCCACCGCGATGGCGATCAGCGCCGGGTCGAGCGACAGCGACATGAAGGACTGCAGGGTCATGCCCTGGGGCAGACCGTCCCGGACGCCGGTCACGACCGTCAGGCCTGTGGGGAACCGGCCGACGACCTTCTTGAACAGGTCCGGATCGAAGTCTTGGGTACGCATCGAACGCCTCTTTCGGGAGAGAACAAGACTCTGAACATTTGTTGAAAGTTCGGAGGTGATCGAAAACCTAAACCTGACGAGAACTCTCCGTCAACGCCGAAACAAAAAAGACCCATTCCCGTAACATTCAGCCACATTGCAGGTTAAAGTCGTGTTACGCGAGACGTAGCCGTTGGCGGATGGGTCGACATCTGCTCGGTCCGATGTGGCTGACCGCTGACAGATTTCAAACTTTGTTCAAAAAGGGGTGGCGACGTGTGTCAGGAGGGGTTGTGGTCAGGGGTGGCTGGAGGCCGTGTCCGTCCCGGAAGGTCTAGCTCGAACGCCGCCGGCCGACGACGGGGTACTCACGTGACTCGTCCATCCGGATGATGCCGAGGACGACCTCGCGGAGCTCGTCGTCCGACAGGTGTGCGTCGCCGACGATCCGCTGCACCACGCACCCGTCCCAGACGGCCTCCAGCGTCGTCGCCGTCCGCGGGGAGCAGTACAGCTCGACCCCGGACTTCGCGCGCTTGGACCACTTGCGGATGAGCTGGCGGTACATCCTGTCGCGACCGCCCTGGGCGTACATCTCCCACATGAGGACCGCGGTCTTCGTGTCGTTCGACAGCTGGCGGGTCATGTCGATGACCGCCTCGACGAGGTCGTCGTCGCTGCGGACGAACGAGAAGTTGCCCTCGTACTTCTCCGAGATCCGGTCGACGTAGTAGGCGAACGCGTCGAGGATCAGTTCGTCGAGGTCGGCGTAGTGGTAGTTCACGGTGCCGAGCGACACCTCGGCGGCACTGCACACCTTGCGGTGGGTGACGTTCTTGACGCCGCTCTCCATGATCACCTGCAGCGTCGCCTCCATGAGGGCGATTCGCGTCGCCTCCGAACGGGAGCTCTTCGACCTCATCGACGGTCTCCCGGAACGGACGACCGGACGGCCGCCGTGCGAGCGCGGTGAGCTGCATGTGTGAGTGAACGCATGGTGCGTCCACCCTATCGGGCGCATGACCTGCGAGCGCGTCGGGGATCGAGGTGTCGGCCGGTCGAGCCAGTCCAGGATGTCCGCCATCGCAGAGCGGGGTACGGCGTACTCGAGCAGTTCGGCGGTCGCGGGGTCGTGGGGGTCGGCGAGGACCTCGGCGAGGATCGCCGGAAGGATCCGGGGCTCCCGTGTCCACACCTCCGCGATTCCCATGTAGAGCCGGGTCATGGTGGCCGTCGGGTCCTCACCCGGTTCGGTGTCGGCGTCGATGGGCAGTGTGGGGCGGTACCGCTCGAAGATCGCCTCGAGCAATCCCGACCGGCCGCCGAACGTCGAATAGAGGCTGTACACCGAGCAACCGGCCTCCGTCGCGACGGCTTCGAGGGTCGCGGCCGACAGTCCGCGCCTGCTGATGAGCCGGCCACCCGCGTCGATCGCGCGTTCCCGTACGGGGCGCTGCCCACCCGGGTCCACGCCGGCCGCGCGGAGGGCTTCGTCCAGCGACGCGCGTGTCCCGCCGAGTCTGCGCAGCAGGGTGCTGCGGGAGATGCCGGCGCGCTTGGCGATCTCGACGAGGGGGACCTCCGCGACGTCCTTGCCGAGATCGCGCGCCGCCTCCTGGGCGGCATCGAGCAGGGCCGCGGGTACCCCGTGGACCGGGCTCGTCGCGGTCGTCGTCGGCCTCACGGTGGTCGTGTCCGCGATGCCGGCCGCGTTCGCGCTGCCCTCCGTCAACGGCGGCCCGCACCACATGAAGCTCGGGATCGCGGCGCCCGATCCGGCCGTCGACGCCCTCTCGGCGGAACTCGACCCCGGCCAGTGGGAGATCGTCCGCTTCGCCGGCGCGGACGTCCTGTCCGCCGCGGTCGAGAAGCGTGAGGCCGCAGGCGGACTCGCCCTCGGTCCCGGAGGTGCCGAGGTGTTCACCGCCTCGGCGGGTGGCGCGGGTGCCGCGAGCGCTATCACCGCGATCGGCACCACCGTGGCGCAGCAGCAACAACTTCCGGTGCAGACCCACGACGTGGTGCCCTTCCCCGAGGACGATCCGCGCGGTGCCGGCCTGACCGCCGCCGCCCTGCCCATGGTCGTCGCCGAGACCGCGGACTCCTCCGCCTAGCCGCGCAACGCCCCGGCCCGCAGCGCGGCCGCGTTGACGCGGACGAGCGCCGCGTGCAGTTCCTCGAGTTCGGGTAGTCCGACGCCCAATGCCTCGAACACCTGCTGCGGCACGGACTCGGCCCTCGCGCGCAGCTCACGTCCGGCGTCGGTGAGCTCGAGGACGAGCTGCCGTTCGTCGACCTCGCTGCGGTGCCGGGTGAGCAGCCCCTGACCCTCGAGCCTCTTGAGCAGAGGCGAGAGGGTGGGGGAATCCAGCTGGAGGGTCCGGCCGAGCTGCCGGGCCGTGAGTGGAGCGCGCTCCCACAGCGCGAGCATCACGAGATACTGCGGGTGGGTCAGCCCGAGCTCGTCGAGGATCGGGCGGTAGACCGCGAGCACCGCCCGATTCGCCACCGCGAGCGCGAAACACACCTGCCGGTCGAGGGCGAGCGGATCGTCGCCGGGCGAGGGAAGCTGCGCAGCGGGGGTATCGACGCTCATGAGACGACGATAACCGACCGCACGGATCGGCTCCGGACTCGACGCCCGTGCCCGGTCACGGCGTGAAGTCCGGGTACCGGGTGTGGAGCAGCAGGTACCCGGTGACGTTCTCCATCAGCCAGGCCCGGCTCTCCTCCGGCCGCACCCCGTCGCACACCGCGTCGCCCTCGAGGCAGATCCGCTGCACCTCGATCTCGCCGAAGTCGTCCCGGCCGCCACCGAGCGTGATCCCGGGCAGGACCTCACCGGGGAACAGGGTCTCGACCCCGCGGGTGTCGCGCGGATCGGAGTACAGCACGCCGCGGATGCGGTCCGGCGGCACCGACCCGTCGGCGGCGATCTCGACGAGCACGTCGCCGGCGATCGAGGCGCCCTGCGAGTAGCCGAGGATCACCAGTTCGCTGTCGGGGCACGAGGTGTGCCGCAGGTCGACGGCCTCGCGCAGCCGCTGGTGCCCGATCCGCTTCGACTCGTCGTAGGCCATGCCGTCGGAACCCTCGCTCGACCCGGAGTCGGGCACGGGCACGACCACCGCCGGATACGGGATGTGCTCGACGACCGTGTCCGGTGCCGCGTACCGCGCGGAGACCTTTGCGAGCGGGGACTCGGGGTCGAGCGAGTCGGGTGTGTGCACGGGTCGGGTGCCGTCGACCGCGAGGACGAAGCGTTCCGGGCACGCGGACGCCTCGTCCGCTGCCGCGGGTGCGGCGGTGACGACCGCTCCGACCGATGCGACGGCCAGTGCTGCGAGCAGGGTCGCGGTCCGAGCGGACCGTGCGATACCGGACATGGCGCCTCCCCTGTGAGCTTCCCCCGACTCCGACGGCTGCCACATGAGAATAAAGTCCGATTTGCGAGATTTCGTGCTGAGAACGCCCTGATCGGCTGTGTTTTCGGCAACACCACCGCCCGGGAGTGGCTCAGCTCAATCCGGTGGTCCGCAACGTGATGTTGAGGCGTCCTCCGTTCGGACCACACCCCGCGGGAGCCGTGCCGGGGAAGACCGTGGGCACGCCGTGGAAGGCGAAGCGCGACGGTCCGCCGAAGACGAACAGGTCGCCGGATTCGAGCCGGACGTCGGCGTAGGGGCGGCCGCGGGACTCACCGGTGCCGAACCGGAACAGGCACGCATCGCCGATGCTCAGCGACACGATCGGCGCGTCCACCTGCTCGTCCTTGTCCTGGTGCATCCCCATCCGGGCGTCGCGATCGTAGAAGTTGATCAGCGCGGTGTCCGGCTCGTATCGCTCACCGGCGGCCGGATCGTCGTAGGCGTCCGCGACCGCCCGACGCCCCAGATCGGCGAGCCATCCGGGAAGCGGCGGCACGGGAGCGCCGTCGACGTCCACCGCGGTGCGGGTGTAACGGTAGGGCGACCAGTGCCATCCCAGGCAGACCGTACGCACCGACATCCTGCCCCCGCCGGGAAGCACGGTGCGGCGCATCGGTGCCGGGCCGCGTGCCCACTGCCGACACGCCTCGACAAGCCGGCGCTGCTCGTCGGTGGTCAGCCAGTCGGGCACGTGCACGGCACCCGGGGCGATCGTGCGCCGGTGCCGGGGAACCCGGAACAGTTCGTCCATGGGCGGTGAGGGGGCCTCCGGTGCGTGTAGACAGGTACGTGTCGACTGTGCCGCACGCGACAGCGGTTCGGCGAATCGGAGAGGAGACCCCGTGAGGATCGAAGGTTCGGTGGCGGTGGTGACCGGCGGCGGGAACGGGATCGGACGGGCGCTCGCGAGCGGACTCGTCGACCGCGGTGCCCGCGTGGTGGTCGCGGATCTCGACGGTGCGGCGGCGCAGAAGGTCGCCGACGACATCGACGCGAGGACACCGGGCAGCGCGGTCGCCGTGGCGGCCGATGTCTCCGACGAGGACCGGATCCGGGAGATCCTGGCCCGCGCCGAGTCCGAGTTCGGCCCGGTGGACCTGTATTTCGCCAACGCCGGAGTGGCCGGGCGCCCCGGCCTCGACATCGACGAGTCGGTGTGGGAACAGGCCTTCGACGTCAACCTGCGGGCCCACATCCGCGCCGCGAAACTACTGGTGCCCGACTGGGTCGAACGCGGACAGGGCTATTTCGTCAGCACGGCCTCCGCCGCCGGGCTGCTCACCCAGATCGGCGCGGCCGCCTACTCGGTCACCAAACACGCCGCGGTGGGCTTCGCCGAATGGCTGTCGGTCACCTACGGCGATCGCGGGGTGCGGGTGAGCTGTCTGTGCCCGATGGGCGTGGACACCGTGCTGCTGCACGCGGGCGAGGAATCCGGCAGTTCGCTCGGTGAGCTCGCGACCCGGGCCGTCGTCTCCGCCGGTGCCGTGCTCACCCCGGAGCAGGTCGCCGAGGCGGTGTTCGCGGCGATGGACGAGGAACGCTTCCTGATCCTCCCGCACCCGGAGGTCCTCGAGATGTACCGGCACAAGGGCGCCGACTACGACCGGTGGATCCGGGGCATGCGCCGATACCGGCAGAGTCTCGAGAGCTGAACCGGGCGCGTCGCGAGGGGTTCGCCGAATCGACCCTGCCGCGCCGCGCGGTGACCTACTGTGCCGGGCATGACAGCAGTCGAAACCGTTCGTGGCCCCGTCGATTCGAGTCGTCTCGGCACCGTCCTCATGCACGAGCACGTCTTCGTGCTGGGGGAGGAGATCCGCACCAACTTCCCCGACCACCCGAGCCCCTGGGACGAGGACGAACGCGTCGACGACGCGGTGGCGAAGCTGAAGGCGTTGTCGGAGCGCGGTATCGACACCATCGTCGACCCGACCGTCGTCGGTCTGGGCCGTTACATCCCGCGTATCCAGCGGGTCGCCGAACGCACCGACATCACCATCGTCGTCGCGACCGGCCTGTACACCTACAACGACCTGCCGTTCCAGTTCCACAACGTCGGACCCGGCCTGCTCGTCGACGGCCCGGAACCGCTCACCGAGCTCTTCGTGAAGGACATCCGTGAGGGCATCGCCGGTACGGGAGTCAAGGCGGGAATGCTCAAGTGCGCCATCGAACTTCCCGGGTTGACGCCGGGCGTCGAGCGGGTGATGCGCGCGGTGGGGCAGGCGCACGTGGAGACCGGGGTGCCGATCACCGTGCACACCAACCCCCACACCGGGTCGGGGGAGGTGGCGCAACGAGTCCTCGCCGAGGAGGGCGTGGACCTGCGGAAGGTGGTGATCGGGCACAGCGGCGACTCGACCGATCTCGACCACCTGTGCCGCATCGCCGACGCCGGATCGATCCTCGGCATGGACCGGTTCGGGCTCGACCTGCTGCTGCCCTTCGAGCAGCGCGTCGATACCGTCGCGGCGCTGGCCGCCCGCGGCTACGCCGACCGTATGGTGCTCTCCCACGATGCCGCGTGCTTCATCGACTGGTTCCCGCACGACGTCAAGGAAGCCGCCGTCCCCAACTGGAACTACAACCACATCAGCGACGACGTCCTGCCCGCCCTGCGCGAGAGGGGCGTGACCGACGAGCAGATCACCACGATGCTCGTCGACAACCCGCGCCGCCTCTTCGGAGGGTGACGCCGCGGTCACGCGGCGTCGTGCAGCACGAGACCGAGGGCGCGGCGCAGCCCCGACCGGACGGTGCTCACCCCGTGGCGCACGGGCGCCCGTGACCAGCCGCGCGCCGAGGACACGGGCCGGTCGCGCGTGGTGAAGACCAGGGCGTGCCCCTGCTCGAGCAGCGTGACGGTGCCGCGCGACTGTGCCCGCGGGCGTTGTTCGACGAGGAGGAATTCTCCCCCGGTGTAGTCGGTTCCCGGCCGGTCGAGGCCGATCACGACCTGCAGCGGGAAGACCAGCTCACCGTAGAGGTCGCGGTGCAGGGCGTTCCAGTCGCCCGCGGTGTAGCGCAGCATCAGCGGGGTGGGTTCGGTCTGGCCGGCGCGACGGCACAGGTCGAGCCAGTCGTCGAAGTCGTCGGGCCAGGATGCCGGGTCACCGAGGCGGGCGGCCCACTCGCGGGCGGTGCCGAGCAGGTGCCGGTAGAAGGCCGCCCGCAGTCGTGCGACCGGTTCGGGGACCGGCCGGCCGAAGTAGCGGTAGACACCCTGCCCGTAACGGTGCCGGGTCATGTCGACGGTGGTGCGGAAACGCTGCTCGTCGTCCCACAGTGCGGCGAGGGCGGCGCACTCGTCCGCGCTCAGCAGTGGGCCGGACAGCGCGCACCCGGTGGCGTCGACCTCGGCGGTGAGCGCCGGCCAGGCGAGGGCGTCGACGCGGGACGGCAGGGTGGTGGAGTACAGGGTGGTGGACTGCAGGCGGTCGGTGCTCGTCACGGGTGCCCCCTCCGGTTCGGTTCGTCGACGGGTAGACGTCGCGGCGCCCCGGAACGTGAGTATCCGCCCGGAGCGCTCAGTCCGGGAGGTCGTCGACGAGTTTGTGGAGCAGCCGGGACAGCTCGGCGCGTTCACCGGCATCGAGGCGGGTGAACACGGCGTCGGCGGCGGCGTCCCGCGCGGAGGCGAGTTCGGTGCGCAGGCGGCGTCCCTCGTCGGTGAGCCGGACGCAGACCGCGCGGCGGTCGGCCGGGTCGGGGAGCCGCTCGGTGAGGCCGCGGGCCTCGAGCCGGTCCACCACCTCGGTCGCCGAGCGGGGGGCGATGTGCAGGTCCCGGGCGACGACGCCGAGGCGGATCGGTTCGTCGGCGCGTCCGATCACGTCGAGGGCGCGGTGCTCGTGGGGTGACATCTCCCACGGCTGCAGGATGTCGTGCCAGCGTCGCCGCAGCGTGCGGGTGGTGAGGAGGAGGAGATCGCGCAACTCGGCGGGGGAATCCGACATGTCCCGGACTGTACCTCACTTGACGTCTACCACTCAATGAGGCAACCTCAACAAGTACGAATCACGACCACGAATCGAGGTGGCGCACATGATGCAGCCCCCACCCGGAACCGGCGGCCGACCCGGCCGCACCGGAAAGATCGACAAGCAGGACCTCGAACAGCTCCGCGAATCCCCCGTGAGCCTGCGCCGCATCGGCGGCCTGTTCACCCCCTTCCGCGGGCGCCTCGCGCTCGTCGTCGCACTGATCGTCGCCTCGTCGGTGATCTCCCTCGCGACACCCTTCCTCGTCCGCACCGTCATCGACGACGCCATCCCGCACCAGAACGTGCAGCTGCTGCTGTGGGCGGTCGGCGGCATGCTCACCGTCACCGTCACCGGATCGCTGCTGTCGGTGGTGCAGACCTGGATCTCCACGTCCGTCGGCCAGCAGGTCATGCACGACCTGCGCACCCGCGTCTTCGCCCACCTCCAGCGCCAGTCGCTGGACTTCTTCACCCGCACCCGCGGCGGCGAGATCCAGTCGCGCCTGACCAACGACATCGGCGGCATGCAGTCCGTCGTCACCAACACCGCGACCTCGCTCGCCGCCAATCTCACCACCGTCGTCGGCACCGCCGTCGCCATGGTCGTCCTCAGCTGGCGCCTGGCCCTGCTGTCCCTGATCGTGCTGCCGCCCGCCATCTGGCTCACCAGACGGGTCGCGCAGATGCGACGCGCCGTCACGGCCCGCCAGCAACGCCGCCTCGCCGACCTGCAGACCCAGATCGACGAGGGCCTGTCGGTCAACGGCGTGATGCTGGTCAAGACCCTCGGTACCGGGCCCGCCCTGTCGGAGAAGTTCGCGCGGACCTCCGCCGAACTCGCCGATCTCGAGGTGCACGCCCAGCTGTCCGGCCGCTGGCGCATGGCCACGATGAACATCGTCTTCGCGGCGATCCCCGCCGTCCTCTACCTCGTCGCCGGTCTGCCGGCCACCTCCGGCGGCATGACCATCGGCACCCTGGTCGCCTTCACAGGTCTGCAGGGCACCCTCTTCCGGCCCCTCATGGGCCTGCTCGACGTCGGCGTGTCCGTCACCAGCTCACTGGCACTGTTCAGCCGCATCTTCGAATACCTCGACCTGCCCGTCGACATCGACGACCCGCGCGAGCCCGTGCCGGTCGCCCCCGTGAACGTCGCCGGACGGGTGCGCTTCGAGGACGTCAGCTTCCGCTACGCCGGTGCCCACCGCGACGCCCTCTCGGGGATCGACCTCGACGTGCCCGCCGGTTCCCACCTCGCCCTCGTGGGCGAAACGGGATCGGGCAAGACCACATTGGGGTCCATGGTGGCGCGCCTGTACGACCCCACCGCCGGTCGTGTGACCGTCGACGGGATCGACCTGCGCGACATGCGGCTCACCGACCTGGCCTCCCTCGTCGGCGTGGTCTCCCAGGAGACCTACCTGCTGCACGCCACCGTCCGCGAGAACCTGCGCTACGCCGAGCCCGAGGCCACCGACGCCGAGATCGAGGCCGCGGCCCGGGCCGCCCGCATCCACGACCTGATCGTCTCGCTGCCCGACGGCTACGACACCGTCGTCGGTGCCCGTGGGCACCGCTTCTCCGGCGGCGAGAAACAGCGCATCGCGATCGCCCGCACCCTGCTGCGCGACCCACGGATCCTCGTGCTCGACGAAGCCACCAGCGCCCTCGACAACGACACCGAACGCGCCGTCCAGCAGGCCCTCGACGCGGCCCGCGCCGGCCGCACGACGATCACCATCGCGCACCGCCTGTCCACGGTGCGCGACGCCGACGAGATCGTGGTGCTCGACCGCGGCCGCATCGTCGAACACGGCACGCACGACGCGCTCGTGGCGCGCGGCGGCCGCTACGCCACCCTCGTCGGCCGGGCCGAGCGGGAACGGATCAGTTCTTCAGGGTCGCTGCGAGAGCGCGTCGGAGCTCGTTCCGGCTGATCTTGCCGACGCCCGTCACCGGGAAGGCATCCACGAACTGCAGCTTGTCCGGGATCTTGTACTCGGCCAGACCGCGCTCACGCAGGAACATCTTGAGCGCGAGCGCCTTCGGGGCCTCGCCCTCGGTGACGACGAACGCGCAGGTCCGCTCGCCCAGGTACTGGTCGGGCATGGACACCACGGCCGCGTCGAGCACCGCCGGATGCGCGACGAGGTGGTTCTCGACCTCCTCGGCCGCGATCTTCTCCCCGCCCCGGTTGATCTGGTCCTTGGCCCGGCCCTCGACGACGATGTAGCCCTGCTCGGTGAGCCGCACGATGTCGCCGGTGCGGTAGAAACCGTCGGGGGTGAAGGCAGTGGCGTTGTGCTCGGGGGCGTTGTAGTAGCCGCGGATCGTGTAGGGGCCGCGGGTGAGCAGATGCCCGGGCGTACCGTCCGGGACCGGTTCGTCGTTGTCGTCGACGATGCGGATCTCGTCGTCCGGGCTGATGGGACGGCCCTGGGTGTGGACGAGGATCTCCTCGTCGTCGTCGAGGCGGGTGTAGTTGACCAGCCCCTCCGCCATGCCGAAGACCTGCTGCACCGTGCACCCGAGTTCGGGACCGACCCGCTTGGCGGCCTCCGCCGGGAACTTCGCGCCCCCGACCTGCAGCACCCGGAGCGACGAGAGGTCCCGGTCGCTGCGGGCCCGCGCCGCCAGCCATGCCATCGCGAGCGGCGGCACCAGCGACGCCATCGTCACCCGCTCGCGCTCGATCAGCGCGAAGGCGGTGTCGGGGCTCGGATCCGGGGCGAGGACGACCGTGCCGCCGGCGTGCAGCACGCCGAGGATGCCCGGCGAGCTCATCGGGAAGTTGTGGGCGGCCGGCAGCGCGACCAGCATGCGGGTGTCCTCGTCCACCCCGCAGATCACCGCGGACTCGCGCACGGAGTACAGATAGTCGGCGTGGGTGCGGGGGATGAGCTTCGACGTGCCGGTGGTTCCACCCGACAACTGCAGGAACGCAACGCTTTCGGCGTCGTCCTCCGCGATCGGCGCCGGATCCCGCTCGCGCAGCGAATCGAGTGCCGTGAACTCCTCGGCCTCGCCGGCGACGACGATCGTCGGCGGGTTCTCCATCTCGGCGGTGACCTGACGGGCGAGTGTGCGGTAGTCGAATCCGCCGAACTCCGCGGCGATCACGTACGCCGCGGCGTCGCTGAACCGGCAGAAGTAGCCGATCTCCGAGGCGCGGTGGGCAGGCAGGGAGAAGACCGGCAGCGCCCCGAGCCGGAACACCGCGAACAGCACCTCGGTGTACTCGACGATGTTGGGCAGCTGTAGGACCACGCGATCGCCCTGCGCGACACCGATTTCCGCGAGACCGGCGGCGATCCGCGCCGAGGCATCGTCGAGCTCCCGATAGGTCAGGCGCCGCTCGGTTCCCGACGCGTCGCGGCCGACGACGGCGGTGCGATCGGCGAACCGGGCGGCCCGCGCGGGCAGGAACTGCCCGAACGTCTCGCTCGTCCAGTAGCCGGCCGCGCGGTACCGCTCGGCGAGGTCCTCGGGGTAGCGGGCGGTCTCGACGAGCGAGGTGCGCCCGGAACCGGTTGTCACGGAAGCGGATCCTTTCGGGTGGGGGACGGTGTCGGTGAGGTCAGGCCCGCAGGGTGGCGCCGCCGTCGACGTAGAGCGCCTGCATGGTGATGTGCCGCGCACGGTCGGACAGCAGGAACTCGATCGTCTCGGCGATGTCGGTGGGCTCGGCGATGCGGCCGAGCGGGATCCCGACCTTGAACTGCGAGAGGTCGCCCTCGATGGCACTGCGTGCACCGGCGTCGTCGTTCGGGTCCTCCCACAGCGACCGCTGCATCGCGGTGTCGGTGGAACCCGGGGCGACGATGTTGGCGCGGATGCCGTACTGCGCCAGTTCGAGTCCGAGCACCCGCACGATCATCGTGGCGGCGGCCTTCGACGATCCGTAGGCGCCCATGCCCATGCGGGGGACACCCGCGGAGTTCGAACCGACGACGACGATCGAACCCGAACGGCGTTCGCGCATCGCCCGTCCCACCGGGCGCAGCACGGACAGCAGCCCGGTGACGTTCACGTCGTACATGTACCGCCAGTCCTCGGGATCCGAGTCGAGCACCGAACCGGTGGTGAACACCCCGGCGACGTGCGCGAGGTGCTCGATCGGCCCGTGCTCGGCCTCGATGCTGCGGACGACGTACTCGACGGCGTCGTGGTCGCGGATGTCGACCGGATGGACGGGGGTGGGGGTGCCGAGCATCGATGCGGTCTTGTGCAGCCCGTCGGCGTCGCGGTCGACCAGGACGACGCGGTGCCCGGCATCGGTGAGGGTGCGGGCGGTGGCCCGGCCGATCCCCTGTGCGGCCCCCACGACGAGGGTGACGGGGGTGACGTGCGTGGTCTCGGTCATGAGTGGACTCCCAGGGCTTCGAGGACGGTGCCGAACTTGACGGTGGTCTCCGCGAGTTCGTCGGCGGGATCGGACGCCGCGACGATGCCGCCACCGGCGTAGGCGGTGAGGGTGACACCGTCCGGTTCGAGGACGGCACAGCGGATCGTCACCATCCACTCGCCGTCGCCGTCGGCGTCGCACCAGCCGAGGGCACCGGCGTAGAAACCGCGGTCGCCCTCGAGGTCGAGGATGAGATCACGGGCGGCGGCGGTGGGTGTGCCGCAGATCGCGGGGGTGGGATGCACCGCGAGCGCGAGGTCGAGGGCCGTCGTGCCCGGATCCCGCAGCCGGCCCGCGACGGGGGTGCCGAGATGCCAGAGCTGGCGGGTGCTCGTCAGCGACGGCCGGTCGGGGATCTCCAGGTCGGTGCACAGCGGTTCGAGGGCGGCGCGCAGCGCGTCGACCACGTGGGCGTGCTCGGCGAGGTTCTTCGCCGAGGCGGCGAGTCGTTCGCCGGTGGCGCGGTCGACCTCGGGATCGGGGTGCCGCGGCGCGGAGCCGGCGAGGGGGTGCGCGGTGACGCGGTCGCCCTGGCGGCGGACGAGGACCTCGGGGCTCGATCCCACGAGATGCCGTCCTGCCCAGACGTCACCGGCCGGAGTGAGGTCGACGGCGAAGCCGTTGCCGAGAGGGTCGTTCCGGGTGAGGGCAGCGAGCAGGTCGTCCGCGCCCACCGGGCGTTCGGCATCCAGGACGAGGGCGCGGGCCAGCACCACCTTGAGCAGGTCCGAGTCGTCGCTGCGCAGCAGGCGCAGGGCCGTGGCGACGCGGTCCACGTGCTCGGCCTCGGAGGGTAGCGCGGTCGAGATCCGGATCGGCGGCAGCGAGGGACGCGGGGTCTCCAGGGGGGCGGGGGAGTGCCGCAGGGCATGCGGTGCGGTGAGCGCAGCGGGGTGGCCGGGAGCGAACGGCAGCGCCCCGGTCAGAGCCGTGACGCGGCCGGAGCGGAGGGCGTCCGCGGCTGCGGACGCGGAGTCGAACCGCTGGTCGATCCCCTCGGCGGCGACGGTGCCGTGCGGGCGCGACAGGACGAACGGCCGGGCGACGGACCGTTCGGCCCGGTCGCCTGCGGGGGCGACGACCGGTACTCGCATACTCGTACCTTCCGGTTGTGGCGGCCTGCTGGACGACCGAGCCGCGGGGCACACGATCTCAGCAACATATACGGTTAGGCTTACCTATAGTACTGTGCCTCGTCCTGTCGTCGGGTACCGGCGGTCGCGGCGAACGGGCAGGTGCGAGTGAGCACGGTTGCAACAGAAGGAGTTACGTACATGCTGACGAGGGAGACCATTCTCGCCGACATCGCCCGGATCCTCGCCGTCGAACCCGACGAGCTCGATCCGGCCGCGAGCCTTGTCGACCAGGGACTCGACTCGGTGCGCCTCATGGCGCTCGTCGAGCAGTGGCGCAGCGCCGGTGTGGACGTCGACTTCGTCGACCTCGCCTCCTCCGCCGACCTCGAACAGTGGGTGGCCTTGCTCCAGGCACAGTGAACGGACGACGGCGGGGCCGGAGGACGAACCCCCGGCCCCGCCGTCGTCGTGGTCGTGTCAGCGCAGATCCGGACGCGTCCCCCGCGCCCAGGCGTCCACTGCCGAGTAGCCCTCGCTCACACCCTGCGTGTACGCGACGAGCGCGCCGTACAGGCGCGACCCCTCGGTCGCCAGCTCGATGGTGCCCACCCAGTCCGCGGTGCGGGCCATCACGTGCGCCGAGATGTCCTGGTGGTCCCGTGTGGCGGAGGACACCGCCCGGAACGCCTCGTCCGCGACCCGGAAGGTCTCCGACACACCGCGCCAGTAGTACTCGGCATCCATGGCGGCACGCAGTGACTCGTAGTCCGTCGTGTCCTGCATCGCGGTCGCCTGCGCCAGCCGTCGGTGCGCGTCGTCGGCCGCCCCGAGAGGGGTGTACGTCACGTCTTCGATGGTTTCCTTTTCGCCGCTTGTCGTCCTCACCGCAGTGATGGTGCCCGATTGCCTCGCGGAACGAAACATCGAGGTCCGTAACGATTCGGCACCGGCAGCCCCGGCTGTCGTGTCCACCACACCGGACGGCTCCGCGGCGGGCTCCCGAGCCGGTCCGGGACCGCCGGGACCGCGATATCCGCCACGGGTTGCAGTGCCGGAACCCGATCCGCACTAGGGTGTCACCGTGCGTCCTTCACTCGAGTCCTACCAACACCTCGCCGGCGGCAAGGTGCGCGACCTGTACGTGATCGACGACGAGCACCTGCTGCTCGTCGCCAGCGACCGGATCTCGGCCTACGATCACGTGCTCGAGACGACGATCCCGGACAAGGGTCGCGTCCTCACTGCGATGAGCGTGTTCTTCTTCAACCTGCTCGACGCCACCAACAACCACCTCGCGGGCGAACCCGACGACGAACGCATCCCCGAGGAGGTCCTCGGCCGTGCCCTCGTGGTCAAGCGCCTCGAGATGGTGCCCGTCGAGTGCGTCGCGCGGGGCTTCCTCACCGGATCGGGTCTGCTCGACTACCAGGCCACCGGCACGGTCTGCGGTGTCGCGCTGCCCGAGGGCCTCGTCGAGGCCAGCAAGCTGCCCGAGCCGATCTTCACCCCGGCCACCAAGGCGGCGCTCGGCGACCACGACGAGAACATCTCGTTCGACGACGTCGTCGAGAAGGTCGGCCTGAACCTGGCCATGAAGCTGCGCCAGGACACCCTCGACATCTACGAGCGTGCGGCGATGTACGCCTCCGATCGCGGCATCCTCCTCGCCGATACCAAGTTCGAGTTCGGCCTCGACAAGGCCGGCAACCTGGTGCTCGCCGACGAGGTCCTCACCCCGGACTCGTCCCGCTACTGGGACGCGAACGAGTACGAGGAGGGCAAGGTGCAGCCCAGCTTCGACAAGCAGATCGTCCGCAACTGGCTCACCGGCCCCGAATCCGGCTGGGACCGGGCCTCCGACACCCCGCCCCCGCCGCTGCCGCAGCACGTCGTCGACAGAACGCGTGCCCGCTACATCGAGGCCTACGAACGCATCTCGGGACTGTCCTTCGACGATTGGATCGGCTGACCGCACATGATCTCCTCGGACCTCACCCCTCCCGTCGCGAAGAAGGTGCCGTTCGAGCGCACCCACCACGGACACACCTTCGTCGACGAGTACGAATGGCTGCGTGACAAGAACGACCCCGAGGTCATCGCGTACCTCGAGGCCGAGAACGCGTACACCGAGGCGATGACGGAGCACCTCGCTCCGTTGCGGGAGGCGATCTTCGAGGAGATCAAGTCGCGGACCCAGGAGACCGACATGTCGGTCCCCACCCGCATGGGCGACTGGTGGTACTACGCCCGCACCGTCGAGGGCAAGCAGTACGCCATCCAGTGCCGCTGCCCGATCACCGACGCCGGGGACTGGACCCCGCCCACGGTCACCCCCGGCGTCGAGCTGCCGGGCGAGGAGATCCTGCTCGACGGCAACGCCGAGGCGGAAGGACACGAGTTCTTCTCCCTCGGTGCCTTCTCCATCAGCCACGACGGCAGACTGCTGGCGTACTCGACCGACGTCGTCGGCGACGAGCGCTACACCCTGCGGTTCAAGGACCTCACCACCGGCGAACTGCTGCCCGACGAGATCCCCGGCACCGCGCCCGGCGCCACCTGGGCGCTCGACCACAGCCACGTCTTCTACCAGACGGTCGACGAGTCCTGGCGGCCCGACACCGTCTGGCGGCACGAGCTCGGCACCCCCGTCGACCAGGACGTGAAGGTCTTCCACGAGCCCGACGAACGGTACTGGGTGGCGATCGGCTCGACCCGCAGCGAGAAGTACCTCATGATCTGGGTCGGTTCCAAGATCACCTCCGAGGGCTGGGTGCTCGAGTCCGACAACCCCACCGGCGAGTTCCGTGTGATCCTGCCGCGCCGGGAAGGTGTGGAGTACAGCGCCGAGCACGCCGTCGTCGCCGGGGAGGACCGCTTCCTCATCCTGCACAACGACGTCGATCCGGAGACGGGGGAGAAGGCCGAGAACTTCGTGCTCGCCGAGGCCCCCGTCGACGACCCCACGGCGCTGCGCACCCTCATCGGGCACCGCAAGGACGTCCGGCTCGAGGACGTCGACGCCTTCGAGGGCCACATCGTGCTCGGCTACCGGCGCGAGGCCCTCACCCGGCTCGCCGTGTGGCCGCTCACCGAGGACGGCTACGGCGACCTCGTCGAACTCGAATTCGACGAGGAACTGTTCGCCGTGGGCCCCGGGGGCAACCCCGAGTGGATCCAGCCGACCCTGCGGCTCGGCTACACCTCCTTCATCACCCCGAGCCGCGTCTACGACTACCGGGTGAGCACCGGCGAGCTGACCCTGCTCAAGTCGCAGCCCGTGCTCGGCGACTTCGATCCGTCGCTCTACGAGCAGCGCCGCGAGTGGGTCACCGCCGAGGACGGCACGAGGATCCCGCTGTCGATCGTGGCCCGCAAGGGCGCCCCGGCGGACGCACCGACGCTGCTCTACGGTTACGGCTCCTACGAGGCCAGCATCGATCCGGCCTTCTCCGTCGCGCGGCTGTCGTTGCTCGACCGGGGCATGGTCTTCGCCGTCGCACACGTCCGCGGTGGCGGCGAGATGGGCCGGCACTGGTACGAGAACGGCAAGACGCTCACGAAGAAGAACACCTTCACCGACTTCGTGGCGTGCGCGCGGCACCTGATCGACACCGGCGCCACGAGCCAGGGCAAGCTCGTCGCCGACGGCGGCAGCGCCGGTGGTCTGCTCATGGGCGCGGTCGCGAACCTGGCGCCCGAGTTGTTCGCCGGCATCCTCGCGAACGTGCCGTTCGTCGATCCGCTGACCTCGATCCTCGACCCGTCGCTGCCGCTGACGGTGATCGAGTGGGACGAGTGGGGCAACCCCCTCGAGGACCCCGAGGTGTACGAGTACATGCGGTCCTACAGCCCCTACGAGAACGTCGAGGCCAAGGACTATCCCGCGATCCTCGCGATCACGAGCATCAACGACACGCGCGTGCTCTACGTCGAACCCGCCAAGTGGGTGGCCCGGCTGCGGGCGACGAAGACCGGCGATTCCCCGCTGCTGCTCAAGACGGAGATGAAGGCGGGCCACGGCGGTGTCTCGGGTCGCTACGAGAAGTGGCGCGAGGTCGCGTTCGAATTCGCCTGGGTGCTCGAGACTTCCGGCGCCTACCGCGCGGAGGCTCCCGCGCAGTAACCTGCACCCCGAATCCGCGTGGAGGGAGGCGGCCGTGCGATCGCTCCGGCTCGAGACGGAGCTGCCCACCTCCGCGGAGCGGGTGTGGGAGGCGATGCTCTCTCCCGTCACCTTCCTGTACGTGGTCCGGGGTCTGATCGGGATGCCCGCGTTGGCCGGGCGTGCCACGCCGCTGCGGGAAGGCGAGAGCGGCGGTGGGTGGTTGTGGGTGTTCCACGTGATCCCGGCCTACCGCCACACGATCGAGATCGTCGAGGTCGATCCGGCGAGTCACACCATCCGCACCCGCGAACACGGTGGTGTGCTGCAGCAGTGGAACCACACCCTGCACGTCGAGCCCGCCGGGGAGGACCGGTGCCGGTACCGCGACGTCGTCGACATCGACGCCGGTCCGCTGACGCCCGTCGCGGTCGCCGTGGCCGGGGTGCTGTTCCGGTACCGGCAGCGGCGCTGGCACCGGCTCGTCCGCAAGCACTACCTGACCTGACGGTCCGCATCCGCTCGCTTCTTCGTCATCCGCCGCAGCAATTGCCGCAGCGGATGACCGAACTCGTAGCGGATCGGCGACTTCCTCAGCGGCGCAGTTCGTATCGCACCCGGGGGCGGCCGGCCCGTCCGTATTCGGTGATGCGGGAGACGGCACCGTCGTCGGCCAGACGCTCGAGATACCGCCAGGCCGTCACACGGGAAACGCCCACCGTAGCACCCACTTCCGCGGCGGATCTCGGGGCGTCCGCCTCGCGCAGACATCCCACGACACGATCGAGGGTGTCGGGGGAGATGCCCTTCGGTGTGGTGGTCCGCGACCCGGTGGTGCGCAACGCTGCCATCGCGCGGTCGATGTCGTGCTGCCCGCCGGCGGTCTCCGCGTCGCGCAGTGCGGTGCGGTAGGCGACGTACTGATCGAGCTTGTCGCGCAGGCCCGCGAAGGTGAACGGCTTGAGCAGGTACAGCACCACACCGCGCGACACTGCGGTGCGCACGACCTCCAGGTCGCGGTTCGACGTGACGGCGATGATGTCGGGGGTCGGGGTGCGCGCGCTCAGCCGGGCCGCGACCTCGAGGCCGTTGGTGTCGGGCAACCCGATATCGAGCAGCACCAGATCCACCGGTTGCCCGGACCGTGCGGCCGACGCGACCGCCCGCAACGCCTCGTCGCCGGTACCGGCGACACCCACCACCTCGAAATCGTCCATCCTGCCGACGTATTCGCGGTGCGCGTCGGCGATGAGCGGTTCGTCCTCGACGATCAGCACCCGGATCACGTCTCGTCCCCGATCGGGATCTCGGCAATCACCATCGCCCCCAGGGACGGTTCGGTGCGCAGCACACCACCGTGACGGGCGACCACCTGCGCGACGAGGGCGAGCCCGAGGCCGCGCTGCTCGGACTTGGTGGAGTAGCCGCGCTGCATCGCCCGGGCGAGCACCTCCGGCGACATGCCGGGGCCGCTGTCGGCGACTTCGACGATCATCGTCGAATCCTCTTGCCGGACGGTGACTTCCACCCACGGTTCGTCGGCGTCGTGGGCAGCGTCGATCGCGTTGTCGATCAGGTTGCCCACCAGGGTGACGAGATCCCCGGCCGGGATCGGCACCGGTCCGAGCGCCGTGTCGTCGGTGACCGTCAGCTCCACGCCGTGTTCGGCGGCCTCGTCGACCTTCCCGAGCAGCAGTGCCGACAGGGCGGGTTCGTGGACGGCGGTCGTGAGCCGGTCGATGAGGTTCTGGGAGACGGCGAGTTCCCGCGTCGCGAAGGCCACCGCCTCCTCCTGACGACCGAGCTCGACCATCGTGACGATGGTGTGCAGGCGGTTCGCCGACTCGTGCGCCTGCGCCCGCAGCGCCTCGGCGAAACCGCGAACCGAATCGAGTTCGCCCAGGACACTGCGCAACTCGGTGTGGTCGCGGAGCGTGACGACGGTGCCGATCCGGCGATCGTTCCAGGTCACCGCGTCGCTGTTGACGACGAGCACCCGGTCGCGCGTCAGGTGCACCTCGTCGCGGGCCTCCCCACCGGTCGCGAGGTCGCGCAGCGTCTCCGGCAGGGTGTCGAACGGAACGGGGCCGGCCGGAGGGAGGCCGAGCAGGCGGCGGGCCTCGTCGTTGACGACATCGACCCGGGGGGAGTCGTCCGGTCCGCCGAACACCAGCAGACCCTCACCGATCGAGTGCAGGACCGCGTCGTGGTGCTCGTACATGCGCCGCAGCTGATCGGGATTCAGCCCGAGCGTCTGTCGGCGCAACCTCCGGGAAACCAGATAGGCGCCGACCGCCGACACCGCGAGTCCCACGGCGACGATCCCCACGATCCCCGGCACGCCGCGCAGGAAGTTCTCGGCGATGCGCTGGCGGGTCACCCCCACCGACACGAATCCGACGAGATCGCCGTCGTCGGCGTACACCGGCGCGACCGTGCGGATCGACGGGCCGAGGCTGCCGGTGTACGTCTCGCTGTACGGCTGCCCGGAACGGGCCGGCTCGACGTGACCGGTGTAGGGCAGGCCGATCTGCTCGACGACCGGATGCGTCACACGGATGCCCGCGGGATCGACGATCACCACGAAATCCGTGCCGGTCGCCTCGCGGATCTCCTCGGCGCGCTCCTGGAGCGCGGCGGTCGGATCGGGGGAGTCCAGCCCCTCGGAGATCTCCGGGAACTGCGCCGTGGTCACTGCGATCTCGGTCACCGCCCGGCGGGTCGCGTCGTCGGCGTCGCGGCGCTCGTCGACGGCGAACAGCACACCAGCCACCACCGCGACCACGGTGAACACCACCAGCTGGAGGATCAGCAGCCGGCCCGCCACGCTCATGGGCTGCCGCCCCTCGCGACGTCTCACCCGGTCACCTCCCCGTGAACACTATGTACACAAACTTCCTCGGCAGGGTGTTTCCCTACAACCATCTCGGGTAGGTGGAAGTGACACCGGTCACCACCGCACACGACATCCGTGATCGAAGGGCACCCCATGAGCACCACGACTCGAGGCGGCGTGAAACGCCGTGACCGTACCCACTGGCTGTACGTCGGCGTCATCGTGGCCGTCGTCGCCGGCATCGCCCTGGGGTGGGTCGCCCCGGAGGCCGGCAAATCCGTGGGATTCCTGGGCACGATGTTCGTCGATCTCATCAAGATGATGATCAGTCCGGTCATCTTCTGCACCATCGTGCTCGGTATCGGGTCGGTGCGCGCGGCGGCCAGCGTCGGCCGGATCGGTGGTCTGGCGCTCCTCTACTTCGTGGGTATGTCCACGGTGGCGCTCGCGATCGGCCTCGGTGTCGGCAACCTGCTCGATCCCGGGACGGGGCTGTCCCTGAGTCCCGATACGGCCGGTTCGGGCGCCGAGCTCGCGGAGAAGGCCCATGCCGCCGGCGGCACCGTCGACTTCATCGCCTCGATCATCCCCACCTCGTTGCTGTCCGCCCTCACCGAGGGCAGCGTCCTGCAGACCCTCTTCGTGGCGCTGCTCGTCGGGTTCGCCCTGCAGGGCATCGGCAAGTCCGGTGAGCCGGTCCTCCGCGGCATCGGCCACCTGCAGAAGCTCGTCTTCCGGATCCTGACGATGATCCTGTGGCTGGCCCCCATCGGCGCGTTCGGTGCCATGGCCAACGTCGTCGGCCAGACCGGCCTGAGTGCGGTCCTGCAGCTCGGCGTGCTGATGATCGCCTTCTATCTCACCTGCATCGTGTTCGTCTTCGGTGTGCTCGGCTCGCTGCTGCGTCTGGTCGCGGGTGTCTCGGTGTTCAAGCTGGTGAAGTACCTGGCGCGCGAGTACCTGCTGATCTTCGCGACCTCGTCGTCGGAGTCCGCGCTGCCGCGCCTCATCGCGAAGATGGAGCATCTCGGGGTCCAGCGCACGACGGTCGGTGTCGTCGTGCCCACCGGCTACTCGTTCAACCTCGACGGTACCGCCATCTACCTGACGATGGCCGCGCTGTTCGTGTCCGACGCGATGGGCAGCCCGCTGAACATGGGCGAGCAGCTGTCGCTGCTGGTGTTCATGATCGTCGCCTCGAAGGGCGCCGCGGGGGTCACAGGCGCCGGCCTGGCGACGCTGGCGGGCGGTCTGCAGAGCCACCGCCCCGACCTGCTCGACGGTGTCGGCCTGATCGTCGGCGTCGACCGGTTCATGTCCGAGGCCCGCGCCGTCACCAACTTCTCCGGCAACGCCATCGCGACCCTGCTCGTCGGCACCTGGACGAAGTCGGTGGACCGCGAGCGCGTCGACGAGGTGCTCGGCGGGCGGCTGCCCTTCGACGAGAGCATGATGCTCGACGACCATCCGGTTCCCGAGCGCGAGCCCGCGAGCCTGGAGAAGGTCCCCGTCTGACTCCGGGCCATCCGCTACGACAACGACTGTCCGCTACGGAAATGTCCGTAGCGGACAGTCGTTTCTGTAGCAGATCTGCGAAGGACGAGGCGTGTGCTAGCTTCTCGTCGAAGCGGGGGAGCTCGATGTCCCGGAGGTCCGCGGATGCCGTGGAAGGAAGTGCCTCGTGACCAGTGGTGAGCCCCAGGCCCCACCCGTCAATGTGAAGCCGAGTATCGCGGTGGGCCGCGCGCTCTCGCTCATCGACGCCTTCCTCGACGCGGGCCACACCATGAGTCTGACCGAACTCGCCCAGCGCACCTCGCTGCCGAAGTCCACGGCCTTCCGCATCCTCGGTCAGTTGACCGCCAGCGGCCACGTGATCCGCAACGGCAACCAGTACCGGCTCGGCATCAAGATGTTCGAACTGGGCAGCCATTTCGTCCACGGCCGCCCCGGTGGGCTCAAGGACGTCGCGACACCGCTGCTCGGCGACCTGTTCCTGCAGTTCGGAACGTCGGTGGGGTTGTCCGTGCTCGACGGTTGGGACGTCGTCCTCATCGCGGAGCTCACCAGTTCGCGCACCCGCGTCGCCACTCCCGTCGTCGGCGGGCGGGCACCGGCACTGAGCACCGCCTCGGGCAAGGCGATCATCGCCTTCCTCGACGACGGGACCCGCAACCGCGCGATCGCCCACCACGTCCGGCACGTCCGCACCTCGAGTCACACGGTCCGGCATGCCGGGGTGCTCCGCTCCCAGCTCGACGAGGTGCAGGAGCAGGGCTGTTCCTTCGCCCACGACGAACTGAAGGTGGGGACCAGCGCGGTGGCGTCACCGGTGCTCGTCGGAGGGCGTCCGATCGCGGCGGTGAGCCTCTCGGCCGCCACCGGCCGCCTCGATCGGGCCGGGATCGAAGCGGCGGTGCTGCGCACCTCCCGGCAGATCGCCGCGGAGTTCGTCCGGGCCCGCGGGCTCGCCGAGGACGACGGGGCCTCCGGGCAGCCCTGGGACATCGAGGACGAGTTCGACCGGATCTCCTGAACGAAGCGTTCCTGTCGGACCTGTGGGGCATAGTTCCGGAAGGAACCGAGCCGCCGGAGGGATCGTCGTGAACACCCGAGCCCGATTCGTCGACGTCGACGGACGCCCCGCGATCCAGTTCGAGAAGCAGTGCCCGCACCAGCCCGAGCGGCTGTGGCGCGCCCTGACCGACCCGGCCGATCTCGCGCGCTGGTTCCCCTGCCGCGTCGACATCGAACCACGTGAGGACGGCACGGTCACCTTCACCGACGAACCGGGCGCCGAACCCACCACCGGCACGGTGCTGGCGTGCGAACCGGCGCAGCGTCTCGCCTACACCTGGGAGGGCGACGAACTGTGGTTCACGCTGAGCCCGTCGGGGCAGGGCAGTGTGCTGGTGTTCGCCAACGTCCTCGGCGACCGGGAGACCGCTGCGATGGTCGCCGCCGGGTGGACGACCTGCCTCGACGAGCTCGACGCACTGCTGGCGGGTGGGAACCCCCGGATCCCGAAGGGTGCGGGGAGGGAGCCGATCGAGGAATACATCGCGGCGATGCCCGAGTGGAAGCACGACATCGGCCGGCGCCTCGACGAGCTCGACGAGGAGCGGTTCCGCAGCCGGGTGCGGCGGGCCGCCGCATTGCCCGGTGAGAAGATGTAGCCGCCGGGAATCGGCCACGGGCTAGGTTGGAGACATGACCACGTCTCTCCACGACATTCCGATCAACACCCTCTCGGGTGAACCGACGACCCTCGGCGCGTACGCGGGCCACGCGATCCTGCTCGTCAACGTCGCATCCAAGTGCGGGCTGACCCCGCAGTACACGGCGCTCGAACAGCTCGCGCAGGACTACCGCGACCGCGGCCTGTTCGTCGTGGGCGTGCCGTGCAACCAGTTCATGGGCCAGGAGCCGGGCACGCCGGAGGAGATCCAGGAGTTCTGCTCCACCACCTACGGGGTCACCTTCCCGCTGCTGGAGAAGATCGAGGTCAACGGCGAGAACCGGCACCCGCTCTACGCGGAGCTCACCAAGCACCCCGACGCCTCCGGTGAGGCCGGCGACATCCAGTGGAACTTCGAGAAGTTCCTCATCGCCCCCGACGGCACGGTCACCGCGCGGTTCCGTCCCCGCACGGAACCCGATGCGCCCGAGGTCCTCGACGCCCTCGAAGAGATCCTGCCGGCCTGATCGACGTGTTCGGTACCGAAGCGCGTGATGCGCTCTACGACATCATCCGTATGCGCCGCGACGTGCGCGCCGAGTTCGCCGGTGAGAAGGTCGACGACGACGTGCTCTGGCGCGTCCTCGCCGCCGCGCACCACGCACCGAGCGTCGGCAACACCCAGCCCTGGGACTTCGTCGTCGTGCAGGACGAACAGCGACTGAAGGAGTTCGCCGAGCACGTC
The DNA here is from genome assembly GCF_025837095.1 of Rhodococcus sp. Z13. NCBI lineage: Bacteria > Bacillati > Actinomycetota > Actinomycetes > Mycobacteriales > Nocardiaceae > Rhodococcus > Rhodococcus sacchari. The sequence goes on from NZ_CP107551.1 coordinate 663,034, forward strand.
GCCGGGTGCCGGCAGGCGTTCGCCGACTCGCTCCCCGAGGACCGCAAGCGCACTTTCGATCCCATCAAGATCGAAGGGATCGTCGAGTCCCGCACCGGCATCGTCGTCACCTACGACCCGGAACGCGGCGGTCGGCACATCCTCGGCCGGCACACCATCGACGAGTCCGGGTTGTTCTCCGCGGTTCTCGCCATCCAGAACCTCTGGCTCGCGGCGACCGCCGAAGGGCTGGGTGTCGGCTGGGTGTCGTTCTACGAGGAGGATTTCCTCGCCGACTTCGTCGGTGTGCAGGCCCCGACACGGCCCATCGCCTGGCTGTGCGTCGGTCCCGTCACCCGCTTGCAGGAGATCCCCGACCTCGAACGGTTCGGCTGGCGCACCGGCCGGCCGCTCGAGGAGGCCGTGCACTGGGACGCGATCTCCGCGCCCCGGCACGACGCCTGACCGGAAGGTCGCGACCTGCTGCGTCACAGTACGGTCGCGACCTGCTGCTGTCCTTCGGCGAGCAGCGTCACCCGGCTGCCGCGTTCGGCCGGGAACTCGGCCGGTTCGATCCCGACGAGCGACCTCGGTGAACATCCGGATCAGCCACTCGATGTCGCTCTGTGCCCGGCCCGATGTGTCCGGCGTCACGGTCCCGGTGAGCGGGACGGTCCCGCACGGTCCGGCCGGTTCCTGCATCCGCACGGTCGTCGGCGGGTGGAGGACTCCCGGACGCGACTACCGCTCGGTAGTGTTGGCAGTCATGGACGCTGACGTGATCGTGGTGGGGGCGGGGCTCGCAGGACTCGTGGCGACCGGCGAGCTCGTCGACGCCGGCCGGAAAGTGATCCTGGTCGATCAGGAGAACTCGAACAATCTTGGTGGCCAGGCCTTCTGGTCGTTCGGGGGGCTGTTCTTCGTCGACAGCCCGGAGCAGCGTCGCCTCGGCATCAAGGACTCCTACGAACTCGCCCTGCAGGACTGGATGGGCACGGCCGCCTTCGACCGGGAGGCCGAGGACCGCTGGCCGCGGCGCTGGGCGCAGGCCTACGTCGAGTTCGCCGCGGGGGAGAAGTACGCCTGGCTCCGACAGCGCGGCCTGAAGATCTTCCCGATGGTCAACTGGGCCGAACGCGGCGGGTACGACGCTGCCGGACACGGCAACTCGGTGCCGCGCTTCCACATCACCTGGGGCACCGGACCCGCCCTGGTCGAGATGTTCGCCCGCAAGGTCCGCGAGGGCGTCGACCGCGGTCTCGTCACCTTGAAGTTCCGGCACCGCGTCGACGAACTCGTCGTCACCGGCGGGGCCGTCACCGGGGTGCGCGGCGCGGTGCTCGAACCCACCGACCTGCCGCGCGGCGTGGCGTCCTCCCGCACGGTGGTCGAGGACTTCGAACTGTCGGCGGGCGCCGTCATCGTCACCTCCGGCGGCATCGGCGGCAACCACGAACTGGTGCGCAAGAACTGGCCCAAGCGGATGGGGGAGCCCCCGAAGCACATGCTCTCCGGCGTCCCGGCCTACGTCGACGGCCGCATGCTGGAGATCACCGAGAAGGCGGGCGGCAACATCGTCAACCGCGACCGCATGTGGCACTACACCGAGGGCATCACCAACTACGACCCGGTGTGGCCCGAGCACGGCATCCGCATCCTGCCCGGCCCGTCGTCGCTGTGGCTCGACGCCACCGGAAAGCGCCTGCCGGTGCCGCTGTTCCCCGGTTTCGACACCCTCGGCACGCTCGAATACATCACGAGCACCGGTCACGACCACACCTGGTTCATCCTCGATCAGAAGATCATCGAGAAGGAGTTCGGGCTGTCGGGTTCGGAGCAGAACCCCGACCTGACCGGCCGCGACGTCAAGCTCCTGCTGCAGCGCGTGAAGTCCGGGGCGCCCGGGCCGGTGGAGGCGTTCAAGGAGCGCGGCGTCGACTTCGTCGTGCGCGACACCCTCGCCGATCTCGTCGCCGGGATGAACGAACTCACCCCCGAGGCGCCGCTCGACTACGAGAAGGTGCGCTCGGTGGTCGAGGCGCGCGACCGCGAGATCACCAACAAGTACACGAAAGACCTGCAGGTCGCGGCGGTGCGCGCGGCGCGTGCCTATCTGCCCGACCGGGTCGCGCGCATCGCGGCGCCGCACCGCATCCTCGACCCGAAGGCCGGCCCGCTCATCGCGGTCAAGCTGCACGTGCTCACCCGCAAGACACTCGGCGGCCTCGAGACCGACCTGTCGTCGCGGGTGTTGCGCTCCGACGGATCGGTCTTCGACGGCCTGTTCGCCGCCGGTGAGGTCGCGGGCTTCGGTGGGGGTGGAGTGCACGGCTACCGCGCGCTCGAGGGCACCTTCCTCGGCGGGTGCATCTTCTCCGGCCGGGCGGCGGGACGCGCCGCCGCCCGGTGACGGGGGACTAGACCTCCACGTCGCTCTCGTACGGGAGCACGCGGAACTCGGTTCCCTCCGGGGCCATCTCGGTGTACCGGCCGTAGAAGATGCCGCGGCCGTTGTCGTTGACGATGCCCTGGTGGATCGGGACGGCGACGCGCGGGTTCACGGCCCGCAGGTAGTCGACGGCCTCGGAGATCTTCAGCCACGGGGCCGTCGCCGGCAGAGCGAGCACGTCGACGCGCTCGTACGGGATGTACAGCGAGTCGCCGGGATGCATCAGCCGTGCGGGGTTCTCGTCGTCGCCGACGAGGAAGGCCGTGTTGTCGATGACCGGCATCTCCGGGTGGATCACGGCGTGCCGGCCCCCGGTGCCCCGCACGGTGAGCGATCCGACGGTGAAGCTGTCGCCGGGCCGCACCGCGGTCCAGTCGCCGCCGGGCCGTTCCGCGGTCCGGTCGTCCCCGAGCAGCCCGGCCGACTGCGGATCGGAGTACAGCTTCGCGTCGGGATTGGCCTCGAGCAGGGCCGGCAGCCGCGTGGGGTCGGCGTGGTCGGGATGCTGGTGGGTGACGAGGACGGCGTCGAGCCCGGTGATGCCCTCGAATCCGTGCGAGAAGGTGCCCGGATCGAACAGCAGCTTCACACCGAGATGCTCGACGAGGATGCAGGAATGGCCGAAGTGGGTCAGTCGCATGGCTGCCAGTATCTCCCGTCGCCGGCGGTCAGCGCGGGGAGAAGCGGCGCAACCGCAGGCTGTTGCTCACCACGAACACCGAGCTGAACGCCATCGCCCCACCGGCGAGCAGCGGGTTGAGCAGGCCCAGCGCCGCGAGCGGCAGCGCGGCGACGTTGTAGGCGAACGCCCAGAACAGGTTGCCCTTGATCGTCCGCAGCGTCGCGCGGGACAGCCGGATCGCGTCGGGGGCGGCCCGCAGGTCGCCGCGCACCAGGGTCAGGTCGGAGGCCTCGATCGCCACGTCGGTGCCGGGGCCCATCGCCAGACCGAGATCGGCCCGGGCGAGTGCGGCGGCATCGTTGACGCCGTCTCCGACCATCGCGACGACCCGTCCCTCCTCCTGCAGCCGGCGCACCACGTCGACCTTGTCGGCGGGCATGACCTCGGCGACGACCTCGTCGATGCCCACCTGCTCCGCGACCGCCTCGGCCGCTCCCCGGTTGTCGCCGGTGAGAAGCACCGGACGCAGGCCCAGTTCCCGGAGTTCGGCGACCGCGTCGGCCGCGTCGTCCTTCACCGAATCGGACACGACGATCACGGCGCGGACCGCTCCGTCCCAGGCCACCCAGATGGGGGTGCGTCCCTCGGACTGCGCGGCCTCGGCCGCGGACACCAGTGCGGCGGGAGGCGTCAGCGACCACTCGTCGCGCAGCCAGCTCAGCCGCCCGGCCACCGCGGCCCGGCCGTCCACCACACCCGAGACCCCGCGTCCGCCGTGGTTCTCGAAGCCCTCGACCTCGGTGAGGGCGCGTTCGTCCGCGGCGCGCTCGGCGATCGCCCGCGCGATCGGGTGCTCGGAGGCGTGCTCGAGCGCCCCCGCGACGTGCAGTGCCTCGCCGGTGTCCTCACCGGGCGCGACGTGCACCGCGGCGACGGTCATGCGGCCGGTGGTGACGGTGCCGGTCTTGTCGAGGACGACGGTGTCCACCCGGCGGGTCGACTCGAGGATCTGCGGGCCCTTGATGATGATGCCCAGCTGGGCGCCGCGCCCGGTGCCCACGAGCAGCGCCGTCGGCGTCGCCAGCCCGAGCGCGCAGGGGCAGGCGATGATGAGTACCGCCACCGCGGCGGTGAAGGCGGCCGAGACCGGATCGTCGGTGAGCAGCAGCCATGCTGCGAGGGTGAGCAGCGACAGTCCGATCACGATGGGGACGAACACCGCCGACACCCGGTCGGCGAGCCGTTGCACCTCGGCCTTGCCGGTCTGTGCCTCCTCGACCAGCCGCGCCATCTGCGCGAGCTGGGTGTCGGCGCCGATGCGGGTCGCGCGGACGGTCAGGCGTCCGCCGGCGTTGACGGTCGCCCCCACGACCCGGTCGCCGGGGCCGACCTCGACGGGCACCGATTCGCCGGTGAGCATCGACTCGTCGACGGCCGACGTGCCGGATTCGACGACACCGTCGGTGGCGATCTTCTCGCCGGGCCGCACGACGAACACGTCGCCGACCGCGAGCTGCCCGATCGGCACCTGCGTCTCGCGGCCGTCGCGCAGGACGGTGGCGTCCTTGGCGCCGAGGTCGAGCAGGGCGCGCAGTGCCGCGCCGGAGCTGCGCTTCGCGCGGGCCTCGAAGTACCGGCCGGCGATGATGAAGGTCGTGACCACGGACGCGACCTCGAGGTAGATGTCCGGGGCGCCGTCTGCGGACGGGAACAGATCGAAGGTCATCGTCATGCCGGGCATGCCGGCGTCGGTGAAGAACAGGGCCCACACCGACCACAGGTAGGCGGCGCTCACGCCGACGGAGATGAGCGTGTCCATCGTGGCGGCGCCGTGCCGCAGGTTCGTCCACGCGGCGCGGTGGAAGGGCAGCGCGCCCCACACGACGACGGGGGAGGCGAGGGTCAGGCACAGCCACTGCCAGTTGTCGAACTGCAGCGCCGGGATCATCGACAGGAGCAGGACCGGGGCGCTGAGCAGCGCCGAGACCACGAGCCGCTGACGCCAGGCGGTGGCCTCGTCGGGTTCGGGCGGCGCCTCGCCGGTGTCCGGTGTGGCCGGCGGTTCGGGCAGCTGCGCGGTGTACCCGGTGGCCTCGACGGTCGCGACGAGGTCGTCGGGGGAGACCTCGTCGGTGTAGCTGACCTTGGCCTTCTCGGTCGCGTAGTTGACGGTCGCGGTGACGCCGTCCATGCGATTCAGTTTCTTCTCCACGCGTGCCGCGCAGGATGCGCAGGTCATTCCCCCGATGACGAGTTCGATCTCGTGCGTGGTCCCGGTGGTGGTCATGAGTGCTCCTTTTCGGGTCGCCTCCTCCGTTATACCCCCGGGGGGTATAAATACGCCAGTGTGCGTCGAATGGGTCACTTCCGTCGGCCGATTCCTGTCGTGGCAGGACGGGCCGGTAAACTGCTGGGTGTCCGGTGTCCGTCCCCGGGCGCCAGCACTACTACCGAGGAGCAGCACGTGGCGCGTGTCGTCGTCGAAGTCATGCCCAAAGCCGAAATTCTCGACCCGCAGGGTCAGGCCATCACCGGGGCGCTGTCGCGGCTGGGCTTCGCGGGCGTGACCGACGTCCGTCAGGGCAAGCGGTTCGAGCTCGAGGTCGACGGCAGCGTCAGTGACGAGGAGCTGGAGAAGATCGCCGAGTCCCTGCTCGCCAACACGGTGATCGAGGACTGGGCCATCCGGCGGATCGACGGTGACGCATGAGCGCACGCATCGGAGTCATCACCTTCCCGGGCACGCTCGACGATGTCGACGCCGCCCGCGCGGTGACGCTCGCCGGTGGTGAGGCCGTGAGCCTGTGGCACGGCGATGCCGACCTCAAGGGGGTCGACGCGGTCATCGTGCCCGGTGGCTTCTCCTACGGCGACTACCTGCGCTGCGGCGCGATCGCCCGGTTCGCCCCCGTCATGGGCAAGGTCGTCGAGGCCGCAGGGAAGGGCATGCCGGTCCTCGGCATCTGCAACGGTTTCCAGGTGCTGTGCGAGGCGGGCCTGCTGCCCGGCGCGCTCACCCGCAACGCCGGCCTGCACTTCGTCTGCCGCGACCAGTGGCTGAAGGTCGAGACGAACTCGACCGCGTGGACCTCGCGGTACGAGGCGGGTGCGGAGATCCTGATCCCGCTCAAGTCGGGTGAGGGCCGCTACCAGGCCTCCGAGAAGGTTCTCGACGAGCTCGAGGGTGAGGGCCGCGTGGTGTTCCGCTACGCCGGCGACAACCCGAACGGCTCGCAGCGTGGCATCGCCGGCATCTCGTCGGCCAACGGTCGCGTCGTCGGCCTCATGCCGCACCCCGAGCACGCCACCGAGGCCCTCACCGGCCCGAGTGACGACGGTCTCGGCATGTTCTACAGCGTCCTGGACGCGGTCGTGAACGCCTAGGCCGCGTCCGCGGTTCCGGCCGCACGCATCCCTCCGGAGCCCCCATCGACCTCGAGGTCGATGGGGGCTCCGTCGTTCCCGGGACCTCTCCAGCGTCTCGGTTCCGATGTATTACAGGCGAATTACATATGATTCGACTGGAAAACAATAGGTCCTACCTGCCCTTTTCGATCTTGGGAAAAATTTCGCTAGACATGCGTCTAGTGAAATGCCATGCTTTCGATCCGTCGGGCGGCCACAGGTAGCCGCCATCGTCGAGGAGAATCGAATGCAGTTCCAGGACAAGGTCGTCTTCGTCACCGGTGCCGCGTCCGGCATGGGTCTGGCCACCGCTGCGGCGTTCGCCGCGCAGGGTGCCGTCGTGTACGGGGCCGACATCTCCGCCGAGAACCTCGAGCGCGACTTCGCGGCCCTGCCCGGTGCGCGCCCCGTCCCGCTCGACATCGCCGATCCCGACGCCGTCCGCGCCGCCTTCGCGCGCGTCGACGACGAGCAGGGCCACCTCGACGTCCTCGTCAACGCCGCCGGCGTCAACGCCCCCAACCGCGCCGCCGCCGAGGCCCTCAACGCCGAGAACTACAAGGGCTTCGTCGCCGCCAGGGAAGGCCGCCCGCACCACCCCGAATTCATCGAGTCGGTCACCGACGAGGACTTCGACCGCGTCCTCAAGATCAACCTGTACGGCCCCTTCTACACCACCCGTGCGGCGGTGCCGCTGATGAAGAAGGCCGGCGGGGGAGCGATCGTCAACTTCTCCTCGGCCGCCGCGCTGATGTCCGTCGTGATGCCCGCCTACTATCCGGCGTCCAAGGCCGGCGTCCTCGGCCTCACCCGCGAGACCGCAACCGAACTGGCGCCCTTCAACATTCGCGTCAACGCCCTCGCCCCCGGCGCCGTCGACACCCCGCTCTTCCGGCAGACCGAACCCGAGTTCAACGAGTTCCTCGTGTCCCTCCAGCCGATCAAGCGCGCCGCCACCCCGGAGGAGGTCGCCCGGACCGTGCTGTTCCTCGCCGGCGAGGAGGGTGCCTACTACACCGGCCAGACGTTCTCGCCGTCCGGCGGACTCGTGATGTGACGAGCCGCGTGATTCGTACAGCCACAGGATCATCCGAGAACAGGAACATCCGACCATGACAGTGCACGACCACTCCGCTCTCGACCGCCGCGCGCTCGTCCGCCTCGTCGACGAGATCCGCCGCGACATCGACCGGGGCGACTACGACGGCGTCAACATCATCGTCGCCCGCCACGGCGAGATCGCCCTGGACGAGACCATCGGCTACGCCGAACGCGCCACGAGCACCCCGCTGCGCCGCGACAACGTCTTCCGCATCCTGTCGATGACGAAGTCGTTCACCAACGCGCTCGCCTACCGGGCCCTCGGCGAGGGCAAGCTGGCCCTGTCGACCCGTGTCGTCGACATCATCCCGGAGTTCTTCGGCACCGACGTCTTCCGCTCGGTCCGCAAGGACCGGATCAACCTGCACCACCTGCTGACCCACCGCTCCGGCATGCCGGCCACCCCCAACCCCGGCCTCGGCCCCGACCGCTTCGGCGTGCTCGCCGACGTCATCGAGGCGCTGTGCTCGGTGGACGTGGTCAACGAGCCCGGCACCAACCTCAACTACGCCCCCTCGATCAACCACGCCCTCATGGGCGAGATGGTCCGGCGCGTCTACGGATACGAGCGGTTCCGGGATCTGGCGCGGGATCTGATCTTCGACCCGATCGGGATGTCGCGCACCGCTTTCGGCCTGCCCGAGGCCTGGCGCGCCGACGCCGTGCCGCTCAAGGCGTACGTGCCCGACAACGGCTGGCTCTCGCCCGCCGACATCGAGGACCTCAACGAGGCCATCACCGAGGACTCCGAGATCCCGTGGGTCGGTGCGGTGAGCACCGTCGACGACATCTTCGCCTACGCCGAGATGTTCCGCCGCAAGGGCGAGGTGAACGGCGAATACCTCATCGCCCCCGTCGTCGTGGACCAGGCGACCACCCTGCAGACCGGCACCATGCCGAACGACCTGTACGCCGGCATCGCAGCGTCCCGCGGCTGGGAGACCCCGCCCGGCAACTTCGGGCTCGGATTCTCCTTGTCCGGCACAGGCTCCCACGCATCGTTCTTCGGTCCCTTCACGTCGCCGCGCACCTTCGGCAACTACGGCGCCGGCTCCTCGTTGTTCTGGGTCGACCCCGAACTCGACATGACCTTCGTGTTCCTCTCCGCCGGCTGCATGGACGAGGGCGACAACGTCGCCCGCTTCCAGAAGCTGTCGACCATGGCTGCCGCCGCGGCCGTCTGACCGTCACGATCCCTGCAACGTTCCGGCCCCACGGCCGGGAAGGGAGCCCCCATGACCCTCACCCCCGAAGCTCCGGTCTCGCGCTGTCCCGTCGCCCACGGTTTCGACGCCCTCGGCGACGACTACTTCGTCGATCCCGCAGCTCATTTCGCGAAGTTCCGTGACGAGACCCCGGTCTTCTTCTACCCGCACCTGAACGCGTGGATCGTCACCCGCCGCGACGACGTCGAGACCGTGCTCGCCGACTGGCAGCAGTTCACCTCCGGCGGCAACTCCGGAACCATCGACGTGCCCGAGCAGTTCCGCGCGATCGTCCCGCCTGACCTGATCACCCAGATCCTGGTCGGTTCCGACCCGCCGAGCCATACCGACCACCGGTTCGTGGCACAGCGCGGCTTCACCAAGGCACGCATGCAGGCGCTGCAGCCCGAGATCGAGGCCCGCGCCCACCGCATCATCGACCGGTTCGAAGCGAACGGTTCGGCCAACCTGGTCACCGAGTACGCGCTCGAGCTCACCACCGGAACGATCATGGCGCACATGGGACTCGGCTACGAGCACGACGCCATGATGCGGCAGCTCCGCGACGACTTCGCCATGATCCTCGCCTCGGCCGCCGAGCCGATGGCCGAGCCGATGCGCACCGAGGTGTGGCAGCGCTACGTCGACGCCACCCTCGTGCTGCGCGGCATCATCGACGAGCGACGCGAGAACCCGGGCACCGACCTGATCTCCGACATGGCGATCGTCACCGGCAAGGACGGCGAGCCCATGCTGTCCTCGGCCCAGATCGCCGTGCACCTCACGGAATTCGCGATGGCCGGTGTCGACTCCACGACGCAGGCGGTGTCGAACGCCGTGTTGTTCCTGGCTCAGAACCCCGACGTGCTCGCCGAGGCGATCGCCGATCCGGACCTGTGGCCGCGGGTGTTCGAGGAGACCGTGCGCCGGCGCCCGTCGTCGACCTTCGCCGCCCGGCAGGCGCAGCAGGACATCGAACTCGGTGGCGCACAGATCAAGAAGGGCGACATGGTGTGGATGGCGCTGGCCAGCGCCAACACCGACCCGGCCCGCACCGCCCGCCCGTTCGAGTTCGACATCCACCGGCCCGATCCGGAGGACCACCTCGCCTTCACCCAGGGCCGACACACCTGCCTCGGCCAGGCCCTGGCCCGTGTGCAGGGCGCGACCGCGCTGAAGGTGCTCTTCGAGCGGCTGCCCTCGCTGCGGCCCGCCGCCGAGGTGCCGCTGGACTTCCTGCCGATCGCGCTGCTGCCGGTGCGCCGGACCCTGCCGGTCACCTGGGACGTCGCCGACGTCGAACGCGCGAAGAAGACCGTCGCACGCCACTTCTCGCTCACCGTCCTCGAACGGCGCGAGGAGGCCGAGGGCGTCGTCTCGCTGACCCTCGGACACGCCGACGGTCAGGCGCTGCCGCAGTGGAAGCCCGGCGCGCACGCCGAGGTCCAGTTGGGCGAGGGTGACGACGCGCTGGTGCGTCAGTACTCGCTGTGCTCGTCGCCGCAGGACGCCTCGCGGTGGCGGATCGGGGTGCTGCGCGAACCCGCCTCGCGGGGCGGATCGGCGTACGTCCACGACCGGTTGCACGAGGGATCGACCGTCACGGTCGGCCTGCCGCGCAACAACTTCCCGCTGCGGGCCGCGGCCCGGTACGTCTTCGTCGCCGGCGGCATCGGCATCACCCCGATCCTGCCGATGATCGAGCAGGTCGAGGCGCAGGGTGCACAGTGGTCGCTGCTGTACGGCGGCCGCACCCGCGCGTCGATGGCGTTCCTCGGTGAACTCGAGCGATACGGCGACAAGGTCACCGTGCGCCCTCAGGACGAATACGGTCTGCTCGACCTCGCCGGTCTGCTCACCGAACCCACCGAGGACACCCTGATCTATTGTTGCGGCCCCGAACCGCTGCTGCAGGCGATCGAGGAGGTGAGCGCGCACTGGCCCGTCGGCTCGCTCGTCACCGAACGGTTCGCCGCCAAGAAGATCGTCCGCACCGAACCCGACACCGCCTTCGAGGTCGAGTTCGCCGCTTCGGGCGTCACCGCGACGGTGCCGGCCGACACGAGCGTCCTCGAGGTCGCCGAGGCCAACGGGGTGCGGGTGCTCTCGTCCTGTCTGGAGGGCACCTGCGGCACCTGCGAGACCCGCATCGTGTCCGGCCGCGCCGACCACCGGGACTCGATCCTCACCGACGCCGAGCAGGAGGCGAACGAGACGATGATGGTGTGCGTCTCGCGGGCCGCGAAGGGCTGCACGAAGCTCGTGCTGGACGCCTGACCTGCGGTGGAACTCTGCCGTGCGGCACGATCACGGTAGGGTTCCACCCCGGATCCCGGCACGGCCCGGGGCGCGAAGCAGGAGGTACGGTGCGGGCCAAGCTGACGAGGGCCGAGCAGAAGCAGGCAACGCGGGAGGCGCTCGTCGAGGCGGCACGGACACTGTTCGTCGAGTCCGGCTACACGGCCACCACAGCCGAGGCGATCGCCAAGGCGGCCGGGGTCTCCCGCGCCACCCTCTACCTGCACTTCCGCTCGAAGGCGGAGATCGTGCAGTCGCACATGGCGGCGCTCGAGGCCCCCATCGCCGAGGCCTACGCGCGGCTCGACGCGATCGTCGAGCCCACCATCGAGGACGTCGTCGGGTGGCTCGAGGAGCACGCCGACTTCTGGCGGGCGCACCGCTCCGAGTTCGCGAGCATGGAACAGGCGCTGTCGCACGAGCCGCTCGTATCGCAGGAATGGTTCGCCATGCTGCGCCGCGTGGCCGAGGGCATGGAGAACCTGCTCGGACGCCAGTCCGGTCCCGAGGCCCGGCACCGCGCCCGTCTGCACGTGACCTCGATGCTGATGTCCACCGACCGCAACTTCCACTTCGCCCTGATCCAGGGGCACGACGAGAACTTCCCCGGCCTCGTCTCGGTGCTCGCCGAACAGTGGCTGTTCTGCCTGAACCGGGTGGAGTGAGCGGGCCTGTCCGGACGCTCGTACGGAGCGGGACGAGGGGCTCCGCGCGCCGTCCCGACCGGCGGCGGAGCCCCTCGCCCCGAACCCGGAGTCGAACCCCCCGATCCGATTCCGGGTGATGTCGCCGGTGTCCCCCCTGGTGCGACATCACCGACGAGTCTGCCCGAGCAGCAGTGGGGCGTCCTGAGTAGGACTACGCAATTCGGGCGATCCGGTGACCGCGTCGGTGGTGCGCGCTACCTTCGCCGCATGGCATCGACACTGGGCATGATCACCTTCGACTGCACCGACCCGGGTCCGCTCGCCACCTGGTGGGCCGAGCAGACGGACGGTCGCATCGTGCAGGAGAACGACGGCTGGTTCTACATCGTGGCGCTTCCCGACATACCGGTACGCCTGGGCTTCCAGAAGGTCGCCGACCCGACACCGGGGAAGAACCGCGTGCATCTCGATCTCGTCACCTCCGACCTGGACGCCGAGGTTCGCCGGCTCGTCGGCGCCGGCGCGAAGGAGATCGGCGGACAGGACATGGGCACCTTCCGCTGGGTCACGCTCGCCGATCCCGACGGCAACCTCTTCTGCGTCTCCGGCCAGCACTGAGGTCTCCGGCCGGCACCGAGGTCTCCGGCCGGCACCGAGGTCTCGGGGAACATCGGGACCCGGTGTTTCGGGCGGCGTCCGCGCCGTACCTGATGGAAAGATGCAGTCATGTCTTCCACGCGTGCCGATGCTCAGGGCCTGTGCAACTTCGTCGATCTGTCGCCGTCGCCGTTCCACGTGTGCGCCACGGTGGGGGCGGCGCTGACCGATGCCGGCTTCACCGAGCTGACCGAGCAGCAGGCCTGGCCCACCGAACCGGGACGCTGGTTCCTTGTGCGCGGCGGCTCCCTGATCGCGTGGAGCACCGAGGGTGACGACGCCGACCCGGCCCGCCCCTTCCGCATCGTCGGCGGGCACACCGACAGCCCCAACCTGCGGGTCAAACAGCACCCCGATCTGACCTCGGCGGGCTGGCGTCTCGTCGGCCTCGAACCGTACGGGGGTGCCTGGCTCAACTCGTGGCTCGACCGCGACCTCGGCATCTCGGGACGGTTCACCGTGCGCGCGGGCGAGGCCACCGAGGACGTCCTCGTCCGCGTCGACGCGCCCGTCCTGCGCGTCCCGCAGCTGGCCATCCACCTGTCCGAGGACCGCAAGGGCGTCCAGCTCGACCCGCAGCGTCACGTGAACGGCGTGTGGGGAGTGGGCACCGAACCGCGGTCGTTCATCGCGTGGGTCGCCGAACAGCACAGCATCGACCCCGGCACGGTGCTCGGCTGGGAACTGATGACCCACGATCTGGCGCCGAGCTCGATCGTCGGGCCCGACCTCGATCTGGTCAGCGCCCCGCGTCTGGACAATCAGGGCACCTGTTACGCCGGGCTGCACGCAATGCTCGAGGCAGCCGACCACGTCGCCGCGCACGCCGGCCCGATCCCGGTGCTCGCCCTGTTCGACCACGAGGAGGTCGGCAGCATGTCCGATCGCGGCGCCTTCTCGGACCTGCTGAACACCGTCCTCGAACGGATCGTCCTGGTGCGCGGCGGTGCCCGTGAGGAGTTCCTGCGGGCCCGTGCCGGCTCGATCGTCGCGTCGGGCGACATGGCCCACGCCACGCACCCCAACTACCCCGAGCGGCACGAACCCGCCCACCGCATCGCCGTGAACGGCGGCCCGGTGCTCAAGGTCAACCAGAACCTGCGGTACGCCAGCGACGCGACCGGCGCGGGTGCCTTCGCGTTGGCCTGCGAACAGGCCGGGGTCCCCCTGCAGCGCTACGTGCACCGCGCCGACCTGCCGTGCGGCTCGACGATCGGCCCCATCACGGCGTCGCGGACCGGCATCACCACCGTCGACGTCGGCGCCCCCCAGCTCGCCATGCACTCCGCGCGCGAGTTCATGGGAGCCGACGACGTGGCGAGCTACACCGCGGCCCTGACCGCCTTCCTCACCCCCGCATCGTGAAGGCCGGCGTCGTGAAGGCGGAGACCGTGGACGCCGAGGCCGTGAAGATCGGGAGCGGAACCGCAATCGCCGGTCCCGGCGGGCCCTCCGGTGCGAAACTGGAGACGGCCCTGTCCGGTCGGAGAGAACGGGGGAATGAGGTGAACGTCTCGTCCTATCCCGACCGTCTGCTGACCCTCGACGACTGGGTGGCGCTGGAACAGTCCGACCGGCACCACCTCGAGGTGTGCGAGGGGGTACTGATCGCCGCCCCGAAGCCGGGCGCCGCGCACGACCACGCCGCGATGGTGCTCGCACTGCTCCTCGACGAGATCCTCCCGGACGAGTGGTGCGCGCTCGGCGACGCCGAGGTGCTCGTGACGGAGAAGCCGCTCACGGTGCGGTGCCCGGACGTCGTCGTGGTGGGCCGTGAGCTGGTGGATGCCGACCCCGACCGCGCCCCGATCTCCGAGGTGGAACTGGTCGTGGAGGTCACCGTCGACGGCACCGCCCGCACCGACCGGGTCACCAAGTTCTCGGAGTACGCGGAAGCGGGTGTGCCGCAGTACTGGATCGTCGACCTGGGCGGCCCGCCCGTGATCGCCACCTTCACCCTCGACGACGGCTGGTACCGATTCGACGGCGAGTTCGACACCACGACGACGCTCAGGGCCGTGGGCAACGAGGTGACCGTCACACCTTCGGCACTGGTGCCCGCACCGGTGGACCCCGTGGCCCCGGCACACCGATAGACTGGCTCGCGGCAGTTCCCGCCCGGCCTGCCGTTTTCGATCCCAGAGTGAAGGGACCCGACGCCCAGTGTCACCGCACGTGGATACCGTCTCCCACGCCGCCGAAACCCCCGATGTCGCTCAGCCCTATCGGGAGCTGGGTCTGAAGGAAGACGAGTACGCCCGGATCAAGGAGATCCTGGGCCGGCGTCCCACCGACGCCGAGCTCGCCATGTACTCGGTGATGTGGTCCGAGCACTGCTCGTACAAGTCGTCGAAGGTGCACCTGCGGTACTTCGGCGAGACCACCACCGACGAGATGCGCGAGTCGATGCTCGCCGGCATCGGTGAGAACGCCGGCGTCGTCGACATCGGCGACGGCTGGGCCGTCACCTTCAAGGTCGAGTCCCACAACCACCCGTCCTACATCGAGCCCTACCAGGGCGCCGCGACCGGCGTGGGCGGCATCGTCCGCGACATCATGGCCATGGGCGCCCGCCCGATCGCCGTGATGGACCAGCTGCGCTTCGGTGCGGCCGATCACCCCGACACCCGTCGCGTCGTCGACGGTGTCGTGCGCGGCATCGGCGGCTACGGCAACTCCCTCGGCCTGCCGAACATCGGCGGCGAGACGGTGTTCGACGCCTCCTACCAGGGCAACCCGCTCGTCAACGCCCTGTGCGCCGGCGCGATGCGCGTCGAGGACCTGCACCTGGCCCACGCCTCCGGCACCGGCAACAAGGTCATCCTCTTCGGTGCCCGCACCGGCCTCGACGGCATCGGCGGTGTCTCCGTCCTCGCCTCCGAGACCTTCGACGACAGCGCCGGCGGCCGCCCGAAGAAGCTGCCGAGCGTGCAGGTCGGCGACCCGTTCACCGAGAAGGTGCTCATCGAGTGCTGCCTCGACCTCTACCGCGAGAAGCTCGTCGTCGGCATCCAGGACCTCGGCGGTGCCGGCCTGTCCTGCGCGACCTCCGAGCTCGCGGCGGCCGGCGACGGCGGCATGCACATCTGGCTCGACCGCGTCCCGACGCGCGCGAAGGGCATGACTCCGGCCGAGGTGCTGTCCTCGGAGTCTCAGGAGCGCATGTGCGCGGTCGTCACGCCCGACAACGTCGACGCGTTCATGGAGGTCTGCAAGAAGTGGGACGTCCTCGCCACCGTCATCGGTGAGGTCACCGACGGCGACCGCCTCGTCATCGACTGGCACGGCGAGACCGTCGTCGACGTGCCGCCGCGCACCGTCGCCCACGAGGGTCCGGTCTACGAGCGTCCCGTCCAGCGTCCCGAGTCGCAGGACGAGCTGATCGCGAACACCACCGCCGGCCTGAAGCGTCCCGAGACCGCCGAGGAACTGCGTGCCACCCTGCTGAAGATGCTGGCCTCGCCGGCGCTGTGCAGCCGCAAGTGGATCACCGAGCAGTACGACCGTTACGTGCGCGGCAACACCGTGCTCGCCGAGCACGCCGACGCCGGCATGATCCGCGTCGACGAGGCCACCGGCCGCGGTATCGCGCTCGCCACCGACGCCTCGGGCCGTTACACCCGGCTCGATCCGTACACCGGAGCCCAGCTGGCCCTCGCGGAGGCCTACCGCAACGTCGCCGCCACCGGCGCCACCCCGAAGGCCGTGTCGAACTGCCTGAACTTCGGGTCCCCCGAGGATCCGGGCGTCATGTGGCAGTTCCAGCAGGCCGTGCGCGGCCTCGCCGACGGCTGCGCCCAGCTCGGTATCCCGGTCACCGGCGGCAATGTCAGCTTCTACAACCAGACCGGCTCCACCGCGATCCTGCCGACGCCGGTCGTCGCCGTACTCGGCGTGATCGACGACGTGCACCGTCGCATTCCGACGGGCATCGGCCTCGAGCCCGGCGAGACGCTGATCCTGCTCGGCGAGACCCGGGACGAGTTCGACGGCTCCATCTGGGCGCAGGTCGAGCACGACCACCTCGGCGGTGTGCCTCCGAAGGTCGACCTCGAGCGGGAGCGGCTCATCGCGGAGATCCTCACCGCCGGTTCGCGCGACGGCCTGATCTCGGCCGCACACGACCTGTCCGAAGGCGGCCTCGCGCAGGCCGTGGTCGAGGCCGCTCTCGCGGGCGAGACCGGCTGCCGCGTGCTGCTCCCCGAGGACGCCGATCCGTTCGTGTGGCTGTTCTCCGAGTCGGCCGGCCGCGTGCTCGTGGCCGTCCCGCGCACGGAGGAGTCCCGGTTCACGGCCATGTGCTCGGCGCGCAACATGCCGTGGGTGCGTATCGGTGTCGTCGACGAGGGATCCGACTCCGTCGAGGTCCAGGGCCAGTTCTCGATCCCCATGACCGAGCTGCGCGAGGTCTGGGAGGGGACCCTGCCTGCTCTGTTCGGGTAACCGTGCCGGCCACCCAGGTCGATCGGCTGGCGGCGTTCGAGGTCCGGCAGGGCCGTATCATCGCCGCGGTCACCGACTTCGGTGACCGTCACCCCCTCACCGCGAGGATCTGGGGGTGGCTGCGCCTGGACTTCACCGGCGTCGCCTTCGCCGCGCTGTTCTTCTGCTGGTCGCTGACGCCGTCGTTGCTGCCCCGGGACTGGTTGTTCCAGGGCATCATCGGCGGCATCAACGCCGCGATCGGGTACGGCGTGGGCTGCGTCGTCGGCTGGGCAGGGGCCCGTTTCCTGCTCGCCGACCGTTCCTGGTGGCCACCGCCGCTGCCGGTGCTGCGCGCCATCAAGGTCGCGGTGCCGGTCGCGGCGGTCCTCGCCTCCGTCATCGCCCTCGTCCTGGCGGCGGGGGAACAGCGGGAACTGGCCGCGCTCATGGGTGCGGAGAGCACCACGACCAGCGGTTATCTGCGCACCATCCTGCTGAGTGTGCTCGTCGCGGCGGCGCTCATCGCGGCGTGGCGGGGCCTGCGCGACATCTGCCGCTGGGTGGCGGCGCTGCTGATGCGCCGCACCCGCATGCCGCTCGGGCTCGCCCGGACCCTCGGCGTGCTCGTCGTCGTGCTGATGACCTTCATGCTGATCGACGGCGTTCTGGTCCGTGGCACCTACGCATTCGTCAACCAGGTCTTCAGCCTGCAGGACGACACCACCCGCCCCGGCGCCGAGCAGCCGATGCACCCGGCGAAGTCGGGCAGCCCGGAATCCTTCGCCGCCTGGGACACCCTCGGCTTCGAGGGCCGCAACTTCGTCTCCCGCGGGCTCGACGCCGACGAACTGACCGTCGTCAACGGCACCCCCGCGCTGGAACCGATCCGGGTCTACGTCGGCCTCGACACCGCCCCCACCGCCGAGGAACGCATCGACCTCGTCCTTGCCGAACTCGACCGCACCGGCGCGTTCGAACGCTCCACCCTCGTCCTGATCCCCACCACCGGCACCGGCTGGGTCAACCCCACGGCTGCCCGGGCCATGGAGCTCGTCCACAACGGCGACCTGGCGATGGTGGCCTGGCAGTACTCCTACCTGCCGAGCTGGATCTCCTTCCTCGCCGACCGCGAGAAGGCCGCCGCGGCCGGGAAGATGCTGGTCGAGAGCGTGTACGAACGCTGGTCGCAGCTGCCCGAGGACGACCGCCCCGACCTGTTCCTCTACGGCGAGAGCCTCGGGACGCAGTCGGGGGAGGGTGCCTTCGACAGTCTCGCCGAGATCCGCGCCGAGATGGACGGGGTGCTGTGGGTGGGCCCGCCCAACTCGAACCGGTTGTGGCGCCAGCTCGTCGACCGCCGCGATCCCGGCACCCCCGAGGTGCGCCCGGTCTACGCCGACGGCCTCGTCGTGCGGTTCGCCGACAGCGCCGCGACCATCCACGAGCCGGACACCCCTTGGCTGGCCCCGCGCGTGCTGTACATCCAGCACGCCTCCGACCCGGTGGTGTGGTGGTCCCCGGACCTGTTGTTCACCCGCCCCGACTGGTTGTCGGAACCCCCGGGCCCCGACCGGCTCCCGGAGATGCGCTGGTTCCCGATCGTCACCTTCTGGCAGGTCTCCGCGGACCTCACCAACGCCGCCGGGGTTCCCGACGGGCACGGCCACAACTACGGCACCTCCGTGCTCGACGGATGGATCGCCGTCACCCAGCCCGAGGGCTGGACCGAGAACGACACCGAACGTGTGCGGTTCGCGCTCGAGGCGTTCGCCGACGCCGACGGACCCGAGAAGTGACCGTGCGGCGACCAGCCCTGCGCCGTGCCACAGCGGTGGGTTGTGCGGCGGCGCTGGTCGCGTGGAACGGCGTCGTGCTCCCGGCGATGCGTCTCGGCCCGCGCGGCCGGGCCGCCGCCAACGCCCTGGCCGGGGTGGCGCTGACCGCCGCGACCCGGGCGGCCGGTGTGTCCGCCGGGGAACTGGGTCTGCGGGACCCCGCCCAGGGTGCGCGCTGGGGTGCTGCGGCCGCGCTCGTCCCCGCCGCCGCGTACACGGTGCTGCTCACCGTCCCCGCCGCCCGCCGCCGCATGGCGGCCGGTCCGCGCCGGGCCGATCACGTCGAGTGGATCCTCGTGCACATCCCCTTCGGCACCGTCCTGGCCGAAGAGCTGCTGTTCCGGTCGGCGCTCTACGCGCTCGCGCGCCGCGCCTGGCCGCGACGGGGTGGGGCGCTCGGTGCCGTGACCTTCGGGTTGTGGCACATCGTGCCCGCCCGCAACGGCGGCGACTCGGTGGCCGGCACCGTCCTGCTCACCGGCCTGTCGGGCCTGCTGTTCGACGAACTGCGGCGCCGCAGCGGCAGCGTCGTCGCCCCGATGCTGGCCCATCTGGCGATCAACGTTGGCGGGGCCGTCGCCGTGGGTGTCGCCGCGCCCCCGGATCCCGATCCACGCGACGTGCGGCGATAGGCTGCGGCGACATGGCGCCACGTAGACCAGTCGATCCCGCCGACCTGCGCGCAGCGCTGCTGCGGGTCGGGCCGTGGGTGACGGGGGAGAGCGACGACAAGCCGCCCCGCACCGATCTCGCCGCCGCGGTGCGGCTCAGCGCCCGTACCCTCGAACAGCTCGCGCCCGGCTCGAGCGTCGAGGTGCGCGTGCCGCCCTTCGTGGCGGTGCAGTGCATCGAAGGGCCGCGGCACACCCGCGGAACCCCGCCGAACGTCGTCGAGACCGATCCGCGCACCTGGCTGCGGCTGGTGGTCGGGGTCCTCGGCTTCGACGAGGCCGCCGCCACGGGGTCCGTCGACGCCTCCGGGTCGCGTGCCGGGGAGATCGCCCGGTTGCTCCCGCTCGCCCGACTGTGACCCCTTCAGCCGCCCGCGGCTGTGACCTGCCGGACGGTCGGTCTGCTCACGAGGGCGGGAGCACCCCCTCGGTGGCCGTAGAATGGAGGGTGCCCCGCTTTGTCCAGCCCCAGGGAGCACGTCCGTGACCAGTGCCGATCTGTCGGTCCACACACGTAATCTTCTCGCCTCCACGGAACCCGAGAACGAGCCGCGCGAGGAGTGCGGTGTCTTCGGTGTGTGGGCTCCCGGCGAGGACGTGTCCAAGCTCACCTATTACGGTCTCTACGCTCTGCAGCACCGTGGACAGGAGGCTGCGGGCATCGCCGTGGCCGACGGTTCGCAGGTGC
Organism: Rhodococcus sp. Z13; assembly: GCF_025837095.1. NCBI lineage: Bacteria > Bacillati > Actinomycetota > Actinomycetes > Mycobacteriales > Nocardiaceae > Rhodococcus > Rhodococcus sacchari. Next base: position 683,016 of record NZ_CP107551.1, read on the forward strand.
TCGTGTTCAAGGACCTCGGTCTCGTGAGCCAGGTCTTCGACGAGCAGACGCTCGCCGCGATGACCGGCCACATCGCCATCGGCCACTGCCGTTACTCCACCACGGGTTCGACCACCTGGGAGAACGCGCAGCCGATCTTCCGTACCACCGCCGCGGGTTCCGGCGTCGCGCTCGGGCACAACGGCAACCTCGTCAACACCGCGGAGCTGGCCGAGCGCGGCCGTCGCCTCGGTGTGCTGGATCCGACCCGGCCGGGTGCCGCGACCTCGGACTCCGACACCATCGGCGCGCTGCTCGCCCACGGTGCCCGCACCGCGACGCTCGAGGAAGCCGCCATGGAGCTGCTGCCGCAGCTGCGCGGCGCGTTCTGCCTGACCTTCATGGACGAGCACACCCTGTACGCGGCCCGCGACCCGTGGGGCATCCGCCCGCTGAGCCTCGGCCGCCTCGACCGCGGCTGGGTCGTCGCCAGCGAGACCGCCGCCCTCGACATCGTCGGTGCGTCCTTCGTCCGCGACATCGAGCCCGGTGAGCTCCTCGCGATCGACGCCGACGGCGTGCGGTCGTCGCGGTTCGCGAACCCCGAGCCCAAGGGCTGCGTCTTCGAGTACGTCTACCTTGCCCGCCCCGACTCGACGATCGCCGGTCGCTCCGTGCATGCGACCCGCGTCGAGATCGGCCGCCGGCTCGCGAAGGAACACCCGATCGACGCCGATCTCGTCATCCCGGTTCCCGAGTCGGGCACGCCGGCCGCGGTCGGTTATGCGCAGGGCTCGGGTCTGCCCTACGGCCAGGGCCTGATGAAGAACGCCTACGTCGGCCGTACCTTCATCCAGCCGAGCCAGACGATCCGCCAGCTCGGTATCCGCCTCAAGCTCAACCCGCTGCGTGAGGTCATCCGCGGCAAGCGCCTCGTCGTGGTCGACGATTCGATCGTGCGCGGCAACACCCAGCGCGCCCTGATCCGGATGCTCCGCGAGGCCGGTGCCCTCGAGATCCACGTGCGCATCGCCTCGCCGCCGGTCAAGTGGCCCTGCTTCTACGGCATCGACTTCGCGTCGCCGGCCGAGCTGATCGCCAACGGTGCGGGCACCCGCGACAGCGTCGAGGAGGGTCACGACTACGACGAGATGGTCGAGATGGTGCGCCGCTCGATCGGTGCCGACTCGCTCGGTTACATCTCGATCGACGGCATGATCGGCGCCACCGAACAGCCCGCATCCCGTTTGTGCGCTGCGTGTTTCGACGGGCACTACCCGATCGAACTCCCCACCGAACACGCAGTGGGCAAGGATGTTCTCGAAGGCGTCGTCGACACCGACTCCGCCACCCCGACCGTTCTCGACAACGACAACGCGGACGTTCTCAGCCGTCCGTAGAAGCTGGTCGGGTACCGTAAGTGCCGCGGTCGGCACTGTGCGGCGCGTGTTTCGCATGCCCGGACACGGGTGCCCGTTCGCACCACGTAGCCAACGTTCATAGATCGATACAACTCGAGGCTGGAGCCGACAACTCATGACCGAGGACGCAACCCCCGGAGCTTCCTACGCCGCTGCGGGCGTGGACATCGAGGCCGGTGACCGTGCCGTCGAACTGTTCGCGCCGCACGCGAAGAGGGCCACCCGCCCGGAGGTCCTGGGCGGCCTGGGAGGGTTCGCCGGTCTGTTCGCCCTCAAGGGCGGATACAAGGAGCCGCTGCTCGCGGCGTCCACCGACGGTGTCGGCACCAAGCTGGCCGTCGCCCAGGCGCTCGACAAGCACGACACCGTGGGGCTCGACCTCGTCGCGATGGTCGTCGACGACCTCGTGGTGTGCGGTGCGGAGCCGCTCTTCCTGCAGGATTACATCGCCGTCGGCCGGGTCGTCCCCGAGCGCGTGGCGGAGATCGTCGCGGGCATCGCCGAGGGCTGCGTCCAGGCCGGCTGCGCGCTGCTCGGCGGCGAGACCGCCGAGCACCCCGGTGTGATGGCCGCCGACGACTACGACCTGTCCGCCACCGGTGTGGGCATCGTCGAGGCCGACAAGCTGCTCGGCCCCGAGCGCGTGCGCCCCGGCGACGTCGTCATCGCCATGGGCTCCTCGGGCCTGCACTCGAACGGCTACTCGCTGGCCCGCAAGGTGCTGCTCGACATCGACAAGATGAGCCTGACGGCGCACGTCGACGAGTTCGGCCGCACCCTCGGTGAGGAGCTGCTCGAGCCGACCCGCATCTACGCCAAGGACTGCCTGGCGCTCGCCGCCGAGACCGAGGTGCGCACCTTCTGCCACGTCACCGGTGGCGGTCTGGCCGCGAACCTCGCGCGCGTGATGCCGAAGGGTCTCGTCGCCGAGCTCGACCGCACCACGTGGAGCCCCGCGCCGGTGTTCGGGCTCATCGCCCAGCGCGGCCGCGTCGAGCGGGCCGAGATGGAGAAGACGTTCAACATGGGCGTCGGCATGGTCGCGATCGTCGCCCCCGAGGACGTCGACCGCGCGCTGGCCGTGCTCACCGCCCGGCACATCGACTGCTGGACCCTCGGCACCGTCCGTAAGGCCCAGGACGGCTCCGATGAGCGCGCCGTGCTGCTCGGGGACCACCCCCGCTTCTGACGCTCTCAGCGGCGCTCCGGACACGACGAAAGGCCGGTTCCCACGGAAGGTGGGAACCGGCCTTTCGTCGTGTCCTTCGGCTGTGTCCACGGATCCGACCGTGTCGAGGGATCGGCAGTGCCGTCGAATTCGGCGGTATCGCGAATTCGACTGTGTCCGTGGATTCGACGCCGCTCGTGGATTCGGCCGTGCCGACGGATCTTCCGACGGTCGCGTGGTCTCGCGGCGTTGCCGGCGAGACAGCCCCCGGCGTACGCGGACTACACCACCGACGGAGGGGGAGCCGGAAGTCGGCTACCCCCTCCGTCGGAGAGAATGATGTAGGTCAGCGACGCCAGTCGTCGTCGTAATCGTCGTCCCAACCGGAACGCTGATCGGCGAAGACCTCGTCCCGCTGCGAGTTGGGTGCTGCGCCCGACAGCTCTCGCTGGAGGCTCTCGAAGTCGGTGGACGGCGAGCTGTACTTGAGTTGCCGTGCAACCTTGGTCTGCTTTGCCTTAGCCCGGCCGCGGCCCATGGCCAACCCCCTCGCGCTTTGACGGGGCGGCCTGGGGAAGTGGCGGCCCCGGTTCGTTGAGTATTTTCCTGGAGCCCACTTTAGCGTGGAAAACGCTCTTCCGCCTCCCACGACCGGGAAGGCCGGTGTCCGTTACGTCTCATAACGAACTCCGACCTGCGCGAACGGTGTGCGGACTGTGAGAAAGATGCCTCTTCAGAACACCCCCGGGACAGCACGAACCGTGCCGACACGCACTCCACCACCGAGAACGGGCTGCGACGCGAGTCCGGCGAGCCGCTCGACATCGAACGTCGCGGTGTGGCCGAGTTCACTGGTGGCGAGCCGCTGGAGCAGGGCGGCGGTGAGGGGGAGACGGGCCCGCTCGTGCCCGTCGTCGATCTTGAAGGCGAAGGCCGTGCCGTTCGGCAGCGCCCCGGCGTGGATGCCGTCGGCGCCCGCCTTGCACAGCAGTCCGTCCACGGCGCCCATCAGCTCGAGATCGTCCTTGCCGGAGCCGGAGATCAGGAAGGGATGCTCGCGCACGGCGTCGGCGACAGCCCGCTCGGGCGTGCCGGGCTGGGCGGTGACGAGCCGTGAGTAGGCGCGGGCGAGGTTGAACAGCGGCATCGGCACGATCGGCAGACCGCATCCGTCGACACCCAGATCGGTGTCCTCGACGTCGTCCGCCAGCTCCAGGACGGTCTCGGTCACCAGCTGCTGCAGCGGATGGCCGGCGTCGGTGTAGCCGGCGGTGTCCCAGCCGTTCGCGGCGCACGCGGCGAGCATGGCCGCGTGTTTGCCGGAACAGTTCATGTAGACCGGCCGACGCTCCCCGCCGGAGGCGAGCACCTCGGCGCGGGCCCGCTCGTTGCCGGGCACGTCCGCCGGGCACGCCAGGTCGGTCTCCGTGAAACCGGCCCCGTCCAGCAGGCGCTGCACCGCCTCGACGTGCTCGGTCTCGCCCTCGTGGGAGGCGGTGGCGATCGCCAGCTCGGCGCTGTCCCGTGGGACGAATCCGGCCCGCAGCAGCGCGACCGCCTGCAGAGGCTTGTTCGACGAGCGCGGGTAGATCGGCGTGTGGACCTCGCCGAGCGAGACCACGACCTCCCCGGCCGGGTCGAGCACGATCAGCGACCCGCGGTGGACGCACTCCCGGAAACCGGACCGCACCACCTCGACCAGTTCGACACTCAACGGTCCACTCCCTTCTGCGTCTGTCCGACGATGCGCCGGGCCCGCTCCGCGACGGTGGGCGCGAGATCGGTCTGCTGTTCGAGCATCGCGGCGACACGCTCGTGACCGTCGAAGGTGAACAGGTCCCGGACGGTCGCGCCGTGCGCGGGGACGTTCTCGACGACGACGGCGTCGCCCGCCCGCACCGGGCCCTCGGCGACCACCTTCAGATAGGCACCGCAGTCGCCGCGCGCGACGAACCGCTTCGCCCAATCGTCCTCGTCCGCCCAGATGCCGAAGGTGCGGCAGGGATTGCGGGGTCCGGTCACCTCGAGCAGCAACCCGCCGTCACCGACACGCCACCGCTCGCCGACGACCGCCTCGCTGGCGGAGAACCCGGCCACGTGGAGGTTCTCGCCGAACCAGCCGACGGGCAGTTCCCGGCCGAGCTCGGCGCCCCAGCGCCGGGACTCGTCCTGCGAGTAGGCGTAGACGGCTTTGAAGACACCGCCGTGGTTGGCGGTGTCGCACTGGCGGTCGCCGATCAGGCCGAGTTCACCGACGTGCACCGGCCCGTCCACGGGCCGCTTGTCGATGGCGGTGACGGGATTGCGTCGCAGCCCGGTCTCCCGCAGCGTGTGCACCACGCACACGGCGACCACGCTGCCGGCGGCCGTCGACCGCGTCCGTGGCGCGGTCACCGGCCGCGCAACCGGTCGACCGCTGCCCTTCCTGCCGGTACACCCTCGTCCGGTGGTACGGAGTCCGGGTCGATGGAGGCCGCGCACGGTCCGGCGACGAGCGCGGTGTCCGGGGTGATCGTGCGCTTGACGAGGGCCAGGGCGATGGGCCCGAGTTCGAAGTGGTCGACGACGGTGCCGATCCGGCCGACGGGACGGCCCCCGGCGGTAACGGCCTCACCCGTCTCGGGGCGCCCGTCCGCGGAGCCGTCGAGGTGCAGCAGCACGAGATGCCGCGGCGGCTTGCCGAGATTGTGCACGCGGGCGACGGTCTCCTGCCCGCGATAGCAACCCTTGTCGAGGTGGACTGCGCCGTGCTCGGCGGGTCCGCCGATCCAGCGGGCCTCGTGCGGGATGGTGCGGTCGTCGGTGTCCACTCCGATACGCGGGCGCAGCGACTCGACGCGCAGCGCCTCGAACGCCCACGTGCCGGCCGGCCGGACGCCGGCGCCGGTGAGCGCGGTGACGATCCCGGCCAGCCTGTCGCGGGGGACCAGCAGGTCGAAGGCGTCGTCGGTGGGCCAGGGCATCCGCCGCACGAAACCGCCGCCGGGCAGGGCGACCGCGGCGTAGGGCCGGTCGGGCAGCGAGTCTAGGCCGAGGGCCGCCGCAACCTCCGGGCGTCGCGTGTCGGGGCCCAGCAGCGTCAGTACGGCCAGTTCGTTGCCGTCCCGGGGTTCGGCCTTGGACCAGAAGACCATCTTCTTCAGGAAGGCCAGCAGGTCGGCGCCGCGGGCGGGTTCGGTGTCGATCCAGGTGACGCCGTCGAGGTCGGTCTGCACGAAGTGGTGTTCGATGCGGCCGTTGGCGTCGAGGCTCAGGTTCTCCGCGGACGTGCCGTCGGGGAGGGCGGCCACGTGCTGGCTCGAGATGGTGTGCAGCCAGCTCAGGCGCTCCTCGCCGGGAACTGCGATGACGAAGCGGGTGGAGCGGTCCACCACGGCGGCTCCGGTGGAGGCTGCGCGCTGTTCGCCCAGTGGATCGCCGTAGTGCCAGGGCAGTCCGGCATCGGGGCCCTCGGCGGGCGAAGCGACCGCATCGGGAAGGGCGAGCAGGGGACTCTCGGACACGATCGGAGACTCGGTCACGACACCAGTCTATGGGGAACCGGGCCGAGGGGCGGTCAGTGGCTAGGGTGGAGGCCATGGCTGACCGCGTGCTGGTGACATTGGACGGCGAGGTCAGGGATGCCGACGCACCCCTGCTGCACGCCGACGATTTCGGAGTTCTGCGTGGCGACGGCGTGTTCGAGACCCTGCTCGTCCGGAAGGGACGGGCGTGCGCCGTCGAACTGCACCTGGCGCGTCTCGCGGCTTCCGCCGAGGCTGCGGACCTGCTCGAACCCGACCGCGATGCGTGGCGCCGGGCGATCGGCGTGGCGTTGAAGGAGTGGGGCGACGAGCGCGAGGGCGTGTTGCGGCTGGTCTACACGCGTGGCCGTGAAGGAGCCGACGTCCCGACGGCCTTCCTGTTGATGACCCCGGTCGCCGAGCGGGTCGAGAAGGCCCGCCGCGACGGCGTGTCGGTGGTGACGCTCGAGCGGGGTTTCTCCGCGGATCTGGCGCAGCGGGCGCCCTGGCAGCTGCTGGGGGCCAAGACGTTGTCGTATGCGACGAACATGGCGGCGCTGCGGCACGCCGAGTCGGTCGGCGCCGACGACGTCGTCTTCACCAGCTCCGAGGGATACGTGCTCGAGGGTCCGCGGTCGACGGTGCTCGTCGCGCGGGGCCGGTCGCTCGTCACCCCGCCGCCCGAGCAGGGCATCCTGCCCGGCACGACGCAGCAGGCGCTGTTCGACCTTGCGGGGGAGCGGGATCTGGTGGCGCGGTACGAGCCGCTGCGCCCGGCGGATCTGGTGGTCGCCGACGGGGTGTGGCTGATCTCGAGTGTGGCTCTGGCGGTGCGCGTGCACACCCTCGACGGGCACGCGCTGACGCCGCGCTTCCCTGTGGGGGAGCTCGAGAAGCTGGTGGACGAGGCGGTCGACGCGGCGCGCTGAGCGCGATTGTGCTGTCGCGGGGGGGACGGCGCACGATGTGATGTGTGTCCGATGTGTCCGGCGACACGAACGGGTTCCCCTCCACCCTTTCGCTACTACATTCGGTAGTAGCGGGTCGGCCTCCGAGCGAGGCGTACCCGTGCGACCGAGAACCGGAGCGTAGGCCCGCGCTCCGGATTCCCTCTGTACTCGGGGCCTCACCTCGGAGTGGCAATGGACGTGTTGGATCTGTCCCGGTGGCAGTTCGGGATCACGACGGTGTATCACTTCATCCTCGTGCCGCTGACGATCGGCCTCGCGCCGCTCGTCGCGATCATGCAGACGATGTGGGTGGTCACCGGCAAGGACCACTGGTACCGCCTCACGAAGTTCTTCGGGAAGATGTTCCTCATCAACTTCGCGCTCGGTGTCGCCACCGGCATCGTGCAGGAGTTCCAGTTCGGCATGAACTGGAGCGAGTACTCCCGGTTCGTGGGGGACGTCTTCGGCGCACCCTCGCACTCGAAGGCCTCGTCGCCTTCTTCATGGAGTCGACCTTCCTCGGCCTGTGGATCTTCGGCTGGACGCGCCTGCCGAAACTCGTTCACCTCGCGACGATCTGGTTCGTCGCGATCGGCGTGAACGCCTCCGCCTTCTTCATCATCGCGGCGAACTCGTTCATGCAGCATCCCGTCGGGGCCACCTACAACCCCGAGACCGGACGCGCCGAGCTGACGAGCATCTGGGAACTGCTCACCAACAACACCGCGCTGGCCGCGTTCCCTCACGCCGCCACCGGCGGATTCCTCACCGCCGCAACGTTCATCGCCGGCATCGGTGGATGGTGGATGGTCCGCAACATGCGTCGCGCCGCCGCGATCCGCGCCACCGAACCCGGTGAGGCCCAGCGACTCGAGGACGACGCCCGCGGGCTGTTCCGCCCCGCCACCCGCCTCGGCCTGATGGTCATGATCATCTCCGGCATCGGACTCTTCGTCACTGGCGACATCCAGGCCAAGCTCATGTTCGAGCAGCAGCCGATGAAGATGGCCTCGGCCGAATCCCTGTGCCACACCGAGACGGATCCCAACTTCTCGATCCTCACCATCGGTACGCACAACGACTGCGACGGCGTGATCCACGTCCTCGACGTGCCCTACGTGCTGCCCTTCCTCGCGCAGGGCGAATTCACCGATGTGACCCTCGAAGGTGTCGAGGACCTGCAGGCGCAGTACGAGGAGCAATTCGGCCCCGGCAACTACAAGCCCAACCTGTTCGTCACCTACTGGTCGTTCCGCGCGATGATCGGCCTCGCCGCCGGATCCGCGGCACTGGCCCTGGCCGGGCTGTGGGTCACCCGCGGCGGCCGGGTCCCCGACCAGAAGTGGTTCTCGCGGCTGTCGATCATCGCGATCCCCACGCCCTTCCTCGCCAACAGCGCCGGCTGGATCTTCACCGAGATGGGCCGCCAGCCCTGGGTGGTGCACCCGAATCCGACCGGCGTGGACATGATCCGGCTGACCGTCGATCAGGGTGTCTCCGACCACGCGGCCGGAGCGGTGCTCACCTCGCTGATCGCCTTCACCCTCGTCTACGCGGCGCTCGGCGTGGTGTGGTTCTGGCTCATCCGCAAGTACGCGATGGAAGGCCCGCAGGAGCACGACGCCCAGCCGCCGGGCACCGACGACGACACCGACGACACGCAGCCCAAGCAGCTGTCCTTCGCGTACTAGGAGAGTGCGGACATGGGACTCCAGGAAGTCTGGTTCATCCTCATCGCAGTTCTGTTCACGGGCTACTTCGTCCTCGAAGGCTTCGACTTCGGCGTCGGCATGCACTTCCCCGTCCTCGGCCGGGGCAGCAGCCCGGAGGCGGACACCCGCCGCCGGGTGCTGCTCAACACAATCGGCCCGGTCTGGGACGGCAACGAGGTCTGGCTCATCACCGCCGGCGGTGCCCTGTTCGCCGCGTTCCCCGAGTGGTACGCCACCCTGTTCTCCGGTTTCTACCTGCCGCTGTTGCTGATCCTGCTCGCCCTGATCGTGCGGGTGTGCGCCATCGAATGGCGCGGCAAGATCGACGACCCGGCCTGGCGTCGCCGCTGCGATCTGGGCATCATGTTCGGCTCGTGGGTGCCCGCCGTGCTGTGGGGTGTCGCCTTCGCGAACATCGTGCGCGGCGTCGCGATCGACGCCGACAAGCAGTACGTCGGCGGCTTCTTCGACCTGCTCAATCCCTACGCCCTGCTCGGCGGCGCGACCACCGCGATCGTCTTCGCCCTGCACGGTGCGGTCTTCATCGCACTGAAGACCGAGGGGCCGGTCCGCACCGACGCGGTGGCTCTGTCCCGGAAGCTGGCCGTGCCGGCGGTCCTCGTCGCCGGTGCGTTCGTGGTGTGGACCCAGATCGCCTACGGCAAGGGCTGGACGATCGCGCTCGTCGCCGTGGCAGGAGTCTCCCTGCTCGCGGTGGTCGCACTGACCGCCGCCGCACGGGAGGGCTGGGCGTTCGTGTTCACCACCGTCGCGATCGTCGCGACCTCGGTGCTGCTGTTCGCGTCGCTCTTCCCGAACGTCATGCCCTCGACACTCGACCCGTCCTGGTCGCTGACCATCGAGAACGCCTCGTCGAGCCCCTACACTCTGAAGGTCATGACGTGGGCCGCCGCATTCATGACGCCGGTCGTCCTGGCCTACCAGGGTTGGACCTACTGGGTGTTCCGTCAGCGTCTGTCGACCGACCACATCCCGCACTCGATCGGGCTGAAGATCGGCTCGAAGTGACCCTCACCCGCCCGGCCGATCCGTCCGTCACCCCCGCCGGCGCCACCGCGCGCCGGCGGGGGCCGGTGGATCCGCGGTTGTGGCGCCGCTCCGCCTCGGCGCGCGGATATCTCGCGCTGTCCGTGCTCACCTCGGTGGTCGACGTCGTGATGGTCGTGGTCACCGCCCTGGTGATCGGCCGGGTGCTCGCGGGCGTCATCACCACCGACGCCCGGTCCGTCGGCGACTGGTCCCGCGATCTGGCGGTGCTCGCCGGGGCGATCGCCGTGCGGGTCGCGGTGACGTGGCTGCAGTCGCGGTTCGCGCACCGCTCGGCGACCCGCGTCGTCACCGAACTCGAACACGCCGTGCTGACCGCGGCCGCGGATCTCCCGCCCCGCGAACTCGATCCACGCCGCGACGAGATCGCCGTCGTCCTCACCCGCGGACTCGACGGGCTGAAGGACTATCTCACCGGCTACATCCCGGCGCTGATCCTCGCCGTGATCCTCACCCCGGTGACGATCGTCGTCATCGCCCTGCACGACCTCACGTCGGCGATCATCGTCGTCGTCACCCTGCCGCTCATCCCGATCTTCATGATCCTCATCGGCCTGCTCACCAAGGGGAAGGCCGACCGCACGCTGCGCGCGATGACCACCCTGTCGTCGCAACTGCTCGACCTGCTCGCCGGACTGCCGACGCTGCGCGCCCTCGGCAGGGAGAAGGGCCCGGCCGCCCGGGTCCGCGAACTCGGCGACGACCACCGGAAGACCACGATGTCCGCGTTGCGCGTCGCCTTCCTGTCCGGGACGGTGCTGGAGTTCCTGGCGACCCTGTCGGTCGCGTTGGTCGCGGTGAGCATCGGCATGCGGCTGGTGAACGGTTCCATGCCGCTCGAGGCCGGGATCGTCGCGCTGATCCTCGCCCCCGAGGCGTACCTGCCGCTGCGCACCGTGGGCAGCAGGTTCCACGCCGCCGAGGACGGGATGGCCGCCGCCGAGAAGGCGTTCGCCGTGCTCGACGCCGTCCCGCCCGCCGACCGGGCGGACCCGGGCCCGGAAGCGCAGCCCGCCGGCCCCGCCACGGCCTGCGAGATCGTCCTCGCCGGTGTGTCCGTCGCCGGTCGCGACGGGCACGCACCGCACCGGCTCGACGCCGTGTGCCGGCCCGGCCGGATCACCGCGCTCACCGGCGCCAACGGCGCCGGCAAGTCCTCGACCCTGCTCGCCGTGCTCGGCCTCGCCGACCTCGCGGAGGGCTCGGTCACCGTCGACGGCACCCCCGTCCACGGCGACGAGGCGTGGTGGAGCCGCGTCGCGTGGCTGCCGCAGCGACCGGTGCTGCTGCCCGGCACCCTCGCCGACAACCTGCGGCTCACCGGCGCCGACCCCGACTCGGACCTTCTCGACGAGGTTTGTGCCGCAACGGGATTCGACGCGGTTCTGGCCGAGCTACCGGACGGCTGGGACACCCGCGTCGGAACGGGCGGAACCGGACTGTCACTCGGGCAGCGTCAGCGGCTCGCCCTCACCCGCACTCTCGCGTCGCCACGCTCGGTGCTGCTGCTCGACGAGCCCACCGCCCATCTCGACCCCGACTCCGAGGCCACCGTGCTCGCCACCCTGCGCGAACTCGCCCGTGCCGGTCGCACCGTGGTGGTGGTCGCGCACCGACCCACCCTGCTCTCGATCGCCGACGAGATCGTCACCGTCCACTCCGAGCGTGCGGACGCCGCACGGGCGGGCGAGGAGGTGTCCCGATGAACGATCTGCGTCGCGCCATGGCCCTGCTCGAACTCGAATCCCGGCGTGTCCTGACGGCCGTCGCCGCCGGCGTCGCGACCCTCGGCAGCGCCCTGCTGCTGGCGGGCCTGTCGGCCTGGCTGATCGTCCGCGCCTGGGAGATGCCGCCGGTGCTCGACCTGACCGTCGCCGTCGTCGCCGTGCGCGCCCTGGGCATCTCCCGCGGGCTGTTCCGCTACTTCGAGCGACTGGCCACCCACGAGACCGCGCTGCGCGGCACCACCTCGGCTCGCGCGAACCTCTACCGGCGACTCGCCGAGGGCGATCCCGCCGCCGCGGCCGGACTGGGCCGCGGCGACCTGCTCGCCCGCACCGGATCCGACGTCGACGCGCTCGGGGACGTGGTGGTCCGCGCCCTCGTGCCCATCGCCGTGGCCGCGGTGCTGTCCGTCGCGGCGGTGGTGACCCTCGCGGTCATCACACCCGCCGCCGGGGCGGTGCTCGCCGTCGCCCTGCTCGTCGCGGGAGTGCTGGCACCCTGGCTGTCCGCGCGGGCGGCCGCCACCGCCGACGCCCGCGCCGACGCCGCACGCACCCGGTTCACCGAGGACGCCGTCACCGTCCTCGACCACGCGGCGGAACTGCGGGTCGCGGGACGGCTGGCGCCGCTCGCACGCCGGGCCCGCGCCTCGAACGTCGCGTCGGTCCGCGCCACCGACCGGTCGGCGGTTCCCTCGGCGTTCGCCGACGCCGCGGCACCCCTCGCCGTCGGGGCGAGCGTCCTCGGGTCGCTGCTGATCGGCATCACCGTCTTCGGCTCCGCCCCCGACGCGATGAGCCCGACCACCCTGGGTGTGCTCGTGCTGCTGCCGCTGTCGGCCTTCGAGGCCACCTCCGTGCTCCCGGCTGCGGCCCAGACCCTCAACCGGGCCCGCTCGGCGGCCGGGCGGATCGTGGACCTGCTCGACCGGGCGGATCGCCCGGTGCCGCGCGGCACCGCACCGGCCGACGGGCCGGGCCGGCTGCAGGCCGTGGGGTTGTGCAGCGGCTGGCCGGACGGGACGGTCACCGCACCGCTAGATCTCGACGTGCCCTCCGGCAGCCGGATCGCGATCGTCGGGAGCAGCGGCAGCGGCAAGACCACCGCCCTGATGACCCTGGCGGGACTGCTCCCGCCCCGCGCCGGGGCGGTCACCCTCGACGGCACCGACCTCGTCGACGTGGATCCGGACGCCCTGCGCCGCCGCATCGGTTTCTTCGCCGAGGACGCGCACCTGTTCGACACGTCGATCCTCGAGAACCTGCGGGTCGCGCGGGGGGACATCGACGAGGACGAGGCACGCACCGCCCTCGCCGCGGTCGGGCTGGGGGAGTGGGTGGACGGGTTGCCGGACGGCGTCCACACCGTGCTCGGTGCGGGAGCCCGGACGGTCTCCGGTGGTCAGCGGAGACGCATCCTGCTGGCCCGGGCGCTGCTGTCGCCGGCACAGATCCTGCTGCTCGACGAACCCACCGAGCATCTCGACGACGAGGCGGCGGAGCAGTTGCAGCGCCGGCTCCTCGACCGGGAGGCCGGTCTCGTGGACCCGGATCGCAGTGTCGTGGTCGTCACGCACCGGCTGCCCTGTGACACCGCAGCCGACCGGGTTGTTCGCGTCGAGAAAAATGCGTTGCCCGCCTCGTGAACCGAGCGTAGTTTCGCTGGTACACGAGGAAGGAGGTGGTCTGAAAGTGGTAGATATTCGGACGCGTGAGGTGGCTACCCGCTAGCTGCTCGCCGACGACGGAATTCACCGACCGCGCGTGCGGCTGGCGAATCCCAGGTAGTCACCCGGCCCCCGAGTCCCCGATCCGTCCGATCGGGATCACCGGTACGACGGAGCGATCCGTCCCGGCGACACGGCTCGGGGGTCGTCCGCGTTCGGGGAAGCGTTCCCGGCGGTGTGTTCGCGGAGGGAGTGCGGAGCCGCCGCGGTCAGCCGACGTAGCGCGTCAGCCGCGCGGACATTCGGGGCTTCAGCTCGCCGTCGGCGGTGACCCGCTCCTCGACGTAGGCCAGATCGCCGCCGTCCACGATGCCGTAGAGACGCTTGGCGCCGCCGACGACCTCACCGGACTTGGTACGGATGACGACGTCGGTCGCGACCTCCCAGGAGGACTGCGTCAGCGCGGTGCCGTAGTACAGCTCGACCACACCGGAGCTGTGCGTCAGCAGCAGCTCCAGGGTCTCGGGATCGTCGCTGCCGGGAGCACCCTTGCCGGACACCCGCCAGAAGCCGCTCTCACGACGGTCCTCGGCGACGTACGCCCCGGACTCGTCGAGACGCCACGACCGGGCCTCCCAGGTGAGGAACTCCCCGCCGTTGTGTGCGACGACGATCTGCTGACCGAACGGGTAGTCGCCGGTCTCGGGATCGTTGGCCTCGCCCTCGCCGCGCCACACGCCGACCATCGGCAGGACCGCGAGCAGGGCGGGGTTCAGATCCGGACCGAGCCGCAGGTTCGCGGTGTCCTCGGCGCCCGGCAGTCCCTCGAGAACGGGGATGTTGAGCTCTGCGGTGACGCGTGCGCGTTCGGCCGCCCGAGCGATGGCCTCGTCGCCGCTACGTCGCGCGCCGCCGTCCGATCCGGCGCCGGTCACGATCCGTCGGTGACGACGCGGTAGATGGTGTACAGCGCGAACCAGGTGATGAGCACCGCCGCGACGACCAGGAGAATTTCGAAGAAGATGACCACGCGGTCATTCTAGACGGCGTACTTTCCACCGCACGACGAAGGGCCCCGCTCCACCGGAGCGGGGCCCTTCGGTCGGTCGTCCGTGTGACTACTTGGCGACCGTCACGTCGACGTTGTGCACGCCGGGAGCCGTCGGGCTCACGGTCGCGGTGCCGTTGCCGGAGCTCGACAGCGCACGGACCTTCCAGTCGCCGGGGGCGGCGAAGAAACGGAAGTCGCCGGTCGCCGAGGCGACGACCTCGGCGGTGAACTCGTCGGTGCTGTCGAGCAGACGCACGAAGGCGCCGCCCACGGGCTCACCGTCGGCGTTCAGGACACGGCCGGTGATGACCGTCTCCTTCTCGGTGTCCACGCCGGCGGGCAGGGTCTGGGTCTGGACGGGGGCTCCGCACATGATCAGTTGACCTCCAGTTCGATCGGGGCGCCGACGAGCGAGCCGTACTCGACCCAGCTGCCGTCGTAGTTCTTGACGTTCTTCTTGCCGAGGATCTCCTGCAGCACGAACCAGGTGTGGCTCGAGCGCTCGCCGATACGGCAGTAGGCGATGGTCTCCTTGCTGTCGTCGAAGCCCTTCTCGGCGTACAGCTTCTCGAGTTCCTCGTCGGACTTGAAGGTGCCGTCCTCGTTGGCGGTGGTGCTCCACGGGATGTTGATGGCACCGGGGACGTGGCCGCGCTGCTGGGCCTGCTCCTGCGGGAGGTGGGCCGGGGCGAGGATCTTGCCGGAGAACTCGTCGGGCGAGCGCACGTCGACGATGTTCTTGGTGCCGATCGAGTCGATCACCTCGTCGCGGAAGGCGCGGATCGAGTGGTCGGGCTCGGCGGCCTTGTACTCGGTGGCCGGGCGGGTGACCTCGTCCTTCGACAGCGGACGGCCGTCGAGCTCCCACTTCTTGCGGCCACCGTCGATGAGCTTGACGTCCTTGTGCCCGTAGATCTTGAAGTACCAGTAGGCGTAGGCGGCGAACCAGTTGTTGTTACCGCCGTAGAGCACGACGGTGTCGTCGTTGGCGATGCCCTTGCGGGAGAGCAGCTCGGAGAACTGCTCGCGGTTCAGGAAGTCGCGGCGGACGCCGTCCTGCAGGTCCTTGCGCCAGTCGAGCTTGACGGCACCCTCGATGTGCCCACCGTCGTAGGCGCTGGTGTCCTCGTCGACCTCGACGAAGACGACCTTCGGGGTGCCGAGGTTCTGCTCGGCCCAGTCGGCGGAGACCAGGACGTCGGAGCGAGCCATGGATGTTCCTTTCGGGTGATGGATCTGCGAGTTTCTGTCCCGGCACGCGGAGGATCCCCCGCGCCGGTGAGGATGTACGGGATGTCGGTCGGTGACCGCCGGTCAGGCGGCCACGCGACGCATTCGGGCGATCAGCGGGTAGATACGGCAGCCCAGGCAGACACCGAAAGCGGCGTTGAGCAGTGCCGCGAACAGGGCGAACCCTGCGGCGACCGCCCCCAGAACGACCGCGCCGGTGAGGAACCCGACGGTTCCGACGGCGGCGAAGACGAATCCGACCAGCTGCGCGAACCGCAGCGGCTCCACCGGCTCGGTCTCGGTCGGAGCACCGAGGCGGGGAGCGACGAGACGGGCGAAGAGCGCACCGTACGGGCTGCGGCGCGGCCCGAGCGCTGCTCCGAGCGCGAACACGATCGTCTGGACGGCCAGGATCACGGCCGCCGCGACGGGAGAGAACGCAGCGGCGACCAGGGCGACGACGAGGACACCGGTGGTGATCCAGGCTGCGAAACGGGGACCTCGAACGTCGACCTGTCGGACGGGCGTTCCGGAGGTGGTACCGGACATGGGGAAACTCCTGCTGGAATCGATATCGCTGGGCGGTGATCGACGGTGGACCGCGGGCGATTCGTGTGTGGGGCGGTACGGGCCGCCGCTACGGAAAGGTCGCCGGAACGGTCAACAGCAGGGACAACAACAGCCACCGAGGCGGCACAGATCGACTGCGCGGCGTCGGGTGAGCATCAGCTCGTGGCGGTTCTGCACGTGTGGCAGTTTAGCCGACTTGCCGCAGGAGAGAACCCCCGGGGATCACAGGGAGGCGAGGGCCGTGCGCAGGTCCTCCGCGGTCGGCACACCCGACGCGCGGAACCGCTCCCGGCCCGCTCCGTCGAAGACGAACGTCGTGGGCAGCGACAGCACACCGAGTTTCCTTGCCGGCAGCGGGTTCTCGTCGAGATCCAGTTCGACGTCGCGGGCGCTGCCCGGTGCGGTGTCGAGTACCTGCGTGACCACGCGGCGCACCGCCGCGCAGGGTCCGCACCAGGACGCGGAGAAGTGCAGGACCACCGGTACGCCGACCCCGACCCCGACCGCGGCGAGCACCGGATCGAGTTCGGGGGCCGCGGCGCCGGCGTCGACGGCGCGGAAGGTGCCCGACCGGACGCGCAGGAGCATCCCGGCGCCGAGTGTGGCGACAATCACGACGAGAAGAACGACGAGTGCGATCATGCCGGCGTCTGCACCTCCTGCAGATCGATGACGGTGTCGTGGACCTCGCCCTCGACGACGATGCGCGACCCGCGCGCCTCGACCGACGTGGGCCGGACCCCGAAGGGCAGATTCTGCGGCTCGATCGTGGTGGTGAACAGACCGAGCACGGTGGGCTTCAGGATCTCCGGGACCGTGAAGTCGGCACGGCCCTCGGGCCCGAAGTACAGATCCGACGCGACGATGTGGACGCGGTCGCCGTCGAGGATCAGATCGGCCTGGACGCTGACCGTCGCCTCCTCCGGTCCGATGGGCACCGTGCCGGTGAGGACGACGCCGCCGGCGGTGGTCGGGCCGGACCCGCCGGAGCCGCCCGTGCCGTCGGACTTGTTCTCGGGCGGGGCGGAAACCTGCAGGTCAGGGATGCCGTAGAGCTGTCCGAGTTCGGTCGCGTCGATCAGGATGCGGCCGTAGAGCAGGTCGACGGGAACGGACCGGATCGACCCGTCGAGCACGTCGCCGGCCGCGGCGTGCGCACCGATGAGATTGGCCTCGACCGTGATGTCCCCGAGCAGCTCGGTGTGGAAGTTGTCGGCCACGATCTCGACGTTCTCGTAGTGGCCGTTGCGGGCCTGGAGGAGGAACGGGAAACCGTGGATCGTCACGGCCGGATCGGCCTCCAGCGTCCCGCCCTCGCGCAGCGCGCGGGAGACGCGGTACTCGGACCAGGCCGCCGCCCCGCAGTCGGCGAGGACGGCGAGGCCGAGCAGGACGACGAGACCGAAGAGGAGTTTGCGCACGCCCCCATTGTGTCGGACGCGCGCGGACGGGTGCCGTGGCCGTACGCTGCTGGCGTCGTACCCGGGAATTCTTCTGCTTACATGCCGGTAACAAAAGGAGCGTTACTGTGTACCACAACGTAGACGACCACGATCCGCGCAGGTCGCGCGAAGAAATGGAGGCCCAGTGGAGCTGCTCCTTCTGACCTCCGACCCGAATCCGGACGCCGTCCTTCCGTCGCTCGCACTGCTCGCGCACACGGTCAGGCCGGCCCCGACAGAGGTGTCCTCCCTGCTGGAGGCGGGTTCCGCGGACATCGCCATCGTCGATGCCCGATCCGACCTCGCGGCAGCGCGGGGACTGTGTCGGTTGCTCGGAAGCACGGGCTCGGCAATTCCTGTGGTCGCGGTGCTCACCGAAGGTGGCCTGGTCGCCGTCAACCCCGAATGGGGCCTCGACGACATTCTGCTCTCCACGACGGGACCGGCCGAACTCGACGCGCGTCTGCGACTGCTGATCGGACGGACCGGCGGTCCGGTGGGGCCGGAGCACACCGGCAAGATCACCCTCGGCGAACTCACCATCGACGAGGGCACCTACACCGCCCGACTGCGGGGACGCCCCCTCGACCTGACCTACAAGGAATTCGAGCTCCTGAAGTACCTCGCGCAGCACGCCGGCCGGGTGTTCACCCGCGCCCAGCTGCTGCAGGAGGTGTGGGGCTACGACTTCTTCGGCGGCACCCGCACCGTCGACGTGCACGTCCGTCGTCTGCGCGCCAAGCTCGGCCCCGAGCACGAGGCGCTGATCGGCACCGTCCGCAACGTCGGTTACAAGGCGGTCCGCCCCTCCACCCGAGCCGGCAAGGGCGGCAGCACCGTGGCCGACGCCGACGCCGACGCCGACGCCGACGACATCGATCTCGACGACACCTTCCTCGACGACGCCGAGCCGGGGGATTCCGGGGCACAATTCGTGGAATGAGCCTCTCCCCGGATTTCGTCGTCCGTCCCTCCGCCGATCACGTCGACGCCGTGCGCGCCCTGCTGGCGCGCGCCACGGAGACCGACGGCACCGCGCCGATCTCCGAGCAGGCGGTGCACTCGCTCACCCGCGATCTCGGCGCGCGGCACCTCGTCGCCGTGGCCGAGGACGGCACCGTCACCGGCTATGCCAACGTCGTGCCCGCGCAGGACGGGCATCCCGCGATGGCCGAGGTCGTCGTCGACCCGCCGCGCCGCGGCCACGGCCTCGGCCGGGACCTCGTGGCGCGGGCGCTCGACGAGGGCGGCGACGGCACCCGGGTCTGGGCGCACGGCGACCTGCCCGCCGCGCAGGCGGTCGCACGGCATCTCGGCCTGACCGGGGTGCGCGAGCTGCTGCAGATGCGCCGGTCGCTCACCGAACCCGACCTGCCCGCACTCGAGGTCCCGGACTCGGTGCTGCTGCGCACCTACGCCGGCCCGCAGGACGACGCCGAACTGCTCCGTGTCAACGCCGCCGCCTTCTCCTGGCATCCCGAGCAGGGCCGGTGGACCGCCTCCGACGTCGAGGACCGCCGCCGCGAGTCGTGGTTCGACCCGGAGGGCCTGTTCCTCGCGTTCGACCCCGCCGACCCCGACCGGCTGCTGGGCTTCCACTGGACCAAGGTGCACCCCGCCACCGCCTCCGACCCGGAGCTCGGCGAGGTGTACGTCGTGGGCATCGACCCGGAGGCGCAGGGCCGGGGACTCGGGCGCCTGCTCACCCTCGCCGGCCTGCACCACCTGCGCGACCGCGGGCTGCCCACGGTGCTGCTGTACGTCGAGGGCGACAACACCGCCGCTCTGAACACCTACGGCAAGCTCGGCTTCGAGCGGTTCCACGTCGACGTCGCGTACGCGCGGACATAGTCCTGCTCGCTCCGCGAGCGGTTCCGGGTGATCGTCGACACACCATCGCCAGGTGTATCCGTCCTGTTCACGTTCCGTTCACCTTCGGTCGTCCGGTTGGCCACCGGACGCTTCTAGCTTCTTCTTCGGGCCGGGGATCAGCCCCGGCCCGCGCCCATCGGCGCGGTCGTGGAGCGACGTCCGAAGGAGAACAGGTGAATCTCGAGCGCAAGGTTGCTCTGCTCGGTGCGGTGGCCGCGGGTGCCCTCACCCTCGCCGCGTGCGGTACCGACGACAACTCCGGCTCCGTGGACGTCGACGCGTCCGCCTCCGCCGCCACCTGCGACGGCAAGGCCAACCTGTCGTCCGCGGGGTCCTCGGCGCAGAAGAACGCCATGGACCAGTTCGTGTCCACCTACATCGCGGTGTGCAATCAGAAGGGCGCGAACGTCAACGTCGCGTACAACCCCACCGGTTCCGGCGACGGCCGCACCCAGTTCGCCGCGAAGCAGATCGACTTCGCCGGTTCCGACTCCGCGATCACGGGGGAGCAGGCCGCGCAGGCCGCCGAGCGCTGCGCAGGCAACCCCGCCTGGAACCTGCCGCTGGTCTTCGGCCCGGTCGCCCTGGCCTACAACATCGACGGTGTCGACGACCTCGTGCTCGACGCCGAGACCACAGCGAAGATCTTCAACGGCTCGATCACGAAGTGGAACGACCCGGCCATCGCCGCCCTCAACGAGGGGATCGAGCTGCCGGACGCCGGCATCACCCCGATCGTGCGGTCCGACTCGTCGGGCACCACCGACAACTTCCAGCAGTACCTCGAGACCGCGTCGAACGGCGCCTGGACCAGCGGTGCCGGATCCGACTTCACCGGCGGGGTCGGAGAGGGCGCGAAGGGCTCGGCCGGTGTCGCCCAGGCCGTGGCCGGTTCACCGAACTCCATCACCTACGTCGAGAAGTCCTTCGCCGACCAGAACGGTCTGTCCGTCGCGCGGATCGACAACGGCTCCGGCCCCGTCGAGCTGACCGAGGAGACCGCCGGCAAGGCGATCGAGGGCGCCGAGTTCGTCCCGGCCTCCGAGGGCGACCTGACTCTGGACCTGTCGTCGATCTTCGGCAGCTCCGAGGAGGGCGCCTACCCGCTGGTGCTCGCCACCTACGAGATCGTCTGCTCCGCCGGATACGACGCCGACACCGCTGCCGCCGTGAAGTCCTTCCTGATCTCCGCCGCGACCGAAGGCCAGGACGGGCTCGCCGAGCAGGGCTACGTCCCGCTGCCGGAGACCTTCAAGACCCGGCTCACCGAGTCGATCGACGCGATCACTGCAGAGTGACCAACCGATCATCGACCCGACCGTCGCTGCCGAATACGCTGAGAAGGATTGAGAGCGCACATGAGTGACGCGCCTGTCACGTCGGTTCCTCTCTCGACCGACGAACCGACCCGCTCGGGAACGGGCGGCCCCACCGGCAGCACGGAGGACACGATCGGTACCCCACCCTCACCGGAACGCACCCGCAAGACGGTCGTGCGCCCGGGCGACAGGATCTTCGGTTCACTGGCCACCGGCTCGGCCGTCCTGATCTCCGTGATCATCGGCGCCATCGCCGTCTTCCTGGTGTGGCGCGCCGTGCCCGCCCTGGAACGCAACCAGGTCAACTTCCTCACCAGCCGCGAATGGATCACCCAGGACGTCGCCGACATGGCGTTCGGTGTCCTCGACCTGTTCCAGGTGACGGTCCTCGTCTCGCTCTTCGCGCTGGCCCTGGCGATGCCCGTCGCCCTCGGCATCGCGATCTTCCTGACGATGTACTGCCCGGATCGCGTCCGGAAACCGCTCGCGTACGTGATCGACCTGCTCGCCGCGGTCCCGTCCATCGTCTACGGCCTGTGGGGCATGCTCGTCCTCGCACCCTTCCTGCGTCCCGTCGCGGAATGGCTCAACACCAACCTCGGCTGGTTCCCGCTGTTCGCGACCGGAAGCGGCTCCATCATGGGTGGCGGCACGATCTTCACCGCGGGCATCGTCCTGGCCGTGATGATCCTGCCGACGATCGCCGCGGTCAGCCGCGAGGTGTTCGTGCAGACTCCCGTCTCCCACGTCGAGGCCGCCCTCGCGCTCGGCGCCACCCGCTGGGAAGTGGTGCGCACCGCCGTCATCCCGTTCGGCAAGTCCGGCTACATCAGCGGGTCGATGCTCGGTCTCGGCCGCGCGCTCGGCGAGACCATGGCGCTCTACCTCATCCTGCGCACCACCTCGCAGCCGTTCTCGTGGTCGCTGTTCGACGGCGGCGCGACCATCGCCTCCAAGATCGCCCTCGGCTATGCCGAGTTCAACAACGACATCCAGGCCGGCGCCTACATCGCCGCCGGTCTCGTACTGTTCGTGCTCACCTTCGTGGTCAACGCCGCCGCGCGCATGATCGTCGCAGGAAAGAAGGACTGACCCCGTGTCGACCACCACGCTCGTCTCTCCGGTCAAGACCCCCACCTTCCAGAAGGTCGGCGGCCGCCGCCGGATCAAGGACGTCGCCGCCACCGTGCTGGTGACCCTGTCGGTCCTCGTCGCGCTCGTGCCGCTGGCCTGGGTGCTGATCACCGTGATCGCGAAGGGCCTGCCGGCGCTGTTGTCGGCGACCTGGTTCACGCACTCGCTCAGCGGCCTGACGGCCTCCTCGACGGGCGGTGGCATCTACCACGCGCTGGTCGGCACCCTGCTGCAGGGACTGGTCTGCGCGGTCATCTCGATCCCGCTCGGTGTGTTCGTCGCGATCTACCTCGTCGAGTACGCGGGCGGGTCGAAGCTGGGGCGGATCACCACGTTCATGGTCGACATCCTCAGCGGTGTCCCTTCGATCGTCGCGGCGCTGTTCGTCTACGCCCTGTGGGTGTCGACCTTTGGCATGCCCAAGTCGGGTTTCGCGGTGGCCCTCGCCCTGGTGCTGCTGATGGTGCCGGTCGTGGTGCGCAGCACGGAAGAGATGCTGCGGATCGTGCCGCAGGATCTGCGCGAGGCGTCCTACGCCCTCGGCGTGCCGAAGTGGAAGACCATCGCCCGGATCGTGCTGCCCACCTCGCTCGCCGGCATCGTCACCGGCATCATGCTGGCCCTGGCCCGCGTCATGGGTGAGACCGCGCCGCTGCTGATCCTCGTGGGCTACGCCCCCTTCATCAATTTCGACCTGTTCGGCGGTGAGCAGGGCACCCTCCCGGGTGTCATGGTCGCCGAGATGAACAACCCGACCGCCGCCGGTTCCCAGCGCATCTGGGGTGCCGCGCTCACCCTGATCCTCGTCATCGCGGTCCTCAACATCGCCGCGAAGCTGATCAGCCGGTACTCGCAGGTCGGTTCCCGGAAGTAACCCTTTCAGACCTCTTCTCACCCCCGATACACCAGTAGGGAGCCGGTTCATGGCCAAGCGCCTGGATCTCAAGGACGTCAACATCTACTACGGGAAGTTCCACGCCGTGGCCGACGTGACGCTGTCCGTGCCGCCGCGCAGCGTCACCGCGTTCATCGGCCCGTCCGGCTGCGGCAAGTCCACTGTGCTGCGGTCCATCAACCGCATGCACGAGGTGACGCCCGGCGCCCGCGTCGAGGGTTCGATCCTCCTCGACGGCGAGGACATCTACGGCTCGAACGTCGACCCGGTGGGTGTACGCAAGACGATCGGCATGGTCTTCCAGCGCCCCAACCCGTTCCCCACGATGTCCATCCGCGACAACGTCGTCGCCGGCCTCAAGCTCCAGGGGGTCCGCGACCGGAAGACCCTCGACGAGGTCGCCGAGAAGTCGCTGCGCGGCGCCAACCTGTGGAACGAGGTCAAAGACCGTCTCGACAAGCCCGGTGGTGGCCTGTCCGGGGGACAGCAGCAGCGTCTGTGCATCGCCCGAGCCATCGCGGTCCAGCCCGACGTGCTGCTCATGGACGAGCCCTGCTCGGCTCTCGACCCGATCTCGACGCTGGCCATCGAGGATCTGATCGGGGAGCTGAAGAAGGACTTCACGATCGTCATCGTCACGCACAACATGCAGCAGGCCGCGCGTGTCAGCGACCAGACGGCGTTCTTCAACCTCGAGGCCACCGGTCGCCCGGGCGGCCTCGTGGAGATCGACGACACCGAGAAGATCTTCTCGAACCCGAGCAAGAAGGCCACCGAGGACTACATCTCGGGCCGCTTCGGATAGGCCACGCGACCACCACTCCTGCGAAAGGGCCCCGACCGGAACTCGTCCGGCCGGGGCCCTTTCGCAGCAGGGGATCAGGAGTTCTCGGGATATACCGCGAGACGGTCGGCCTTCTCGCCGAGGCGGTGGATCTCCTCCTCGGTGGGCAGCTTGCCGGTGACCAGGAAGATGACCCGGCGGCCCACCTCCACGGCGTGGTCGGCGAACCGCTCGTAGTAGCGGCCGAGCAGGGTGACGTCGACGGCCGCGGCGACACCGTGCTCCCACTCCCGGTCCATGAGCACGGTGAACAGATGCCGGTGCAGATCGTCCATCGCCTCGTCCTCGTGGTGGAGGCGGGCGGCCCGCGCCGGATCGCGCGTCTCGAGGATCTCGCGGGTCGCGGCGCCGAGGGCCACGGCGATCCGTCCCATCTCCGCGAAGTAACCCTTCACCTCGTCCGGCAGGACGTGCTGGGGATGGCGGCGGCGGGTGGCCTTCGCGATGTGCAGGGCCAGGGCGCCCATGCGGTCGATGTCGGCGACGATCTGGATGCCGCTGACCACCGCCCGCAGGTCGCCGGCGACCGGCCCTTGCAGGGCGAGCAGCTGGAACGCCTTCTCCTCACAGGTCGCGCCGAGGGTGGTGATCTTCTCGTGCTCGTCGATCACCTGCTCGGCGACGGCGAGATCGGCTTCGAGAAGGGCTCGGGTGGACCGCTCCATCGCGGTTCCGGCGAGCCCGGCCATCTCACCGAGGAGATTCCCGAGCTCGACCATCTGTTCGTTGTAGGCGACGCGCATAATGGCACAGCCTACGACCCGGACGGGTCCGGTCAGCGAGCATCGGATGAACCGGAGATGAACACGAGGCGGCCTCGGCGGATCGCCCGACCACCCCGCTACGTGCAGAGATCGTCGGCGGCGTTGGTGATCGCGAGGTCCGCGGGCAGCTCCACGGCCGAGTCGGTCTGCGACTGGATCTCCAGCGGCCCGAGCTGCGTGCCGGCCTCGGCGGGAGGGACGACGGTGCCGTCGAAGCTGGTGCCGAGCACGATCTCGATGATGCTGCCCAGCTGCGCGGAGGCCGGAGCCTCCTGCAGGACCGCGCCGGGGAAGGCGGAGGCGACCGTCGCGGCCTCGACCTCGTTGCCCGCGGCGAACCGGATCACCGTCCTGGTGCTGGTTCCCGACGCGTAGTTGCCCACCGAGTAGACGGGGAAGCCGTAGGCCGCGACGGTCTCCGCGGTCTGCGCCGCGAGACCGGAGACACCGGAGGCGTTCGAGACCTGCACCGGGATGATCGACGGGTCGACGGCGACCTGCGGCGGAAGCGGTTCGGCGGGGGCCGCCGACGTGGCCGCGTCGTCGTCCACTTCCCGCTTCTCACCGGGCAGCGGCAGGTCGTCGATGATGGCGGTGAAGATCGCCTCGATGTCGTCGAGGCGGGGGATCTCGTTGCCCCAGTCGTTGGTGCCGGCCGTGGGGACGGTCAGGAACGACACCGCGCCGGCGTCGACGTTCTGCATCGACCGGGCCAGCTTCACGAGCGACTCGGCGTTGACGTTCTCGACGAAGGTCGCGCGGGTGAAAGCACCGACGAGGCCGTTGAGCTTGCCGGGGTCGAGCAGCACCTTGTTCGACAAGGTCGACCGCAGCAGCGAGGAGAGGAACTTCTGCTGGCGGGTGATGCGCCCGTAGTCGCTGTTGCCCTCCGAGTCGATCTTGCGGGCGCGCACGTAGTTCAGGGCGTCGCGACCGCCGAGGGTGTGCCGGCCGGGGGTCTCGATGACGGTGCCGAGCTCGTTGTCGATGAGCGGGATCGGGGTGCACACCTCGACACCGCCGATCTCGTCGACCATCGATTCGAAGCCGGCGAAGTCGATTCCCACGAAGTGCCCGATCTTCAGGCCGGACATCTTCTGGATCACCTTGACCAGGCACTTCGGTCCGCCCAGCGCGTAGGTGGCGTTGAGCTTGTCGCCGTCGGCGGCGGGATACAGTTCGCTGCCGTACTCGCCGGTGTTGCTGTCCCACTCGCGGCAGACCGGACGTTCGACGTCGAGGTCGCGGGGGAACGAGACCGCGACCACGCGGCTGCGGTCGGCCGGGATGTTCACGAGGATCACGGTGTCGGCGCGGGCGCCCTCGGCGTCCTCGACGGTACCGGCACCCATCTCACCGCTGGCGCCTGCGCGGGTGTCGGTGCCGACGATCAGATAGGTCTCGTCACCGGTCTGCCCGATGGGGTCGACGATGTCGCTCGAGTCGGTGTCCAGGGCGGCGATCTGGGACAGACCGGCCTCGGTGGACCGCACGTAACTCCACACCGACCCGGTGCCGACGAGGGCCACGACCGACACGAACGCGACGGCGGCCCGCGCCGCCGTGCGCCACCGGCGTTGCTTGCGCTGCTTGCTCTGGGCGAGACGGCTGACGTCGCTGCGGCCCACCGGCCGGGGACGCGCGGCACGGTGTGCGGTCGTTCCGGAGTCGGCGGCCGGTGCCGGATCCTCGTCGGGCGCGGGAACGGCCGCGGCGGGTACGGCTTCGGCTGAGTCGATCGCTGCAACAGGGTCGATCGCTGCAGCAGGGTCGATCGCTGCAGCGGGGTCGATCGCCGCAGCGGGGTCGATCTTCACCGTGGGACTGTCGTCCGACGGGATCGCGGCGCGGGGCGGGGCGACCGGCGGCGGAACCGGGGGAGCGGACGGCACCTGCGGAGGCTGTGAAGCCTGCGGTACACGCGTGGGCTGCGGGCCCGGCGGGGGAACCGGGACGGAAGCCTGCGACGGGGGCGCAGCAGGAGGCCGCGGAGGGGTCTGGATCCGCGGCGGAACCGGCGCCGCCGGATGCTGCGGTGCCGCGGGTCCGGGTGGTGCCGAGGTTCCGGGCGGTACCACCGGTGACTGCGCCGCAGCGGGAGGCTGTGGGGCCGGTGACTGTGTGGTCGGAGGTTGGGTGGTCGGAGGTTGGGGAGCCGGGGTCCGCGGGCGTACCGGGGGCAACCCGGAGGTCGCGGTCCGCGGCGGCTCGGCGGGAGCCTCAGGCGGCTCGGGGGACAGGGCGTCCGACCGCCGGCCCATCTTGTTCAACAGCTCCGCGACGGTGAGCTGCTCCGGATCGTCCGCGTCGGCCGCCCGCCGGCTGCGCGCACTCTCCGACCGCTGCGACCCGAGGCCGTCGTCGGCGGATCGATGCGCACCACCTGGCCGGTGGGAGCGGTTGGACCGGGAGTCCCGGTAGGTCGGGTCGGCTATCGGACGTTCCCAAGGAGCGCGAGGGTCCGGGGACCCTTTGTCGTGCTCCTCGTCCACCGATACCAACCTCTCTGCGGGTCTGCCCGCATTCGTACGTGCTGCGGGTCTTCCCGCACTCGTTCGTGCCCGTCGCACACGGCACCGCTCGCAGGCAGCCGTCGTGACGACTCCGTAATGATACTGATCGTCTGTTACGTGTGACGGCTACACGACGGGCGTGGCTCACACTCCGGCGCGCCGCCGCGCCGGTCGATCATGCCCGACCTCAGCCGCCCGAATGCATGATGTCGGCGCCCACCGGGACGCAGGTGTCCTCGGGGTCGTCGAGCCAGCCGTCCGGAAGAGCGACGCTGCTCGGGGAACCCTGACGTCCCCGCGGGCCCTCGGCGTCGGCCGGGAACGGCACGTCGTGGTCGAGCTTGCCCAGCAGGTCGTCGAGCTCGGCGAGCGTCGACACCCGCGCCAGGCCGTTGCGGATCTCGGAACCGGCCGGGAAGCCGCGCAGGTACCACGCGATGTGCTTGCGCATGTCGCGCAGACCACGGTCCTCGCCGTGGTGGTCGGCGAGCAGCTCGGCGTGCCGCCGCATGATCTGCGCCACTTCACCGAGATTCGGCGGGGTCGGGATCGGACGGCCGTTGAGGGCGGCGCTGAGCTCGGCGAAGAGCCAGGGACGGCCGAGGCAGCCGCGACCCACGACGACGCCGTCACATCCGGTCTGCGTCATCATGCGCTCGGCGTCCGAAGCGTCGAAGATGTCGCCGTTACCGAGCACCGGGACGTCCGTGACGTGCTCTTTCAGCCGCGCGATCTCGTTCCAGTCCGCCTCACCCGAATACCGCTGCGCGGCGGTCCGGGCGTGCAGGGCCACGGCCGCGGCACCCTCGGCGGCCGCGATCCGGCCGGCGTCGAGGTGGGTGTGGTGCTCGTCGTCGATCCCGATGCGGAACTTGACGGTGACCGGGATGTCGGTGCCCTCGGTGGCGCGCACCGCCGCCGCCACGATCTGCCCGAACAACCGGCGCTTGTAGGGCAGGGCCGAACCGCCGCCCTTCCTGGTCACCTTCGGCACCGGGCAGCCGAAGTTCATGTCGATGTGGTCGGCGAGATCCTCGTCGACGATCATCTTCGCCGCCGCGTAGGTGGTGTCCGGGTCCACGGTGTACAGCTGCAGCGACCGAGGCGTCTCCGTCGGACCGAAGGTCGTCATGTGCATGGTGACCGGGTGCCGCTCGACGAGAGCGCGGGCGGTGACCATCTCGCACACGTACAGCCCCGAGGTGCTGCCGGCCCGCTCGAGTTCGAGCTCGCGGCACAGCGTGCGGAATGCGACGTTCGTCACTCCGGCCATCGGCGCCAGCACCACCGGGCTGTTCAGTTCGAGCGAGCCGATGCGGAGCGAAGACATGAGTACCTCTGGCAAACGTTGTGACGAAGAAATCGGTTGTGCGGCAGTCGAATCGAGGGGCCCGAATGCGGTTCGCCGCAGGAACGGCCGTGCCCGGCACCGAAACCGGTACCGGGCACAGGATAACCGTTGTGGCAGGTCGGGCCCGAATCCCGACCGCGGGGCGTGATATCGGACTCAGGCCCCGGCGCCGATCGGGACTCAGGCGTCCGCGCCGACCTTCTCGCGCTTGGCGGCCTCACGAGCGAGCATGCGGTCGCGCATCCCCTCGAACTTCTCGGCCTGCCGGCCGAGGTCCTCGAGGAAGACACCGAGCTCCTCGAGGCTCTGCTGGGCGTCGCTGCCGAGATCGCGCTCGAAGACCTTCCACTTGCGCAGCACCGGCATGACCACGTCGTCGAGATGCTGACGCAGGTCGTAGATGCCGTGCTTGGCCATGAGCACACCGTTGCGGCGGAAGTTGGGCATCCCGGCGCCGGGCATCTGGAAGTTCTTCAGAACCTCCACGATCGCCGCGAGCGTCTGCGCGGGCGCCAGTTCGAGCGCCGCCTCGCAGATGTTGCGGTAGAAGATCATGTGCAGGTTCTCGTCGGCCGCGATGCGCTGCAGCATCTTGTCGGCGATCGGGTCGTTGCAGGCCCGGCCGGTGTTCCGGTGCGACACGCGGGTCGCGAGCTCCTGGAAGGTCACGTAGGCGACGGAGTGGAGCATGCCGGTGGAGTTCGGCGACGCGAAGCCATTGGTCATGTGTTCCATACGGGCGTTCTCCAGCGCGACCGGATCCACGCCGCGGGTGACCACCAGGTAATCGCGCATGACGATGCCGTGACGGTTCTCCTCGGCGGTCCACCGGCCCACCCAGGTGCCCCACGCGCCGTCGCGGGAGAAGCTCTCCGCGATCTCGCGGTGGTAGGACGGCAGGTTGTCCTCGGTGAGGAGATTGGTGATCATCGCGGCCTTGGCGACCTCGTCGAGCCGTGACTGCTCGGGCTCCCAGTCCACGCCACCCAGCGCGGCGAAGTTCCGTCCCTCGTCCCACGGCACGTAGTCGTGGGGGTGCCAGTCCTTCGCCATCGAGAGGTGGCGGTTGACGTTCTCCTCGGCCACGGGTTCCAGTTCGCGCAGCAACTCCAGCTGCGTCAGAACTCGCGTCATCCTCTGATACCCCTCACGTCGTGTCGCATCTGCTCTGCCAGGCTACGGATGTACGGATCGGGTCCTGGTCCGGGCGGTTCGGCGATGTACTGAAGATGTACTGAACCCCCCGGACAGTGGCCGCCCTCACATTCGTCCGCACCACCGTACAGGTCCACCCGGGAGGTCGGCAGCACGGTCCCGATCCGCGCCGCAGCTCCCGGGTGGGGACACCCGTGGGCCGTCTCAGCGCTTGCCGCCCCCGAGCAGTCCGCCGAGCAGGCCACCGAGGCCGCCGCCGGAGTTGCCGCCGAGCACGCTTCCGAGCAGGTCGCCGATGCCGCCCGCCCCGCCGCTGTTGCCTCCCGCCTGCTTCAGCAGCCCGCCGAGAAGGTCGCCGAGACCGCCCTGGGAGGCGCCGGAGGCGCTCGGCGACGCACCACCACCGATCTGCTTGGCGAGATAGGACAGCACGACCGGCGCGATGATCGGGAGCACCTTGGCGATCAGGTCGTTGCCGCCGGCCCCGTTGACGGAACCGAGGGTGCTGATCACCTGGTCCTTCTTGTCCCCGAAGACGTTGGAGACGATCCGGTCGCCGTCCTCGGTGTCGATCGCGTCGACGTCCACCCCGCCCTCGGCCAGCGGGGACCCGGAGTGCTTGTCCAGGGCCGAGAGCAGCGACGCGGCGCCCTCGGGGTGCTGCGCGTTGGCGTCGAGGCCACCGACCAGGGTGGGAAGCGCCGCGCGGATGGCGGTCTCCGCAGTCGGGGTGTCGACGCCGAGGCGCTGAGCGACCTGGTCGACGGGGATGCGGGACATGAGTTCGTCGAGGCTTGCCATCGTTCCTGCCTTGGCTTCGGGGGCATCCGGTGCGGTCGCCCGATGCGCCGAGAGTAGCGACAACCGGGCTGCCGGAGGGTGCGCTTTCAGTCCAGCGTGGCGCGGGTGCCCGGCGACCGGCGCAACGCCACGAGACAGCACAGCAACGCGACGATCGTGCCGCTGAGCAACAGGACGGTCCCGTTCTGGTTCGTCAGGGTCGTGCTGCGGTTGAGTTGTACGTACTCGCCGTGCGCCTGGAACAGCCGCGTCCAGAACACCGCTGCGGTCGCGAGTCCGACCAGGGTGCCCGCCCAGCCGGTGGGGACGGAGTCGAACAGGGCCGCCACGAGCAGCAGGACCGCGGCGACGACGAGCGGCACCGCCAGCGACTGGTGGAGCGGCAGATCGGAGGTCGCGATGCTCGCCAGGTCGCCGTCGGGGAAACCGTCGCGCAGCGCCGTCAGCGGGATCTCCGTGGGGCGGATGCCGCCGACCACCGGCAGAACCGAACCGATGCCCAGCGCCACGGCCGCCAGGAACAGTCCCAGATCGACGAAACTGCGCATGTTCCTCCCCAGGTCTGCGAACGGACTGTCGGCTCCTGAGGGGTCACCGTATACAAAGTCGCGCTCGCGCACCGGGTGAAAATGCCGAGACCGAATCCGCTCCTGCCGAATCGGTGAACCGTAGGCTGAGATCCGTACGGCTGCTGTCGGTACGTGGAGAGGTGCGGGATGACGGACGTGGGGGCCGGCGAAGGGCAGGCGCGGCAGGGTCTGCCGCCCTGGGCGAAGAAGACGATCGCCGTCGTCGCGACGATCGTGGTGCTCGTCGTCGCGTACTACGTGCTCGCGGCCTTCGTGCCCCGCTGGTGGGCGCAGCGTGTCGCCGGACTCGCTGACGGCGGTTTCGTGCGCGGAGTGCTGTGGGGTCTGCTGTTCGGCATCCTGTGCACCGCGATCCCGCTCGCGCTGCTCGCGTGGATCTGGCAGGTCCGCAGCTGGAAGTACCACCGGGTCCTGCAGATCGGCATGGCGGCCCTCGCGCTGCTCGTGGTCCTGCCGAACCTCATGACGCTCAGCATCGTGCTCGGCAACGGGAACGCCGCGCACGCGGGGGAGCGGATCCTCGACGTCGACGCCCCCGGTTTCCGGGGTGCCTCGCTGGTCGGCGCGATCGTCGGCGCCGTCCTCGCGGTGGTGTTCGTCGTGGGGTTGTACCGCTACCGCAAGCGCGGCCGGGATCTGACACAGGCCCGGGAGAGTCTCGAACAGCGCCGGCTCGAGGAGCAACGGCTCGAAGCGCGGCGCGAGGCGGAACGCGAACTCGGCCGTGAGGGCGGGGACGTTCCGCCCGGTTCGCACAGCGCGAAGGGATAGGAACCCGGAGACGAGGAACGCCGGCGTCGCATCGACGCCGGCGTTCTCCGTACGTGCCCCCAGCAGGGCTCGAACCTGCGACCTGCGGATTAAAAGTCCGTAGCTCTACCAACTGAGCTATAGGGGCGTGGGCGCACAGTGTAACCACAGTCCGCGATGTGATCGTAGACGACACGGCCGGGTCGGTGCAGCCTGCGCGTCGCGCGTTCCGGACCGTCGCATGTGAGGTCGGGCCGACCGGCCCGGAAGACGTGTGTGGCTCGGGTGCCCACCCCCTGCTTCGCACCCGAGCCGCCCGAATCATACCATTCGGTGTGTTCCGTGGGTAGCCGAGCTGCACGCGTCAAGGCCGCTGTGCCACGGAGTGGCACGGGACGTCCGATGGGCCGCGGAACGGAGACCGGACCGCTACCTGCATGCGGGGGAACGGGCGCAGACTAGAGTTGTCGTTCGTGGGGGATCACCGAACATGGAAGGCTGTATTTCCCCATGGCTCGTCAACAGGAACGTGCGCGTCGTACCCGAGCAGCAATCGTCCGGTCGGCCGCCGCGGAGTTCGCGAAGCGAGGATTCGCCGCGGCGTCGATCAACGCGATCCTGGAGCAGTCCAACGCGACCAAGGGCGCGATGTACTTCCACTTCGCGTCCAAGGAGGATCTCGCCAGGGCGGTGCTCGACGAGGGCATCGAGCACTACCGCGCGATCGTCGACAAGTGGATGGACGCACCGGGACTCGATCCCTTCCAGCGTCTGCGCGGCATGGTCGGTGACCTCGGCGCCGCCCTGCACGACGATGTGATCATCGCGGCGGAGTTCCGCCTGGTCACCGAGCCGGAGTTCATCGGTGAGGCCCGGTTGCGCGGCAGCACCGTGTGGGGCCGGGCGGGCTACCAGCTCGCGGTGCAGGCGCAGGAGCAGGGCTTGTTCAAGCCGGGCGTCGACCTCCGCCGTTTCGTCGAGGCGGTGGCCTCCTCGCTCGCCGGCCAGCGGTACCTCGTCGACCTCACCTCGCCCGTGGTCGACGTGCGGGCCCGCTTCGAGGCGTGCCTCGAGGTCCCGCTCGAGGCGATGGCGTCGGAGGAGTGGCTGGCGAAATGGCGTGAACACGGCTGGCCGGAGATCTCTCCGGAGGCCGGATCGATGCCCTGAGCTGCTGATTTGTGATTCAGGAATGCCGTGGCATAAGCTGTGCAAGCTCCCAACGGAACGCCAAACCCGTTGAGGGTGCGGTTCGGAGGAATCCGATCGGGCCCCCTTCGTCTAGCGGCCTAGGACGCCGCCCTTTCAAGGCGGTAGCGCGGGTTCGAATCCCGTAGGGGGTACGTTTCGACCCGGTCGAAGCGTGCAGTACCTTGGTACGAGAAGTGAATATGCATGGCCCTGTGGCGCAGTTGGTTAGCGCGCCGCCCTGTCACGGCGGAGGTCGCGGGTTCGAGTCCCGTCAGGGTCGCTTCCAGAACGATCGGCATTCGGTTCGGGTGCCGTCCGGCCAGGTAGCTCAGTTGGTACGAGCGTCCGCCTGAAAAGCGGAAGGTCGCCGGTTCGATCCCGGCCCTGGCCACCACGGTTGCCCGGCAAGCAGCCATGAATTGAATATAGACGGCCCACCTTCGGGTGGGTCCTACTGTGGAAACTCCAAAGTTTCTCATGGCCCTGTGGCGCAGTTGGTTAGCGCGCCGCCCTGTCACGGCGGAGGTCGCGGGTTCGAGTCCCGTCAGGGTCGCTCCAGGCGAAGCCCCGGTATCGATGGATACCGGGGCTTCGTCGCGTCCCGGATCCGTTGTCTTCCGGTCCTCCTGTTCCGGCCCCGTATCGTCCGCCGGGGAACGGGAGTGTCCGTTGGCGTGAGCGCCCGATACGTGTTCTAGTGTGTGTTCTACGTAACTTGTGGACACTTGTCCGAGCGACCCTGTCCCTCCGAGCGATCCGAGGTGGAATGTGCGCGTAGCTCTGTTGTCGTATCGGAGCAAGCCGCATTGCGGGGGCCAGGGCGTCTACGTCCGCCATCTCAGTCGCGAACTCGTCGCGCAGGGGCACACCGTCGAGGTGTTCTCGGGGCAGCCCTATCCCGAACTCGATCCCGGCGTGCTCCTCACCAAGGTGCCCAGCCTGGATCTCTACCGCGACGACGATCCCTTCCGCACCCCGCGGCCGAGCGAGTTCCGCGACCTGATCGACGTCCTCGAGGTCGCCACCATGTGGACCGCCGGCTTCCCCGAACCACGCACCTTCGGGCTGCGCGTTGCGCGGCTGCTGCGCGAGCGGGCCGCCGACTTCGACGTCGTGCACGACAACCAGTCGCTCGGCTCCGGTCTGCTGAAGATCGCCGAGGACCTGCCCCTGGTGGCGACGATCCACCATCCGATCACCCGCGACCGCGAACTCGACCTCGCCTCGGCCGGTTCCTGGCGTCGCCGCATCACCCTCCGCCGCTGGTACGGCTTCCTGCGCATGCAGGAACGGGTCGCGCGACGGATCCCCACGCTGCTGACCGTCTCGGAGAACTCCGCCGCCGACATCCGGTCCGCCTTCGGTATCGAGGCCGACCGCATCCACACCGTCCCGCTCGGGGTGGACACCGACACCTTCGCGCCCGCCGACGAGCGCGTCCCGGGACGCATCGTGTGCGTCGCCAGCGCCGACGCCCCGCTCAAGGGTGTACCGACCCTGCTCGAGGCGGTCGCGAAGCTGCGCACCGAACGTGAGGTCGAACTCGTCCTCGTCTCCAGGCTGGCACCCGGCGGGGCCACCGAGAAACTCATCGACGAACTCGCGATCGGCGACGTCGTCCGCACGGTCTCCGGGATCGACGACGCGGAACTCGCGGGGCTGCTCGCGTCCGCCGAGATCGCCGCGGTGCCGTCCCTCTACGAGGGGTTCTCGCTGCCGGCCGTCGAGGCGATGTCCTGCGGCACACCGCTCGTCGCCAGCCGCGCCGGTGCCATCCCCGAGGTGGTGGGCGACGCCGGGGTGCTCGTGCCGCCGGGTGACGCGCAGCAGCTGGCCGCGGCGCTGGCGGACCTGTTCGACGATCCGGAAGCACGCCGGCGGCTCGGCACGAAGGGTCGGGACCGGGTGCTCGAAAGATACAGCTGGGCGGCTGTCGCCTCGCAGACCGCCGCCCTCTACGAGCGGGCGATCACCGCGCACCGAGAGGGGAAGAACGGATGCTGACCGTCGACTTCGACCGCCTGGGCGTCCGGCCCGGGATGCGCGCCATCGACATCGGGGCCGGGCAGGGCCGCCACTCCTTCGAGCTGTACCGCCGCGGGGCGGACGTCGTGGCGTTCGACCAGAGCGCCGACGACATGAAGGCCGTGGCCGACATGTTCGTCGCGATGGAACTCGAGGGCGAGGTGCCCGAGGGTGCGCTGGCCCGCGCCGAGGTCGGCGACGCCCTGGCCCTGCCTTACGAGGACGCGACCTTCGACCTCGTGCTGATCTCGGAGGTGCTCGAGCACGTCCCCGAGGACGAGCGGGCGATCGCGGAACTCGTCCGCGTCCTCAAGCCCGGTGGTGTCGCCGCAGTGACGGTGCCCCGCTGGCTGCCGGAGCGTATCTGCTGGGCCCTGTCCGACGCCTACCACGAGGTGGAGGGCGGGCACGTCCGCATCTACAAGGCCGACGAACTCGCCGCCGAACTCACGAGGGCCGGTCTCGTCGTCACCGGCACCGACCACGCGCACGCTCTGCACTCGCCCTACTGGTGGCTCAAGTGCGCGGTGGGCGTCGACAACGACGACAACCCGCTCACCAAGGCCTACCACCAGCTGCTGGTGTGGGATCTGATGAAGGCGCCGTGGATCACCCGCACCGCCGAGAAGCTGCTCGCCCCCCTCATCGGCAAGTCGGTCGTGTTCTATCTCGAGAAGCCGGGTCCCGCCGGTGCTGCGGCGCGGTGACTCTGCGCCCGCGGTGATGCCGTCGGTGCCGGGCGTGCTGTCACCGGAACAGTGCCTGGACACCGGCCGCGCCATCGCGCGCATGCAGCAATCGTCCGGTGCGATCCCGTGGTTCCCCGGCGGGCACACCGACCCCTGGGACCACATCGAGTCCGCGATGGCGTTGACCGTCACCGGGCTGCGCGAGGAAGCGGAGGCCGCTTTCGAGTGGTGCCGCCGCACGCAGCGGCCCGACGGGTCGTGGCCCGTCCGTTTCCGCGGCGACACGATCGAGAACCACGACACCGACAGTAATTTCACCGCCTACATCGCGGTGGGGGTGTGGCACCACCATCTCGTCACCGGGGACCGGCAGTTCGTCGAGCACATGTGGCCGACGGTGCGTGCCGCGCTCGACCTCGTCGTCGACATGCAGCTGCCGGGCGGCCAGATCGCCTGGGCCCGAGGCGAGGGCGGGTTGTGCGACGAGGCGCTGCTGACGGGTTGTTCGAGCATCCACCAGAGCCTCGGCTGCGGACTCCGGCTCGCCGAACTGGTGGGTGAGTCGCAACCCGACTGGGAGGTCGCGCTGATCCGCCTCGGGCACGCGCTGCGCCGGCACCCCGAGGTGTTCACCCCGAAGCCCGAGTACTCGATGGACTGGTACTACCCGATCCTCGGCGGTGCGTTGCGGGGACCCGAAGCGCACGAACGGATCCGGGACCGATGGGTGGACTTCGTGGTCGACGGGCTCGGGATCCGGTGCGTCGACCACCGTCCCTGGGTCACCGGAGCCGAGACCTGCGAACTGGTGCTGGCCCTCGACACCCTCGGCTACACGGGCCGGGCACGCGGATTGTTCGCCGCCATGCAGCATCTGCGCGATCCGGACGGCTCCTACTGGACCGGCCTGGTCTACGCGGACGGTAAACGCTGGCCGGTGGAACTGAGTTCGTGGACCAGCGCGGCGGTCGTGCTGGCCGCCGACGCCCTGTCGCGAACGACCGGCGGCAACTCGATCTTCCGCGACGCGGCGGCACCCGCCCGGCGGCTGGGCGCCGACCGCTGCACGGAGCACTGCCCGGTGCTGGTCTGAGCTCCCGCGGATCTCAGCTGCCCGGCAGGACACCCACCGTGCCGGAGACGCGTTCGAGGACGCGGAGCGAGTCGGTCACCGACTTCTCGACGAACTCACCGCTTTCCAGTGCGCGGCAGTAGATCTCGTAGGGAGGCCGGCCGCCGTCCCTCGGGTCGGGGAAGACGTCGTGGATGATGAGCGCACCGCCGATCACCACCCACCGGGCCCAGCCCTCGTAGTCGGCCTGCGCGGCCTCGCTGCTGTGCCCGCCGTCGATGAACACGAACGACGCGGGGGTGCGCCAGAACGATGCCACGAGAGGGGAATTGCCGACCACCGCGACGACGTGCGATTCGAGGTCGCCGTCGGCGAGGGTGTGCCGGAGCGCACCGACGGTGTCGAGACGCCCGGTGTGCGGATCGACCAGCGACGCGTCGTGGTACTCCCAGCCTGGCTGGTGTTCCTCGGAACCGTGGTGGTGGTCGACGGTGACGACGGTGCCCCCGGTGGCCTTCGCGGCGGCACCGAGGTAGACGGTCGAGCGACCGCAGTAGGTGCCGATCTCGATACCGACCCCCTCCCCGAGATACCGCACGGCGGCCGCGTGCAACGCGATGCCTTCGTGATGGGGCATGAAACCGGCTGTGGCTTCGGCGAGTTCGACCATCTCGCGGGGCAGCGTGGTGCGGGTCATCGGATGGGCTCCGTCCTTCTCGCGTACTGCGGTGTCTCCCGCGTCACATTACCCGCGCGTCGTCGCCGTCGACGTCCGCGGTCACCACGGTGAGACCGTCCAGGTCGCGGATCGCCGCGCACGACCGCGCGACCATCGTCGCGAACATGCGGTCACCACGCGGTGTCCGGACACCGTAGGCACACCCGAACACGGCGACGAGCGGCCCCTGCAGCAGGGCGAACCGGTAGTCGTCCCAGCACTGCTCGAACGAGTACCCGACCACGCCGTGGCCGAGCAGCGCACGATGGTAGGTCGCGACGAGGTCCCGTTCGTGGGCGCGGCGTACCTCCGGCGGCAGGCTCGTGGCGACGAAGTACGCCAGGTCGCGGGCCGGCAATCCCACGGTCAGGGTCTGCCAGTCCACCGCCGTCACGCCCGCCGCGCCGTCGGGCGGGAACAGCAGGTTGTCGAGCCGGTAGTCGCCGTGCAGCAACGCGAACCGCTGCGAGCGGGCGAGGATCCACCGCTCGGTGACCTCCGCGCACGCCCGCAGGAGGGCGTGGTCCTCCGCGGAGACGAGGTCGCCGAGATCGTCGGCGAAGGTCTCGATCGCCGGGCCGTACAGCTCCGCGAGGAGCCGGGCCTGCGCCGCGTCGGTGGGGGTGAGGAAGTCGAGCTCGTGCAGGCTCTCGTCGCACCAGCGCGGGCCGTGCAGCCCGGCCAGATTGCGGACGGCGTCGTGCGCCTGCTCGACGGTGCACCCGGTGAGCTGATCGCCCGGCGCGGCCGGAGCGGCATCCTCGAGCAGAAGGGTGAACTCGCCGTCGTCGCCGAGCGCCGCGTGGTGGCAGACCGGCGTCCGGACCGCGACGGTCGCCGCGATATCGGTGTAGAAGTGCACCTCGCCGCGGTAGGCACCGGCGAGCATCCGCCGCGTGCCCGGATCCGCGATCGGCAGTTTGACGATCACCGACACCGGCACGTCCTCACCGGAGAGCACCGCCCGGTGACATGTCCCGATCTGACCGGTGCCGATCCGCTCGACCGTCACGGCCCGCACGGTCCCGCCCAGCAGCTCGGACAGGCGATCGGGAGTGAGATCGTCGGCGCACGACAGCAACTCGGGCGTCGAGGTCATGGGGTCCTCCATCCGGGATTCGCGGGCAGGGACGAGAAACGCTGCGGGTCGCGCCGGGATCGCCACGCGGCGACGACGGGGGCGAGCTCGGCCGGTGTCGCCCCGTGCAGGATCACGCTGTCGGCGCCCGCACCGAACTGGTCGGCGATGCGCGACGCGCAGTGACCGGCGCTGCCGGTCGCGCAGGCGGCGAGCCACTCGTCGGGTAGCAGTGACCCGATCCGCTCCAGCGTCGCGGCCGGTGCCGCATCCAACGGGCCGGGGTGGTCGCGCACGAGCGGATCGTCGCGGAAACGCTTCAGTACGCCCGGGTCCCAGCCGTTGACGCGGACGAGCACGTCGCCGTAGCCCTGCAGATAGGTGGCGAGCCGGCCGGTGATCTTCCGCAGCCGCAGTTCCTCGGGCACGCTCTCCTCGACGGTCGCGAGCACCGCCCAGATCCGTACCGAACCCGGATCGCGTCCGGCCCGCTCGGCGGCGTGCCGCACGGTGCGCACCGCCCGGGCGAGGGTGTCGTCGGTGAAGAAGGTGTGCAGCACGACGCCGTCGGCGATCCGCCCCGCCAGCTCCAGAGTGCGCTCACCCAGCGCGACCATCAGCACCGGGATGCGGTCCTCGCCGGTGGCGGTGCGGCGCAGGTACGGGAAGTCCCCGGCGGCGCCGTGGTGGTCGGCCACGGCCTCGCCGCGCCACAGGGTGCGCAGCAGGGCGACGGTGTCCTCGAGCCGTGCCGAGGTCACCCGCGGCAGGCCTATGAGGTCGGACAACGCGTCGAAGCCGCGGCCGAGTCCGAGAGCGTAGCGGCCGCGGCTGAGCCGGTGCAGGGTGGTCGCCGCCGTGGCGGTGACGAGCGGGTGCCGCGTGTGTGGGTTGGTCGCCGCGGTTCCGATGCCGAGGCGGTGACTCGCGGCGGCGGCCGCACCCGCGAGGGCCACGGCGTCCTTCGTGTCGAAACGCTCCGACAGGAACACCGCGCCGAGCCCGGTCCGCTCGGCGTCGGCGATCTCGTCGAGCAGGTCGTGCGGGTCGTCGGTGTGTCCGGCGAGACCGTAGAACCCGAGTTCCGGACAGTCCGGCTCGGGTGCGGGCCCACCGGGGCGGCTCACGTGCGCGCCGCCGCCTTCCTCCGCTGCAGCACGGCACCGACCGCGTTGTCGAGCTTCGAGCCCAGCGGCCAGCCCACGTAGTGGCACAGGAACAGGGCGATCTCGCGGAGCTGCTGCTCGTCGAGTTCCTCGTTCTTCAGGGCCGCCTCGATCTGGATCTCGGCGATGTCGGTGGCGCCCTGCGCGGTGAGCGCCCCGAGCAGCAGCAGCCGGCGGTCGCGGATGGTCAGCCCCGGCCGGGTCCAGATGTTCGCGAACAGGTGGTCGGCGGTGACGGCGAAGTGCTCGCCGGGACCGTCCTGCATCTCCCAGCCGTAGACCTTGGACATCATCTCCAGGCCGCGGCGGCGGGTCTCGTCGGTCATGCGTGCTCCTTCCGGGAACGGGTCTGCGCGATCTCACCCGTGCCGACCCCGAGACCGGGGCCGAGATCGGACAGCGCCCGGGCGCCGAGCGGCAGGTCGACCCCGAGCCGGTCGGCGAGATCCAGGGCCAGCGCGAGATCCTTCTCGCCCAGGACGCGCACGCGCGAGAAGATCGGGAACCAGGAATCGTCCTCCACGAGCGGGGAGGTGGTGTCGCGCCACATGATCGAGCCGGCGCCACCGGTGATCGCGTCGGTGTGCCGGACCACCTTGCCGAGTTCGGTGATGTCGAGACCCGCTGCCTCGGCCAGCCGCTGCGCCTCGGTCGCCGCGGTGAACGAGACGAAGTGGAGCAGGTTGCGGGCGAGCTTCATCCGGGTTCCGGCACCGACCGGCCCGGCGTGCACGACCAGCGAGGCGAAGGTGCCGAACGGCTCGCGGATGCGGGCGAAGACCTCGTCGCTCGCCCCGACCATCACCGCGAGGGCGCCGTTCCTCGCACCGCCGGCCCCGCCGCTGACGGGTGCATCGACGAGATCGACACCCTTGTCGGCGCACAGTCCGGCGAGTTCGACGGCGGTGGTGTCGGAGATGGTCGAGTGCACGGCGACCACCGTGCCGGGCCGGGCGGCCGACAGCACTCCGTCGGGGCCGGTGACGACCTCGCGGACCTGCGCGTCGTCGAGGACGGTCACGCACACCAGGTCGCATTCGGCGGCGAGTCCGGCCGGGGACGAGGCGGCGGTGGCGCCCTTGTCGGTGAAGGGGGTCATGGCCTCGGGCAGCACGTCGAAGACGGTGAGCCCGGCGGGCCGGTCGAGCAGCCGCTCGGCCATGGGGGAGCCCATGTTGCCGAGACCGATGTACCCGGCCCGCCCGATCGTGGAGGCGGTCACGAGCGGATCACCTGCCCGCCGTCGACGTTGAAGATCTGTCCGGTGATCCAGCCCGCCTCGTCGGAGAGCAGGAACAGGCACATGCCCACGAGGTCCTGGGGGGTGCCCATCCGCTTGAGCGGCAGCTGCTTCACCATGTCGGCGACCATGTTCGCGGGCGTGGTGGTGCGGGTCGCCTCGGTGTCGATCGGGCCCGGGGCGATGGCGTTGATACGGATGTTCGACCCGCCGAGTTCGACGGCGAGCTGCTGGGTGAGACCGTTGATGCCGACCTTCGCGAGCCCGTAGAAGCCCGAGTAGAGCCACGCCGCGGTGGAGGACTGATTGACGATCGAACCGCCCTTCTTCGTCATGTGGGGCCACACGGCGCGGGTGACGTTGAGAGCGCCGTCGAGGTTCACGCTCATGAACTTCTTGTAGTAGTCCCACGGAACCGTCAGCAGCAGGTCTAGTTTCATGCCGCCGTAGATCGCGGCGTTGTTGACGAGATGGTCGACGCCGCCGTAGGTCTCCACGGTCGAGGCAGCGAGAGCCTCGGCCGAGCCGGGATCGGAGACGTCGACCGCCGTGAAGGTGGCGACACCGCCGTCGGCGACGATCTGTTTGGCGACCTGCTCGCCGAGTTCGGCGTTCAGATCGGCGACCACCACGTTCGCACCCTCGGCGGCCAGCGCACGCGCGTACGCCTCGCCGATCCCCTGGGCGGCTCCCGTGACGATCGCAGTGCGATCGGTGAAACGTGCCATCGGACAGATCCTTTCAGGAAGTGGCGGGTTCGGCGACGAGCTTGGTCTCCAGGTACTCCTCGAAACCGGCCACGCCCATCTCGCGGCCGATCCCGGACTGCTTGTAACCACCGAACGGCGCGTCGGCGGCGTACCAGATGCCGCCGTTGACGCCGAGCGTGCCGGTGCGCACCCCGGCGACGACCTTCGCGATGCGGTCCGGGTCGGTGCCGTAGACCGCGCCGGACAGGCCGTAGGGGGAGTCGTTGGCGATGCGGACGGCGTCGTCGTCGCCGTCGTGGGGGAGTATCACCAGCACCGGGCCGAAGATCTCCTCCTGCGCGGCCCGCGCCGTGTTGTCGAGACCGGTGATCAGGGTGGGTTCGACGTAGAAGCCGCGGTCGTGCTCGGCGGGCCGGCCGCCGCCGGTGACGATCGTGCCGCCCTCCTCGACGGCGAGGCGGATGTAGCCCTCCACCCGCTGCCGCTGCTTCTCGGAGATGAGCGGTCCGCACACGGTGCCGGGATCGCGCGGATCGTCGGGCCGGATCCCGCTCATGGACTTCGCGGTGAGTGCGACGGCCTCGTCGTAGCGCTCGCGGGGGACGACCAGGCGGGTGGTGATGGCGCAGCCCTGGCCCGCGTGGGTGCAGACGGTGAAGGCGGCCATCGAACACGCGCTGCGCAGGTCGGCGTCGTCGAGGACGAGGAAGGCCGACTTGCCGCCGAGTTCGAGGAAGACCTTCTTGAGCGTGCCGGAGGCCGCGCGCATCACGGCGCGGCCGGTCGCGGTGGACCCGGTGAACGAGATCAGGTCGACGCGCGGATCCTCGCTCAGTTGCGCGCCGAGAGCGTGGTCGCTGGAGGTGACGATGTTCAGCACCCCGGGCGGGATGTCGGTCTCCTCCGCGGCGATCCTCCCCACGAGCGCGGCGCACCAGGGGGTGTCGGGTGCGGGCTTGAGGACGACGGTGCTGCCGGCGGCCAGAGCCGGGCCGAGCTTGGCGAAGTTGATCTGGTGCGGGAAGTTCCACGGCGTGATCGCCCCGACGACCCCCACGGCTTCCTTGAGCAGGTAGCGGTGTGTCGGGATGCCCATGGGCGCGGCGTTGCCGAGGTCCTGCCGCCACTCGTAGTTCTCGGCGAGATCGGCGAAGTAGAGCAGGTCGTCGATCGGGCCCTCGAGATGCGCTGCGCTCGTGAGGAATCGGGGTGCGCCGACCTCGGCGATGGTGATCTCGCGCAGTTCCTCGATGTGCTCGCGCAGGGCGTCGCGCAGCTGCCGCAGGCACCGGGCGCGGAAGGCGTGGTCCCGGGACCAGTCGGTGTCGTCGAAGGCGCGCCGCGCGGCGGCGATCGCCGCATCCATGTCGGCGGCGGTGCCCTCCGCGGCGTACCCGAGGAGTTCCTCGTTGCTCGGGTCGGTGACGGCGAAGGTGCCGCCGCTGCCGGGGACGAGTTTGCCGTCGATCAGGAGAGTGGAGCTGTCGGTGGGGCGAAGTGTCATCGGACTTCCCTCAGTTCTGGACAGGTGTCTGGACTATAGTTCGACACCGCGACCGAAGGCAACGGTTCGCCCGGAAAAGAGCGAAACCGGTGTTGTTCGCGAAAAATTCGAGAATATCGCGAACAACACCGGTCTCGATAGGTCCCGGCGGGGCGGTCAGAACACGCGCAGACCGAGCCGTCGTCGCGTCCGCATGTCCACGAGGTAGATCTTCCACAGCAGCGGCCAGAACCACGGGGTCATGCGGTGGATCCGGCGCACCGCGGCGAGATACCGGTCGAAGCGGCGCTGGTCGTCGGGGGTCCACTCGTAGTGCATGAGGTCGCGGAACTCCGGTGGCAGGGCTCCGCGGGTGACGAGTTCGAAGGGCCTGCCGAGCAGCCGGTGCAGCAGCCGGCCGAGCCGGCCGAGACGGATCTCGAGGAAGCTCAGATCGCACAGGGCCGTGAGGTATTCGCGTACCTGGTCGTTCATCGAGATGTCGGCGGCGCCGGCCTTCCACAGTTCCTCGTACTCCTCGCGGGTCGTGGGCCACGACTCCGGGCGGACGTTCAGGGTGGTGGCGAGGGGCGCGCCGGCGCGCAGGACCCGTGTGTACTGCTCGTCGGTGAGCGGGCCGTAGAGGAACTCGTGCTGGTCGACGAAGTACTTGAAGAGGCAGACCGCCACCCACAACTGCAGAGTGGGGGAGTTGGCGCTGTAGCGCACCGGGGAGCCCGGCCTGGAGGT
The DNA here is from genome assembly GCF_025837095.1 of Rhodococcus sp. Z13. Taxonomy (NCBI): domain Bacteria; kingdom Bacillati; phylum Actinomycetota; class Actinomycetes; order Mycobacteriales; family Nocardiaceae; genus Rhodococcus; species Rhodococcus sacchari. Next base: position 726,611 of record NZ_CP107551.1, read on the forward strand.
GACCCGGGCGTGGATCCTCCGAACCGACTGTCGCACGAAGTCGCGGTCGTCGTCGTTGCCGAACACCGCGACCGCGAGATAGGTGCCGGTGGTGCGGGCCCGCTTGACCGGGCGGAGGTCGGCCCGGCCGGAATCGACCTCGCTCTCCACCACGCCTTGGCCGACACCGGGATGCGCCAGCTGCATGATCACGTTGGCGGCGTTGATCGTGCCCCCGAGGGGTGAGACGAGGTCGCCGAGAGTGTCGATCGTCCGCATGGCTGCCTCCATCTGAAGACGGACGTGTTCAGTTCTGCTGCCACTCTAACGCGAACGGGTGGTGTCCGGGCAAGCCCCGGCGAGCGCGCCGCGCACGACGGTCTCGTAGATGCGGTCGAGTTCGACCTCGTCGCCGAGGAAACCGCTGCTCTCGAGCACCGCGAATCCGTGCAGGGCGGCGAACATGCCGACGGCCGTCTCGAGGGTGCGTTCCTCGGGAACGCCGCAGGAGGCGAGCATCGTGCGCAGGGCGACGTTGGCGTCGAGAGCGGCCGCGAGGAGGCCGTCGCGGTCCACCGGGGCCGTGGTCAGGGCCCGGTACCGCTGGGGATGGCCGGTGGCCCACGCGCGGTGGGCGTCGATGAGGGCGCGCAGTCCCTCCGGGCCGCTGCGCCCCATGGCGACCTCGCGCAGGTGTGCGCCCAGTTCGGTCATGGCGGCGATCTGCACGGCGGCACGGACGTCGTCGAGATTGCGGACGTGGTTGTAGAGCGAGGCGGCGACGACGCCCAGGCGCGACGACAGGGTACTCATCGTCAGCGCTTCCCAGCCGAGTTCGTCGACGATCTCCACGGCGGCGGCGACCACCTTGTCTCGGGTGAGCGTGCGCCGGCGGACCGGTCGCGAACTGTCACGTGCCATGAAACGAGTCTAAGGGTCTTCCATTCCAAACGAATGTGAGTAGCTTGTAAACGAATGGTATTCGTAAACCCGTCCACGAGGGTGCATCCATGACCACATCCCACATCCGTCTCGACGACGCCGACGTCTACACCCGGGGCGTCCCCCACGAACACTTCGCCGAACTGCGCCGCACCTGCCCGGTCCACCGGCAGCACAGCGAGAACGGTTCCGACTTCTGGGCGGTCACCCGCCACGCCGATGTGATCGCCGTGTCCCGCGACAGTGCCACCTTCTCCTCCGCGCTCGGCACGACCCAGATCGACGACTTCGACGAGGAGACCCGGCTCAAGCAGGCCGCGATGCTGCTCAATCTCGATCCGCCCGACCACACCCGGTTGCGGCAGCTCGTCAGCCGCGGTTTCACCCCGCGGACGATCAAGACGCTCGAGGATCGGATCCGCGAGATCTGCGACCGCACCGTGGGCGAGGCGGTCGAGGCCGCCCGCGACGGTGCGGTGATCGACTTCGTGCCCGCGATCTCCGCGCCTCTGCCGCTCGAGGTGATCGCGGCGCTGCTCGGAGCCCCCGCCGAGGATGTCGGCAAGCTCTACGACTGGTCCAACCGGATGATCGGCTGGGACGATCCCGAATACGGCACCACCCAGGAGGACGGCGAACTCGCCGCCGCCGAGATCTTCCTGTACGCCAACGAGATCGCGGCGCAACGGCGTGCCGAACCGCGCGACGACATCGTCTCGAAGCTGGTGCTCCCCGACGAGCACGGGGACACGCTCACCGAGATGGAATTCGACATGTTCTTCGTGCTGCTCGTCATCGCGGGTAACGAGACCACACGCAACGCCATCTCCGGTGGCATGCAGGCCTTCGTCGACCACCCGGACCAGTGGCGGCGACTGCAGGAGCATCCCGAGCTGATCCCGAACGCGGTGGAGGAGATCCTGCGCTGGGTGACTCCCGTGGTCGGTTTCCGGCGTACCCCGACCTGCCCGGCCCGCATCGGCGACCAGCAGGTCGAACGGGGCGACAAGGTGATCCTGTACTACCCGAGCGCGAACCGTGACGAGGAGGCCTTCGAGGATCCGGACGTCTTCGACATCGGGCGCGACCACAATCCGCACGTCGCCTTCGGTGGCACCGGGGTCCACTTCTGCCTCGGCGCCCACCTGGCGCGTCTCGAGCTGCGGGTGATGTTCGAGACCCTGATCGACCGCATCGACCGGGTCGAGCCCGCGGGGGAGCCGAGTCGGCTGCGGTCCAATTTCATCAACGGCATCAAGTCCATGCCGGTGCGGATACATCCGCGGCAGACGTGAATTCGCCGCTCGGGCCGGATTCGGGCATTGCCGACCCCGCATGGCTGTAGTAATGTCCAGACACGTGTCCAGAAACGTGAATCTCGAATCGACCCGCCGCCGCCTGACCGAGAGGCAGGCCGACACGGTTGCGCGACTCACGCAGGCCGCCGTCGAAGTGCTGCGCGAGGAGAAGTTCACGGGTCTGACCGTCCGGATGGTCGCCGCTCGTGCGGGGGTGGCCCCGGCCACCGCCTACACCTACTTCTCGTCCAAGGAACACCTGATCGCCGAGGTGTTCTGGCGGCGGCTGGCCACCGCACCCACCGCCGACGCGGCGGAAGCGGAGGGCACCGACCGCGCCGATCGCGTGGTGGCCGTACTGAGGGGTATCGCCCTGCTGTTGGCCGACGAACCCGAGCTCGCGGCGGCCGTCACCAGCGCACTGCTCGGGCAGGACCCCGACGTCGAACACCTTCGCGGGCGCATCGGCCTGGACATCCGCAACCGGATCGCCGAGGCCCTCGGCCCCGACCACGACCCGGACGAACTCGAAGCACTCGAACTGCTCTACGCCGGCGCTCTCGTCCGCGCCGGAATGGGTTACGGCACATACGAAAGGCTCGCCGACAGGCTGGAGAGATCAGCCCGACTGTTATTGGAGTGATCCATGATTCAGGCCTTCCCGGACTCCGCGCCCGCCGCGGGGTCCGCCTCGCTCGACCCGCCCACGTTCGACCCTCTCGTCTTCAATCCCTACGACTACTCCTTCCACGACGACCCGTATCCCACCTACCGGCGCCTCCGTGAGGAGGCTCCGCTCTACTACAACCCCGACCTCGACTTCTGGGCCCTGTCCCGGCACGCCGACGTGGTGGCCGCCTTCCGCGACAACATCCGCCTCTCCAGCGCCAACGGCGTCTCGCTCGATCCCGCCGCCTACGGCCCGAACGCGCACAAGGTCATGTCCTTCCTTGCGATGGACGACCCGCGCCACATGCGCATGCGCCGCCTCGTCTCCAAGGGGTTCACCCCCCGCCGCGTCGCCGATCTCGAGGACCGCATCCTCGAACTGACGCTCCGCTATCTCGAACCCGCCCTCAGTGCAGGCGAATTCGACTGGATCGCCGAGGTCGCCGGCAAACTTCCCATGGACGTCATCTCGGAACTCCTGGGGGTACCCGAGGCGGACCGGGCGGAGATCCGCCGGCTGGCCGACCTCGTCGTCCACCGCGAGGAGGGCGTGCTCGACGTGCCGGTCGCGGCGATGGAGGCGTCCCTGCATCTGGTGGGTTACTACGCCGACATGCTCGCCGAGCGTCGCAGGAAGGAGGCTTCCGACCTCACCTCGGCCTTGCTCGCCGCCGAGATCGACGGCGACCGCCTCACCGACGACGAGATCATCGGTTTCATGTTCCTCATGGTGGTCGCCGGCAACGAGACCACCACCAAACTCCTCGGCAACGCCCTCTACTGGGGGGCGCACAACAAGGACGAAGTGGCACAGGTCCTCTCGACCCCGGACCGCGCCCCGGACTGGGTCGAGGAAACCCTCCGCTACGACACCTCCAGCCAGATCGTCGCCCGCACCGCGGTCGAGGACATCACCCTGTACGACAGCACCATCCGCGCCGGCGACAAGGTACTGTTGCTCATCGGCTCGGCCAACCGCGACTCCGAGGTGTTCGACGCCGCCGACGACTTCCGGATCGGCCGCGACAGCTCCCAGAAGATCGCCAGCTTCGGCGGGGGAGTGCACTTCTGCCTCGGCGCCCACCTCGCGCGACTCGAGGCGAACATCGCGCTCGAGCAGTTCGCCCGTCGCGTCGCCGACTACGAGATCGACGAAGAGAACTGCGTCCGAGTGCATTCCACGAACGTTCGAGGCTTCGCAGCCCTACCTGTAAAGGTCACCGCACGCCATGCCTAGATTCGAACCCCATCCCGCCCGGCGCCCCGCACTCATCGCCGGGGCGTCCTCCGGAATCGGCACCGCCACGGCCTACGCCCTCGCGGAGGCCGGGCATCCCGTCGCCCTCGGTGCGCGCCGCGTCGACGAGTGCGAGGCCATCGCCGCCAAGATCCGTGACGAGGGAGGCGAGGCCTTTGCGCACTTCCTCGACGTCTCGTCCACCGACTCGGTCGACGAGTTCGTCATCGCCGCCGAGCAGGCCCTCGGCCCGGCGGAGATCGTCGTCTCCGGTGCCGGCGACATGGACTTCGCGTTGCCCCACGAGATGGACCCGGATCGCTTCGCCTTCCAGGTGAACGTCCACCTCATGGGCACACAGCGCCTGGCGCACCGGGTGCTGCCCGGCATGATCGAACGCACCCGCGGCGACTTCGTCGTCATCGGATCCGACTGCGCCGTGATCCCCCGACCCTGGATGGGTGCCTACAACGCCGCCAAGACCGGGCTCGAAGCCCTCGTCCGCGAGATGCGGATGGAACTCGAGGGCACCGGCGTCCGCGCATCGGTGGTGCGCCCGGGCCCGACGCAGACCGGAGCCGGCATGAACGCCCCGGCGGAGGTCCTCGAACCGATGCTCGAGGACTGGGGGCACTGGGGTTTCGCACGTCACCCCTACTTCCTGCGCGCATCCGACATCGCCGCGGCCGCCCTCACGGTCGTCTCCGCCCCCCGCGGCGCCCACATCGTGCTCATCGAGGTGCAACCCGAAGCACCCCTGCGGAAGGACAATCCATGACCACACTCGTCGAACCCCGGAGTGTGTCCGGCGGCGAACACGAACACGGCCACCTCGAAGAACTGCGCACCGACCCGATCGGGCTCATGCGCCGCGTCCGGGAGGAGTGCGGCGACGTCGGGGTCTTCCGGCTCGCCGACAAGAAGGTCGTGCTGCTCTCCGGCGCGGAGGCCAACGAGTTCTTCTTCCGGGCCGGAGACGAGGAACTCGACCAGTCGGCCGCCTACCCGTTCATGAAACCGGTCTTCGGCGAGGGCGTCGTCTTCGACGCCAGCCCGGAACGCCGCAAGGAGATGCTGCACAACTCGGCGCTGCGTGGTGAACAGATGCGAGGCCACGCCGCCACCATCGACCGCGAGGTGCAGGACATGGTGGCCGGCTGGGGCGAGGAGGGAGAGATCGACCTCCTCGAATTCTTCGCCGAACTGACCATCTACACCTCGTCGGCCTGCCTGATCGGCAAGAAGTTCCGCGACCAGCTCGACGGCCGGTTCGCCCGGCTCTACCACGATCTGGAGAAGGGAACGGACGCACTGGCGTTCGTCGACCCCTACGCTCCCATCGAGACCTTCCGGCGACGCGACGAGGCGCGCCGCGGGCTCGTCGCGCTCGTGCAGGAGATCATGTACGACCGCATCGCGAATCCGCCGCAGGGCAAGGAGGATCGCGACATGCTCGACGTCCTCGTCTCCATCAAGGACGAGAACGGCAAGGAACGGTTCAGCGCCGACGAGATCACCGGCATCTTCATCTCGATGATGTTCGCCGGGCACCACACCACCTCGGGCACCGCGGCGTGGGCGCTCATCGAGCTGCTGCGCCATCCCGAGTACATGCAGAAGGTCACCGAGGAGCTCGACGATCTGTACGCCGATGGGAAGAGCGTCAGTTTCCATGCGCTGCGGCAGATCCCGGTGCTCGAAGCGGTGCTGAAGGAGACGCTGCGTCTGCACCCGCCGCTGATTCTGTTGCTGAGGGTCGCGCGCGACGACTTCGAGGTCGCCGGATACCGGATCGCCGCGGGCGATCTCGTGGGAGCGACACCGGCGATCTCCAACCGGATCCCGGAGGACTTCCCGGATCCCGACGCCTTCGATCCCGGCCGCTACATCGATCCCCGCCAGGAGGACATCGTCAACCGGTGGACGTGGATCCCGTTCGGTGCCGGCCGGCACCGTTGTGTGGGAGCGGCGTTCGCGCTCATGCAGTTGAAGGCCGTATTCTCGGTTCTGCTGCGCGACTACGAGTTCGAACTGTCGCAGCCACCCGAGTCCTATCGGAACGACCATTCCAAGATGGTCGTCCAGCTCGCCCAGCCGTGTGCCGTCCGGTACCGGCGCCGCCGGGGGAAGTGAGGGCCACGCCGTGAGGATCGAAGCAGATCTCGACCTGTGCCAGGGACACGCCATGTGTTCGATGGAGGCCCCCGACGTCTTCGAGGTCCCGAAACACGGTGTGGTCCGGGTTCTTCTCGATCCCGTGCCCGAGGACCTGCGTCCGGATGCCGAGGCAGCCGTGAAGTACTGCCCCACCCAAGCGCTTCGCATCGTCGAAGACTGACACCAGGAGAAGACATGGCCACGTTCGATCGTGCCGAGCTCGACGAGATGATCGCCCGCTGGATCGACGCGAACAAGCGGGCGGAGGCCGAGGGCGACTGGAAGCCGCTCGCGGACATGTACACCGAGGACGCCACCTACGGCTGGAACTACGGACCCAAGGACGAGTTCATGGCCGTCGGCCGCGAGGAGATCCGCGAACTCGCGCTGGGGCAGGAGATGGACGGTCTGCAGGGCTGGCAGTATCCCTACCAGCAGTTCGTGGTGGACGACCGCACCGGCGACGTGATCGGTTTCTGGAAGCAGATCGCCGACGCCACCCGCGACAACGGCGAGCACTACACCGTGCAGGGTATCGGCGGCAGCTGGTTCCGCTACGGCGGCAACTTCCAGTGGTCCTGGCAGCGCGACTTCTTCGACTTCGGCAACGTCTCACACCTGTTCCTCGAGATGATCACCGCGGACGCGTTGACGGACGGGATGAAGAAGCGCATCGAGCGGTCGACCTCCGGTACCCGCCTGCCCGGCTGGTACCGGGTCGGCGAGTCCCCGGTACCGCTGTGGTGAGTGCCGCGGGCACACGGCAGCCGGGCACGGGGGAGTCCTTCGCGGCGCTCTCCCGTGCCGACCTCGCCGTGCTGGTGCCCGAACTGCTGCTGTGCGGGCAGCTCATCGACCGCTCCGGCATGGCGCACCTGATCTCGGCGTTCGGGCGGGAGGGGATGACCGCCGTCGCGATCGAGGAGTGGCAGGCCGCCTCGCCCTGGTACACCCGGCGGATGCAGCGTGCCCTCGGCTTCGAGGGCGACGACGTGGTCACGATCTTCAAGGGCATGCAGCTCGACATCGGGGCGCCGCCGCAGTTCATGGACTTCCGCTATCGCGTCCACGACCGCGACCACGGTGAGTTCCGGCTCGACCACTGCGGGGCTCTCATGGACGTGGAGCCGCTCGGCGACGCGTACGTCACTGCGATGTGCCACGACATCGAGGACCCCACCTTCGACGCCACCGCGCTGGCCACCAACCCGCACGCCCGTGTGAGGCCGATCCACCGGCCGCCGCGCCGCCCGGCCGACCGGCACCCGCACTGCGCGTGGACCGTCACCATCGACCCGACCTACGACCCACCGCCGGTCGAGCCGCACACCGAGGCGATGGGCCGGACCGCGGCGGTCGCCGTGGAGCTGAGCCCGATCGTCCGGGAAGGTGAGGGCCGGCACGACTATTCGGGTCCGCTGCTCGCCGACCTGCGGTTCGCGGACTTCTCGAGGTCCGCGCTCGTACGGATCGCCGAGGAGGTGTGTCTGCAGCACCACATGCTCGCCCTCGGTTTCCTCATGGCCGTGCGCAAACGCACCGACGAGGATGCGGCGCTCGACCTCACCCGCAAACAGCTCACCGGCGTCGCGGGCATCACCTCCGAGCGCATCCGCGACGCCCTCGGCCTGCCGCGCTCGTTCACCGGGCTGGCCACGCTGCTCGACATCCACCCGCTGTTCGCCCCCCGCCGGTACGTCGAGCGGGAGATCCGGCTCGACGGCGACGGCCTCGTCCTCACGATCGACCGGCGCGGCGGCGCCTTCGACGACGGTTCCTGGCCGAAAATGATCGACTCCGATCACCTCGGTCCCCTGAATGCACTGGCACGTGGGCTGGACCCGCACTTCTCCACCCGGGTGGTCGCGGAGGACGAGGACGCCCTGGTCGTCGAGGTGGTCCGGGAGGCCCGGCCGACGAAGGACTGCCCGGAAGTGGCGGTAACACGTTACAGTTCCGGCGCGTACTTCGAGTTCGCCGATCGAGGGATACCCCTGCCACTGACCGTCCTCTGAACCGTCCAGGAGACCATTCGTGAATGTCGAGCACGGGAGTCCGTCCCGCGCCCACCCGGTGTCGCGCCGTTCCTTCCTGCGCGGCGCCGTCGTCGGCGGCACCGCGGTCGCCGCCCTGTCGCTGTCGCAGATCCCGCGGGCCCGCGCCGAGGTCACCGAGGAACGGCACCGCGCCGTCGTCGTCGGTACCGGTTTCGGTGGCGCTGTCACCGCGATGCACCTCGGGCGCGCCGGGGTGCAGACCCTGGTCCTCGAACGCGGCATCCGCTGGCCCACGGGACCGAACTCCGAGACCTTCCCTCACATGCTGCAGCCGGATCGCCGCATGTCGTGGCTGGCACCGGCCCCGGTGATGCCCGGCGTGCCACCCCTGCCGACCGAGCCGTTCACCGGGCTCATCGAGCGCATCCCCGGCAACGGGATGGACGTCATGTGCGGCGCCGGGGTCGGCGGCAGTTCCCTGACCTACCACGGTGTGACACTGCAGCCCGAGGGCCGGTACTTCGCGGCGTCGGTCTCCGAGTCGATCGACTACGACCTGCTCGACGCCGATCACTACCGACGCGTCGAACGCATGTTGCGGATCTCCACGATTCCCGACGATCTGCTCGGGCACGAGCGGTACCGGTCGTCGCGCCAGTTCGTGGAGCGGGCCGCCGCCGAGGGGTACGAGCCGGTCCGGTCGCCGATGTGCATCGACTGGGACGTCCCGCGGCGGGAGCTCACCGGGGAACTGAAGCCCTCCTACACCACGGGCGACGTCATCTTCGGCGCCAACAACGGCGGCAAGTTCTCGGTCGACGTCACCTATCTCGCCGAGGCCGAGCGCACCGGGCACGTCACGGTGGCGCCGCTGCACCGTGTCAACGACATCGAACGGGCGCCCGACGGCACCTGGATCGTCCACGTCGACCGGATCCACACCGACGGCACCGTTCTCGAACGCAAGCGGATCCTCACCCCGTCGCTGTTCCTCGGTGCCGGTTCGGCCGGCACCACCCGTCTGCTGGTGAAGGCCAGGGCCAGGGGACTCGTGCCGGATCTCCCGGAGGGTGTCGGCACGGGCTGGGGCAACAACGGCGACCGGGTCTTCGCGGTGACCACACCGCTGCTGAGCCCCGGCGACCACCAGGGCGGCCCGGCCTGTGTGGGGGCCCGCGACCACTCCGACACCGCCGGCCCGGTCATGATCATCTCCGGTCCGGTGCCGTTCCCGCTCGACCTCGGCACCACGACGATGATCGGTCTCGGTCTCGTGGAGGGCCGGGGCACATGGCATTACGACGCGGTCCGCGACGATGCGGTGCTGAACTGGGATCAGACCTACGACCGTGAGCTGACCCGGGCGATCGAGGAGCGCATCCGCCGGATCGCAGGTCCTGCGGCGGTCGTGATCGACATCAACGCCGTCGACGTCAACACCTTCCACCCGCTCGGCGGGGCGCCCTTCGGGTCGGTGTGCGACGACGCGGGCCGCGTGCACGGCCAGCGCGGGCTCTACGTCGTGGACGGCGCGAAGGTGCCCGGCTCGACGGGGGCGTGCAACCCGTCGATGACGATCGCGGCGCTCGCCGAATACGGGGCCGACGACATCCTGCGGCGCGACTTCGCCTGAACCCGAACGAGTGTGGGTCCGGTGGCGATCACCACCGGCCCCACACCTCCGGGGTTCAGCCCTTGGCTGCGGAGGCTCCGGCGCGGCGGCCGAAGAAGCTGCCGTCACCGAGCGAGGTGCCGCTCGCATAACCCCATGCGCACACGCCCGAGGTGCAGCGGCCCGCGGCGAACAGACCCGGGATCGGCTCACCCGAGACGTGCAGGACCTCCGAGTTCACCGAGGTGCGCAGGCCCCCGAGCGTGAAACCGGCGGTGCAGTTGCGCAGGTCGAGCGCCGCGATCGGGCTGCCGATCGGCTTGACCCACTCGCCCTTCTTGCCGAGCACCGGATCCTCACCGTGCGCGGCGTGCTTGTTGTACACCTCGACGGTGGTCTGCAGGGTTCCCTCCGGCAGTCCCATGTCGGATTCGAGTTCGGCGACTGTCTCCGCCACCCACTTGGGCTGGAATCGGAAGAACGGAGTGGAACTCGTTGCCGCGCAGCCTTCCTCGTAGGACTTCTCGTCGATGATCAGGAACGCCTGGTTGTCGTTCTTGAGCAGGGTGAGCTGGCCGATGCGTCCCGGATAGGTGTCCTCGGGGACGTACCGCTGGCCGCGGCCGTTGACGAGGATGCCGCGCGCCATGAGCTGCGGGTCGCCGAAGAAGGCGACCTCGGTCGCGTCCATGTGGGCGAGATCGGCGCCGAGGGCCTGTGCCATCCGGATCGCACGGCCGTCGTGCTCCTCGATCGCCGCGCCCGGCCGGCCCGCGAGTTGCGGGGCGTAGGCCTGCACCATCTCCTTGTTGTACGCGAAGCTGCCGGTCGCGAGGACGACACCGCGGCGGGCCTTCACGTGGATCTCCTTGCCGTACTGCTTGGCGACGAGACCGACGACGCGGCCGCCGGAGGCGACGATCAGCCGCTGGACGCGCACGTCGTATTCGGCCCGGACACCCAGGCTCTCCGCCACCTGCGCGAGCGGCTGCATGAGCATGAAGCCACCGCCCTTCTCGCCGGTCCGCTTGTCCGTCATCTGCGGAACATGGCCGCGCGGAGCTGGTTTCGCGATCTCGTTGAAGGGCGCCGAGTTCTCCCCGCCGGAGTACATCAGCCCGTCGTCGCCCGGGATCTCCCAGCCCGGCTCACCCCAGAAGCTCTCCTTGAACACCACACCGTTGTCGACGAGCCACTCGTAGTGTTCGACGCTGCCGTTGCAGTACTCGGTGATCTTCTCCTCGTCGGCACCCGGCCCGAGTGCGGCGAGCATGAAGGTCTTCATGTTCTCGGGGGTGTCGTCGAAACCGAGCGCTTTCTGCAGCGGGGTACCGCCACCGAGATAGACGATCCCGCCGGACAGCGATGCGGCTCCACCCCACCCGCCGGTGCGTTCGAGCACGAGGACCTCGGCGCCGGCCCGGGCCGCCTCGATGGAGGCGGACACGCCGGCGATGCCGAAGCCCGCGACGACGACGTCGGCCTCGTGGTCCCAACTGGTGACGCGGTCGGCGGGGAGGGGATGCAGGTCGCTTGTCATGGTGGTCCGTTCTGGTCGGTGATCGGGGATCTCGGTGATCGGTGATCTCGGTGATCAGTGGTGGAGCTTGGTGGCGAGCCGGTCGAGATAGGCGAGGACGTCCTCCTCGGAGCGGTCGGGGAGTCCGAAGATCACCTCGGTGACACCGGCATCCGCCCACATCGCGAGCTGGTCCGCGTCGTAGCGACCCGCGAGAGCGAGCACCTCGGGGGTGCCGCTGCGACCGGCCTCCGCCCAGGCCTTGTGGAGACGCTGGACGTTCTCGACGACCTCGCGTTCGGTGGGGGTGGTGATCCATCCGTCGGCGTGGCGCACGATCCAGTCGAAGTTGCGGTCGGTCGAACCGGCGCCGAGGAAGATCGGGGGGCGGGGCTGCTGAACCGGTTTGGGCCAGGCCCAGCTCGGGCCGAAGCTGACGAAGGTGCCGTCGTAGGACGCCTCCTCTTCGGTCCACAACGCCTGCATCGCCTCGAGATACTCGCGCAGGGCGGTGCGCTTCTTCTTCGGGGGCACTCCATGGTCGGCGAGTTCCTCTGCGTTCCAACCGAATCCGACACCGAAGCGCACGCGGCCGCCGGAGAGATGGTCGAGGCTCGCGATCGTCTTGGCGAGCGTGATGGGATCGTGTTCGAGGGGGAGCGCGACGGAGGTGCCCAGCTCGATCGTCGAGGTCACCGCCGCTGCGAGTCCCAGTGCCACCCAGGGGTCGAGGGTGCGCATGTAACGGTCGTCGGGCAGGGTCTCGTTGCCCGTCCCCGGGTGGGCGGATTCGCGCCTGACCGGGATGTGGGTGTGTTCGGGAACGTGGAAGCTGTCGAATCCGCACTTCTCGGCGGCTTCGGCGGCGACCTGGGGTCGGATCCCTCGGTCACTGGTGAACAGGGTGATTCCGTGGCGCACTATGGCCCCTCTCCTGGTGGCGACGCAAAAAATGTAACGCGTTCTATCTCGGGAGGGAAGAGGTTTTCCGGACAGGTGTCCGGAAAAATCGGACAAAAGGTACGAAACACGCCCGATGGCTGCCTGAACTATCCTCGATGCGGGTAGGGAACGGAAGGTGGCGTGATGACGGAACAGTCGACGACGGTGGCAGCGACCGAGGGGCGGCTGTCGACGTCGTCACCCGGATCGGATCTGCGCCCCGCCCAGCGTGCGCGCTACATGCGGATCATCGCGTCCGCCCGCGAACTGGCGGCCGAGGGTGGCTACGACGCCGTGCAGATGCGCGCGGTGGCCGACCGCTCCGGTGTCGCCCTGGGGACCGTCTACCGTTACTTTCCATCGAAGAACCACCTGCTCGTCGTGGCTCTCGTCCTCGAGTTCGAGGCGGCCACGGAACGCTTCACGGGCGGCGACATCCCGGGGGACGGTTCCGCCGAGCGCATCATGAACGTGCTGCGTGCCGCGGTGAGCCGCCTGGCCGAGCGTCCGCTGCTGTACGACGCGCTGGTGCGCGCGGCGATGTTCGCCGACGCCACCTCGGCTCCCGAACTCGACCGGCTCGGCCAGGTCCTCACGGAGCTGTTCGCCAAGGCCGCCGACATCGAGGTCGTCACCGAGGAGGTCCTCAACGCGGTCCGCATCGTCGCCGACGTGTGGATGTCGTCGCTGGTGTCCTGGGCGGCGGGCCGGCAGTCGGCCGAGGCGATGCTGGACCACATGGACACCACCGTCACGCTCGTCTTCGACCGTCTGGAACGGCTGCAGCGGGCGAGCTGACGCCCGCCCGCTGCACGCGGACTCGCCGAGAGGTGATCAGCCCTCGGTGGCGGGGACGTTCACGATCCCGATCGTGGGCAGGAAGAAACACGACGTCTCGCTGTTGCGGACGTTGCCGAAGATCGCCGAGAGCACGGTGCCCGAACCGGTCTCGACCGGCGCGACCCGCGCTCCTCCCGCAGGCAGGGTGCCGGAGACGAACTCCTCGATCGCCTTCTGGACGGTGGGCCGGAGTGCCTCCGGAACGATGTCCGGCACCGATGCGGCCGCGACCTCACCGATCGTGCCCATCGGGACGATGCCGCCCTGGAAGGTGTTGATGTTGAACCAGGCGAGCTGGACGCCGGCGGTGTCGGCCTCGGCATCGAGCCCGAGCGGCACGAAGGCGAACAGGGTCTCGGCCGGATCGACGGCGTTCAGATCGAACCCTGCCACCTGCAGGTTCGGCCAGGGGCCGGGCACCGCACCTGCCGCCGCCGGGACGACGCCCAGCGGCAGGTTGCCGTCCGCCGCGCAGAAGGGTGCCACGGTGGGGTAGAGGAACGGCTCGATGCCGAGCGTGCGGAGGAACTCGATCCCGTCCTCGTAGGCAGCGAGCGGGGAGTCCTCGGCGACGTCGGTCAGGCTTCCGTGAGCGTTCGCGATCGCCTCCGCCGCGGTGAGCGCCGCCGGATCGGCGTCCGGAACACCGCGGAGGGCCTCGAGTGCGGCTGTCAGCGGGTTCTCGGCGGGGGCGGCCGGCAACTCGACAGGTGCGGGCTCCGCCGTGGCGGCGGTGGGCAGTGCGAGCCCGGCGGCGAGGCCGAGGGCTGCGACCGCGGCGACACGGCGCGAGCGGGGGAGGTGTCTGCGGCTCATGTGGCTTCTCCTGTACGTGGGTCGTGACACCCGGTCGGTGCCCCCACCTGAATCTAAAGTAGAGGTTTAGAGTCTGGCCGGTCCAGGAGACCACAGGGGCGGCGCCCTTCCGGTGCGCCGCCCCGCGGTGTTATCGAACGGTGACCGACCGTGCGGCCGGTGACCGACTATGCGTCGGGATCGTCCGGATGTCTCCGGAGATGGAGGATGCTCAGCACCAGACCACCCCAGAGGGTGATGAGGGCGAGAAGCATCATGCCGATGGCGGCTCCGCTCACTGGGTACCTCCTGCAGACGTGCCGTCGGTCACCGACGGGGTGAGGGGACGGTTCTCGTCGAGCTCGTATTCGAGATCGATGCCCTTCCGCCACGGGATGAACGACAACACCACCGCCAGCACGATGACGGCTGCCTGCACACTCCAGCCGAAAGCGAGAACCAGGCTGTCGGGCAGGCCACCGTAACCGTCGCGGATGCGGTCGCGGATCTCGCTGAACAGCATGTAGGCGAGGAGGATCGGCGTGAGGATGCCGGTGAAGAACATCCACCCGGCACCGACCTTGAACGACGACACCGAGTTCAGATGGTCGCGCAGTTCGGGCAGGCGCCGGTAGATCCACGCCACCACCACCAGGGCCACGAACGCGACGCCCACGATGCCGAACTGGTTCGCGAACCGGTCCACCACGTCGAGCGTGTTCAGGCCGGTGGTGGTGGGGAACAGCAGCAGCGACACCAGCGCCGACACCCCACCGACGGCGAGCACCGCCGGCACCTTGTCCATGCCCGTCTTGTCCTGGAACGCCGAGACGGTCACCTGGATGATGCTGATCATCGAGGTGAAGCCGGCGAAGACGAGCGAGCCGAAGAACATCACGCCGAAGAACGCGCCGCCCGGCATGCTCGAGATGATAGTCGGGAACGCGATGAACGCGAGCCCGATGCCCCCGGCCACCACTTCACCGACCTCGACGCCCTGCGCCTGTGCCATGAAGCCCAGCGCCGAGAAGACGCCGATACCCGCGAGGACCTCGAAGCTCGAGTTCGAGAAGCCCACCACCAGACCGGAACCGGTGAGGTTGGTCTTGCGCTTCAGATACGACGAGTAGGTCACCATGATGCCGAACGCGACGGACAGCGAGAAGAAGATCTGCCCGTACGCTGAGATCCACACCCCGGTGTCGGTCAGCGCCGACCAGTTGGGGCTGAAGAAAGCGTTCAGGCCGTCCGTCGCACCCTCCAGGGTCAGCGACCGCACGACGAGAACGGCGAACAGCAGGACCAGCAGCGGAACGAAGAACCGGTTCGCGTTGCCGATGCCGCGCTGGACCCCGAGCGCGAGGACTCCGAGCACCAGCACCCAGACCAGCAGCAGCGTCCAGGCGACGCCGGGGACGAAGCTCAGGCCGAAGGTCGCGTCACCGTCCTGCCGGAGGAAGTCCTCGATGAGGAAGCTCTCCGGGTCGTCTCCCCAGGCTTCGGTGATCGAGAAGAAGGTGTAGCGCAGGGCCCACGCGACGATCACGGCGTAGTACACGCCGATGACGAAGCAGACCAGCACCTGCCACCAGCCGATGAACTCCGCGCCGCGGCGCAACCGGCGGAACGCCAGGGGAGGCGCTCCCCGGAACTTGTGCCCGATCGCGTAGTCCAGGAACAGCAGCGGGATGCCCGCAGTGAGCAGTGCGACCAGATACGGGATCAGGAACGCGCCGCCGCCGTTCTCGTAGGCGATGTAGGGGAACCGCCAGATGTTACCGAGGCCGACGGCCGAACCGATCGCGGCCATGATGAAGACCGACCGGCCCGACCAGACCTCCCGTTTACGTGTGACGTCCTGTTCTGTCACGGACCATGTCCCTCCACTCGAACGAATGGAGTCACGCTATCGCCCGGCGCAGCTACCGGTGTGGCGTTTCCGGCGCGACACGCGAGCCGCTCGACCGGATCAGCCGTCGTCCCAGATCCGAAGGTCCGGTCCGGCCTCGTCGTCCTCTTCGGGAGCCCCGCGGTAGCGGAGGGCGAACACGATCCACCCCACCACCGCCACCAGCACGAAGCTGATCAACCGGTACACCACGACCGCGGACAGTGCCTGCGCGCCGGTCATCCCGCTGGCGGTCAGAGCGGGGACCAGCACCGCGTCCATCACGCCGAGACCGGCCGGTAGCAGGGGGATGGCGCGGCTCGTGGCGGTGCCGGCCGCGTAGGCGACCGCGATGCCCGCCAGGCTCGGTGCACCACCCACGGCGTAGGCGGCGAAGGCCAGGCACGCCCCGTCGCACACCCAGTTGCTCAGCGACCAGCCGAACGCGCGGGCCGTGTGCGGGCGGTCGAGCTGCACCGCGCTCAGCTGGGCGACGATCTTGCGCCACGCCCGCGCGCCGGCGTTCTGTGGCTTCTTGCGGATCCGGTTCACGTTCCGCAACGCGATCAGGCCGATCGACTCGAACGACCCGGGATTGCCCGCTGCGTACTGGACCAGCACGACGAGGGCGAGCAATGCACCGAGGGAGAAGATCAGCGAGAAGGGGTTGTTGGTGGCTCCCACGAGCAGCGCACCGACCAGGCCCAGCACCGCCAGCCCGGCCGCCTGCAGCAGACCGGCCATGACGAGCTGCCAGGTGGCCACCACCGGGGTCGCACCCCAGTTGCGCATCTGCCGGTAGGTGAACGTCGTGCCCACCACCGGCCCACCCGGCAGTGTCACGCTCATCGAGTTCGCCGCGAGCGCCACCGACAGCGACTGCCGCTGCGAGACCTTCACCCCGGCCGCGGACAGCAGGGCCCGCTGCACCCGCGCGAAGGTCGACATCTCGGCCATCGACGCGCAGATCGCCGCGGCCACCCAACCCCAGTGCAGGTCGTCGAGACGCTTCACGCTGTCGCGGAGTTCGGGCCACACCAGCACGATCTCGACGGTGAGCACCGCGACGAGCAGGACACCGATGATCCACTTGAGATGCCGGCGCCGCTTCGGGGTGAGCGCACCGTTCCCGCTCCCGTTGTTCTCGCCGCCGCCGTTCCCGCCGTTGCTGCTGCCGTTCTCGTTGCCGGGGGTCTCCTCACGGCTCACTTCGTCGTTCATCTACTCGCTGGGCCAGTCCGACAGGGTCCGACGGTAGAGGTCCTCGATCTCGGCGATGTGCTCGTCGAGGTTCTCCTTCGACCAGCCGCTCACGTCGATCGGCTCGAGCACGGCGACGTCGACGGTACCCGGCCGCACCAGCGTCGAGTGCTTCCACAGGATCTCGCCGGCGTTGCGGATCACCACGGGCACGATGGGGACCTGCGCCTGCATCGCGATGTGGAAGGCGCCCTTCTTGAACCGGCCGATCGCCGGGGTCAGCGACCGGGTGCCCTCCGGGGCGATCACGATCGACGTCCCCTGCCGAAGTGTCTCGACCACCGGCTCCAGCGCCGCCACCGCACGTTTCGTGTCGGTGCGGTCGACGAAGGTCGCGCCGACGAACCGCAGCAGCGGGCCGAAGAGCGGGTCGTTGGCCATCTCCTTCTTGGTCACGCCGGTGAAGTCCTGCCGCAGCACCTTCGCCAGCACGACCGGGTCGAGCTGGCTCTGATGGTTGAAGATGAACACCGCCGGGCGCGCGGCCCACGCGTTGGCCTCCCCGACGATCCGCACGTCCACCCCCGCCAGCGCCAGCGAGACCTCGGTGCCGATGCCGATGATCGAATCCAGCGCGGTCTTGCGGCTGCGGTTGATCAGGCCGAGGCCCAGGCCGGTCCACACCGAACCGAACAGGCCGCCGTAGGCGGCGGCCGTGCGCACCAGCTCCTTCACCCCCGGGGTGCCGCGCGGGCGGAAACGCAGGATCGGCCAGTCCCGTTCACGGGCGACGGCTTCGAGCCTGCGGTCCGGGTTGGTGGCGGTGGGGTTGCCGGTGGTCGCGAGGAACTCGACGTCCTCCCCACCGTTGGAGTAGGTGTAGCTGTTCTCCTCGTCGATACCGTGCGTGGCGATGAAGTTGCGGGTGGCCTCGGCCTTCCCGCTGCGCCACAACGACTTTCCGTCGACCCGTCCGGTGAGCACCCCGTCCTCCACCTCGAGTGGGGTGAACAGCAGGTGCTCGATGCCCAGTGCGTCGCCCGCGGCCTGGATCTGGTAGCGCGACGCCGACGAGGCGATCACCACCGTGTGACCCGCGTTCTGGTGCGCGCCGACGAGCTGCCAGGCCTCCGGGTAGAGATGCCCCGCGATGGTGGTCATGAACAGCCGTTGCCCGATCTCGTACAGCTCGTCCTCGGTGTGGCCGCGCCAGGCCTTGAACGCGACGGCGACGAACCGCTCGAAGTCGTCCTCGGTCTCGGTACCGCGCAGCCCGTTGATCATGGTGGCGGCGAGTTCGGAGGCGGAGACCTTGCCGGCGAGCACCCGGTCGCGGAAGAAGTGGACTCCCGAGAAGCCGTGCACGATGGTGCCGTCGAAGTCGAAGAACGCCGCGATCTCCGGTCCCTGCGGTCCGTTCCGGACCCGTGCGAGCGCCTGCTCGATGTTCACCGTTCCACCTTCCTGTTCGACACGTCGAGCGATTCGGCGAACGCCACCCGATCGGCCAGTGCGACCAGTTCCGCCGCGAACGCCTGCCGGTGTTCCCGGACCGTCCCGCTCTCGTCGTCGTCCCGATCGAGCAGACCCCGATTGCGGGCGAGTTCGAGGGCCGTCGCGAACAACTCCGACGACACCGATTCCGGCCCGTGCAACCGGTTCTGCAGCAACATCTGCCGGCCCACCGCGACGCACTCGGCGAGGAAGGCCTCACGGTCGATCTCGAGCCGGGGATCGCGGACCGCGAGCCGCTCGGCGACGACGAGCTGCGCGTCGAAGAACGACCGCAGCGTGCGGTGCGACATGAAGAAACCCGTCTCCACAAGCCCGGTGAGGGCCTGTTCCTTCGTCGGCAGCGTGTCGCCCCAGGACGGGACGAGCAGGGCGAGCTCGTCGCGCATCTGGGCCTCGAAGGTATCGCGGTCGGGAAAGAAGAACTCGAACTTGAGCAGGTCGCGCAGGTTCTTCGCCTCCTCCCACGCCGCCCGCACCGGATCCTCGCCGGGATTGGCGTGCGCGTAGAGGATCGACAGTTCCATGATCGACCGGTTGACGAACCAATGGATACCGCTGTTGCGGTAGAAGGCCGCGACGAGATGCTGGCCCGGCTGGATCGAGTAGACCGGCTCCACACCACCGGCATAGGTGGTGACCACCCCCGCATGGGTCAGGGACTCCAGAACGTGCTCGAGGCCGCCCTCGACGTCGAGCACCCGCATCTCGCCCTGCGGGATGCCGCGGCGGTCCATGTACCGGCGAACCGGGGCGATGACCGCGCGGACCTCCTCGAGTGTCAGCGAGCGGTCGCGCACGCCGAGCAGAGCCAGGGTGACCAGGCAGTTGACGGTCACCGGTGTCCTGGCGTTGATCCCGACCGCCACCTCGAAGGCGACCTTCTGCAGGGCCTTGCGCTGCAGGGCCCGCCGTTCCTCCTCGTCGGCCTCGGTCCCGGTCAGATCCGGGTCCCCACCGGCGGACAGCAGGTCGCGCATCGACAGCGGCGAACCGAACCGCACGTAGACGTTGCCGGCCCGCTTGCGCTGGTTGCGGGCGTAGCGGGCGAGCCAGGTCAGGCCCTCGGGCTTCTTGGTGGCACCGGTCTGTTCGGCGGCCACGGCCGCGACCTCCGCGAGCCCCTCGTAGGTGATCGACACCGGCACCAGCATCGCGTCCTCGACCCGGCCGCTGCGGATCGCGTTGGCCACGTAGTTGAGCAGGCCGTAGCGCGGGGGACGCAGCTTGCCCGTCCGGGTGCGGCCCCCCTCGAAGTACCACTCGAGGTTGAACCGCTTGGTCAACAGGAACGCGAAATACTCCTCGAGCGCGGCCTTGTACACGGCGTCGTCGGCGAAACTGCGGCGGATGAACACCGTTCCGGTGCGCCGGGCGACGGGGCCGATCGGCCAGAACGTCAGATTGGCGCCGCCCATGATGTGGTTGGCGGGGAAGTCGTTCTCCGCCAGGATGTCACCGAGGACGAAGGAGTCCGCGTACGAGCGGTGCGACGGCAGGAACACCAGCGACCGCTTGCGATTGGACTCCCGCAGGGCGTGGAGGCCGGAGACGTCCGCGCGTACCGTCCACGCCGCCGAGTGCAGCGGCCGCATCGCCTGGGTGAACAGGTCGGTGACGAGCCGCGACTGCACGGCGACGAGCTCGTCGAGCGAGGCGCGGGCGCGGGTCTCCACCTCCGAGCGAGGCATGCCGTACTCGTCCGAGATCGCGTCGAGCCGGCGCCGGAAGGTCGGCGAGTCCATGATCTGCGCGGCCACCAGCCGCGGCACCTTGTAGCGATCGCCGATCACGGACCGTTCGGAACGTTCGAGTGCCACCACGGCACGGCGGGTGATGTACCGGGCCAGCGCGTGGTCGTCGGCGTCACCGGCCTCCCTCACCAGGGACTCCCGCAGCTCGGACAGGCGGGCCGGTTCGGCGCACACGATCCGGTACCGGTCACCGCCCTGGCGGACGAGCCATTTCTGCAGCAGCAGGTTCGGATTCCGGGGGTTGGTGAGGGCCAGCAGGTCGGAGAACCGGACCCGGCGCGTACCGTCGCGCTCGGCCGGCAGCCACACGACCCGGACCGGGAGCATCAGCGGGTCGTCGGTGCGGGTGACGAGCCGGTCGGCGAGCACACGGGAGTCGAGATCGAGGGACTCCGGTGGCACCTCCGTACGGTAGTCGGCCGGCAGATTCTCCGAACGCAGCCACTCCTCGATCATGTCCCGTTCGAGGGCGGTCCGGTAGGCGACGAGGGCCACGACCGGACCCTTCTCCTGCTCCTGATTCGTCATCTCACCCCGTCCCGATGTCGCTTCGATGTGAAAGCTACCCGGACCGGACCGTTCGTTCCGGGTGATCCGGGCGAGAACACGCTGTGATCTCACGGGTACACGGGGATCTCACGGGTGCACGGGCAGGACCGGTGGACGACAATGTGAGGGATGCACACGAGCCCGGGCGGCACGGACCCGGGAGCAGGGAGGAACCCAGTGGGCACAGGCACCGGAACCGGAACCGAGGGCGGATACGCCGGGATGAAGGAGACCCACTCGTCGGTGGTGTTCTTCGTGGGGAACCGCGTGCACAAGATGAAGAAGCCGATCGACCTGGGATTCCTCGACAACCGCAGCCGCGAGGCCCGGCAGCGGATCTGCCACCGTGAGGTCGAACTCAACCGCCGCCTCGCCCCGGACGTGTACCTGGGCGTCGCCGACCTGCACGGCCCGGACGGCGAGGTGTGCGAGCACTTCGTGGTGATGAAGCGCCTTCCCGACGAACGCCGGCTCGCCGCGGTGATCGCCCGGGGCGAGGACGTCTCGGCGACGATCGACGAGGTGGCCCGGAGGGTCGCGGAACTGCACGCCGCGTCGCCGCGTACCCCGGAGATCGACCGGTGCGCCACCGCCGAGTTCGTCGGTGGGCTGTGGACCGAGAGCCTGGACCACCTCGACCGTCTCGAGGTGGGGGCGCAGGTGGCACCGGCCTCGGCTCGGATCCGGGAGTCGGTGCGCCGCTTCGTCACCGGCTGCTCCACCCTGTTCGACGAACGCATCGCGGACGGGCGGGCGGTGGACGGTCACGGCGACCTGCTGGCCGACGACATCTTCTGCCTCGACGACGGCCCCCGCATCATCGACTGCCTCGAATTCAACGACGAATTCCGCTACGGCGACGCACTTCTCGACATCGCTTTTCTCGCCATGGATCTCGAACGCATCGGCGCCGAGGAGTATGCGCGCCGACTGCTGCGGACGTACACCGAGGTCTCCGGGGACCACCCGCCCGCCTCGCTGGTGCACCACTACATCGCCTACCGGGCGCTGGTGCGCGCCAAGGTGACCGCCGTGCGCCACGAACAGGGCGACGGTGCCGCCCGGGAGCAGGCACTGCGGTTCGTGGAGCGGATCGAGGACCATCTCGACCGAGGCCGGGTGCGGATGGTGCTCGTCGGGGGAGTCGCTGCGACCGGCAAGACCACACTGTCCCGCACCGTCGGAACACATCTCGCCGCCGAAGTGCTGCGCAGCGACGTGATCCGCAAGGAACTCGCCGGCCTGGCCCCCACCGACCGCACGGGCGACGGACTCGACGCCGGTCTGTATTCGCCGAGGCACTCCGAGACCACCTACGGTGAGTTGCTGCGCCGCGCCGACGAGACACTGGCCCGGGGTCGATCGGTGGTGCTGGACGCGACGTGGCTGTCCGCGCCGCGCCGCGACGCCGCCCGGAAGGTCGCCGAACGGCGGGGGAGCGAGGTCGTCGAGATCGAGTGCCGGGCCGACCGCGCCGTCCTGCTGGAACGCCTCGCCGCCCGGGCCGCGCGCGGCGACGACGCCTCGGACGCGACGCCCGCCGTACTCGAGGAACAGCTGCGGCGCCGTGATCCGTGGCCCGAGGCGGTCCCGTTGGACACCGCCGCCGAGGCCGTCGACGCCGCGTGGCTCGGCCGGGTTCTCGGCCCGGCGCCCTGGTGACCGCACCGGAGGGCACGAAGAGGGCCGCTCCCGTGGGAGCGGCCCCTCTTCATGTCGTGGGGATCGTCGCGAAGGTCAGGGCTTGCGGGCGATCAGCACCGGACAGGGCGCCTTGTGCAGCAGGTTCTGGCTCGTCGAACCGAGCAGGGCGGCCCGGAACTGACCGCGGCCGTGGCTGCCGACCACCACGAGCTGGGCGTCGTCGAGATGCGACAGCAGCACCTTCGCGGCCGGACCCCGGTCGATGATCCGCTCGACCTTCACCTCGGGGTACTGGTCACCCAGTCCGGCGAGGGTCTCGGCGAGCACCGCGGACTCGGAGGTGGCCACCGCGTCCCAGTCGACGAGCGCGGCCGTGGCACCCACGCCGAGCGCAGCATCGCCGACCCACGAGTGCACCGCCCGCAGCGGGACGTCCAAGGTCGAGGCGAGCTTGAAGGCGTGGCCCACGGCGGCAGCGGACAGCTCGCTGCCGTCCACGCCGACGACGATCGGCCGGTCGCTCGGCAGCGGGGCGTTCACATCGCCGCGCCAGACCGCCACGGGGCACGGCGCGTGGTTGGCGACCCGCAGGACCGTCGAACCGAGCAGGAAGTTCTCGAGCGCGCCCGCGCCGGTGGCGCCGAGCACCACGAGGCGGGCGTCCTCGGCGGCTTCGAGCAGGGACTTCGCGGCCGGTCCGGGGCCGATGAAGCTGTTGATCTCGAGGTCGGGATGATCGGCGCGGACCTTCTCCGTGGCGTCGGCGAGGAGCTTCTTGCCGTCCTCCTCGAGCTGCTGGACCATCTGGGACTGGATCAGCACCGCGGCTTCGCTGTAGAAGATGCCCTCGGGCGGGAGCGAGTGCACCAGGTGCAGGGGAGCCCCCAGACGCGAGGCGAGATCGCCGGCCCACCGCGCGGCGGCGACGGCCGTATCGGACCCGTCCACACCTGCGACGACGGCCTTGCGGGTGCTCGGTGTGCTCATCATCTCTCCTTGTCGTCAGCCCGGCGTCGTTGCCCCGACCAAGCTCATGGTGCCCGATCCAGGGATCGTCTGCCAGAGTCTTCGGACCCCCATCAGGACCACAGTCCCCGGGTGGCCCGCAGGGTCTTCTTCCACGCCCCGTCGAGTTGCCCGGCGAGTTGCTCGCCGATCCCGGCCTCGAGGTGGAACAGGATGCCGAGCCCGAAACTAGTCTCGGCGGTGTGGCCCTGCTCGGAGACCATGTCGAGAAGATGACCGCGCGCGACCACCGAATCCTGGAACTCGCCGAGCAGGTCCTGGAAGGCGTCGAACCGGTCGAGGATCCCTTCCACCTCGCCGGGGTGCAGCGGGGCGATCGCTTCGGTGGCGTAACGCAGTCGCTTCGCGCCCTTGCGGACGCGGTGGATCGCCTCGTCGCGCCGTGCGGGATCCGTTGCCGCACCGACCTTCGCGACCCGCCGGCCCACCTTCTCCGCCACCTTCTCGACGGCGCGTGTGAGGTCCTTCGACGCGACCTTCCGCGGCCCGGTTCCCTTGCCGGGGGTGGATTCGAGGCCCGCCACCGCGGCATCGAGACGCCGGAGCAGGTCGAGATACCGTGCGGAGTCCAGGGTGTCGAGGACTTCGGTCCGGGCGGCCTCCGAACGCGCCGAGAAGTACTCGTCGATGCGGGCGCGGGTGGCCTCCCGGTGTGCCTCGAGAGGGATCTGTTCGACCCGGCCGGCCAGTCGTTCCCACTGCACCTCCAGATCGCGGGATGCGCTGAGACGCCTTCCCAGCCAACGCAGTTCGTCCACGAGATCGTGGTCGGCGGGGATGCGCCCCGCGTAGGTCTGCAGGGCGCTGCGCAACCGTCGCGCGGCCTTGCGCATGCTGTGCACCGAGTCGGCCTCGTCGCGGCGCACGGCGACGTCGGCCAGTGCGAGCGTGCGCAACTCGCCTGCGAGATAGTCGTGTACGGCAGCGAGACCCTTGGGGAGCCGGGGCGTGCCGGGGACGAGGTCGCCCAGCGCGCGGTGCAACTTCGAGGGACTGTCGGCGCGGGTGATCCCCGCTGCCTCGAAACGCGACTCGACGGCCTCCAGGAAACGGGCCACCTTCTTGCCGCCGCGCTCCGGATTCCATTCGATCTCGATCTCGCGCCAGGTGATCTCGCCGGCGTCCGGACCCCGCACCGCGACGACGTCGTCCACGACGATCTCGGCGACGAGGTCGCCGTCGGCGGTGCGGAGGCGATGGCGCTCCCGGTTCGTCGTCAGCAGCGCGGCGAGGGTGAGCGGGGCATCCCTGCGGATCCCGCGCAGCAACCCGGCGAGTTCGTCCGGTACGTTCTCGGTGCCGGACCCGAGGGGGAAGTGCAGTTCCGTACGGGTGTCCTGTCCCGCGGGGAGTTTGAGGTGCCAGCCGGCGTCGTCGCCACCCTCCCTCCGGCGCAACGTGATCCCCGAACGCAGCAACCGCAGGTCGGCGGTGTCGTGGTACTGCGCGGACAGTTCGACGCGATCGACGTCGATCGTCTCCGTGCCCGGCAGGCCGCGCAGATCCGGGACGGGCCGGTCCGCGGAGGTGGCGTACTTGCGTTCGGATTCGTCCGCCGCGGTGGGAACCGATCCGGGTGACGGCATCGACGTTCTCCTGTTCGGTCGAGGGTTCCTCCACCATGCCACGCTGCCCGTTATGCCGTGAATCCTCTGTTACGTATCTGCCGATACCCGGCAAAGGGAACTTGTGCCCTGGCCAAGGGCTGCTCGTCCGGGTGATCATGGTTCGACGCGGGCAGCGGAGGATGGTCATGAGAGTTCTGGTTTCGGTGGCGAGCAAGCACGGGTCCACCGCGGAGATCGCCACGGCACTGGCGGCCGCCATGCGTCACCACGGGGCGCAGGTGGACGTGTGCCCACCGCACCGTGTCGACGACGTCGACGGCTACGACGTCGTGGTGCTCGGCAGCGCCGTCTACCGCGGACGGTGGCTGCGCACGGCTCGCGAGTTCGCCGAACGGTACGCATCGCCGCTGCGCGGGCGCGCCGTCTACCTCTTCTCGTCCGGGCCCGTCGTCCCCGGCGACCGTCCGGTGAACACGCCCTACGACGCGTGCGCCGTCGCCGAGCGCCTCGACGCCCGGGAGCACCGCACCTTCCCGGGCAAACTGGATCCGGCGGTGCTCAACACCGGTGAGCGGATGGTCGTGCGGATGGTCGGCGCACCTCCCGGGGACTTCCGCGACTGGGACGCCGTGGGGTCGTGGGGCGCGCACATCGTGGCGAGCACGACCGCCGGGCACGAGGAGTCCGGGCGCGAGGAGTCCGGGCGCGAGGAGTCCGGGCACGAGGAGTCCGAGGCGGCCGGGACGGCACCGGCACAGCAGAAGGCGGGCCGGTAGGGAACCACCGACCTGCCCCCGCTGTGCGGGATCGACCCGGGACGGCCGCTCGCCCTCAGCCCGCTTCGTGCTGGTAGTGCGCGGCCAGTTCGGCGGCGCGTTCCCAGGGGGACCAGTCGATCGGCCGGCCCTCGAGCTGGGCCTCCACCACCTCGAAGCCGGCGTGCCAGCCGGCGCCGTGCGCCAGGGCGTCCTCCTCGTCGTCGGTGGTGTGGGTGAGGGTGAGCCAGCAGCCGCCCGATCCGTCCGGGGTCAGTTCCCAGTGCAGGACATCGCTGTCCCAGAGGTACTCGAGCACGCGTCCCGGCTGTACCGTCAGCACGGTGCCGGTGGTGGTGTGTCCCTCGGGGAGGCCGAAGCGGCGGATCTGCTCCTCGGTGGTGCGGAACTCGAGTTCCGCACCCGGTTGCAGGGCTATCTCCACTTTCGCCGGGAACCATTGTCGGAGGCACTCCGGATCGGTGAGGACGCTCCACACCCTCTCCGGGGAATGGGGGAACGCACGTTCGAAGCGCAGGGCCACCCTCCCGTCGTAGGTACGCGAGATGCTGCCGATGTCCATGGGAACCTCCAAGACGTGAACCCGCTGGTCAGCGGGGTCCTGGTGTGCTGTCACTCCATGCTGCCAGGTTTCGTCGGCTCACGAAGCGAGTCCGCAGACCCGAGATGGGATCGTCGAACTCCACGGACCGGGCGAGAAGCTGCAACGGATTCGAATAATCCTGTGGCCCAACCTCGTACACCTTCGGATAGAAGTTGTCGCCGAGGAGGGGGATTCCCAGCGAGTTCATGTGCACGCGGAGCTGATGGGTCCGGCCGGTCTCCGGGCGCAATCGGTACCGGGCGAGGTCCCCGGCGGTGCCGAGGAGCTCGATGCGGGTCACGGCGTTGACGGGGCCCTCCACCTCGCGGGCCTGCAGCACCCCGCGTTCCTTGACGATGCGGCTGCGCACCTCGAGCGGGAAGGAGAGATGGGGCGCGGCGGGGGCCACGGCCTCGTACTCCTTCTCGACCAGCCGCCGGTCGAACAGCATCTGGTAGTCGCGCCGGGCCTCCTTCCGGACGGTGAACACCAGGACCCCGGCGGTGAGCCGGTCGAGCCGGTGCGCCGGCGACAGCTCCGGCAGGTCCAGTTCCCGCCGCAGGCGCACGAGTGCGGTCTCGGCCACCCACGAGCCGCGCGGCGTGGTCGCGAGGAAATGGGGTTTGTCGACCACGAGCAGGGTGTCGTCGCGATGGAGGATGTCGATCTCGAAGGGCACCCGGGTCTCGACCGGCGGGTCTCGGTAGAGATACACGAAGCCGCGCGGGAGGTAGGGCGTGGACGGGGAGATCACGGTTCCGTCGTGCATGACCACTTCGCCCCGTTCGACCTTTTCCGCGATGCGGACGGCGTCGTCCGGGAACCGGGCGAGGAGGAACTCCGAAACCGTATCCCAGCAGGCGTTCTCCGGGAGGCGGAGGCGCGTGGGATTGAGTCCGTCGCGGACGGGGAGCGGGGCGTCGGGCACGGCTCGTACGGTAGCCGCCGGTCCCGTGAAGCATTTCCCCGGCTTTTCACGATAACGATTGTGTGCAAGCCTTCAGGAGGTTTCCGTCACACGGATAACCTGGGGCGGAAGTGACGAATGATGTTCGAGTTGCAGGGGAGCATGGAGTGACGACGTCGGTACGAACCCGAACACGTCCGAGGGGGGCGCGCACTCTCGTGCGGCTGTTGGTGGCGGCACTGGTGCTGCCGCTGGCGCTGGTGTTCACCGGTCTCGGTGCGGGCACGGCGTCGGCCGATCCGTACAGCCGGCTGCGTGAGGACTGGGTTCCCGCGCCCGGCGGTGTCGGAGCGATCAAGGTACGCATCTGGCTGGCGAACAACGGCAGCAACAAGGCCGTCTATCTGCTCGACGGCCTGCGGGCCACCGACGACGTCAGTGGCTGGGAGCACGAGACCAACGCGGCCTGGCTGTCCGATCACGGCGTGAACGTGATCATGCCGGTGGGCGGGCAGTCCAGCTTCTATGCCGACTGGTACGCCCCGAGCAACTTCAACGGACAGCCCTACACCTACAAGTGGGAGTCCTTCCTCACGCAGAACCTGCCCGATCATCTGGCGCGCACCTACGGCATCGACCGCAGCAGCAACGCCGTGGTGGGTCTGTCGATGGGCGGCAACGCGGCGCTGATCCTCGCCGCCTACCACCGCGACCAGTTCCGGTTCGCCGGGTCGCTGTCGGGTTACCTGAACCTCTCCGCCCCGGGCATGCGGGAGGCCATCCGTCTCGCGATGCTCGACGCCGGTGGCTACAACGCCGACGCCATGTGGGGTCCGCCCTGGGATCCGGCCTGGCTGCGCCACGACCCGTTCGTCGCGGCCCCGCAGATGCGCGGTCTGCCGATGTGGATCTCCTCGGCCAGCGGCCTGCCCGGCCAGTACGACCGGCCCGACTCGCTGATCGGCAGCTTCAACACCGGCAGCGCCATGGGACTCGAGACCCTCGCCCGCGTGCAGAACCGCGCGTTCCAGATCCGCCTGCTGTCCCTGGGGATCGACACCGCGCACTTCTCGTACCCGATCGCCGGCACCCACTCGTGGGGTTACTGGCAGGACGAGTTGTGGGCGATGCTCCCGATGCTCAAGGCCTCCATTGGCGCCTGAGGCCACCACGCCGCTGAACGGCCACACCGTCGTCGTGACGGGAGCCACCAGTGGCGTGGGGGAAGCAACGGCACGTGCTCTCGGCGCCGCCGGAGCCCACGTCGTCCTCGCCGGACGCAACGTCGACAAGGGCCGCCGCATCGCGGAGGAGATCGGTCCACGGGCCGAGACGAAGGCCCTCGACCTCGCCGACCTGAAGTCCGTCCGCGCCTTCGCGGAGTCCTTCACGGACCGGCGGATCGACGTGCTCGTCAACAACGCCGGCGTCATGGCCGTCCCGCTGCGGCGTACCGCGGACGGGTTCGAGATGCAGATGGGCACGAACCATCTCGGGCACTTCGCCCTGACGGGTCTGCTCCTGCCGAGGATCACCGGGCGTGTCGTCACGGTGTCCAGTGCTGCGCACCTGATCGGCCGGCTCGACCTCGACGACCTGAACTGGGAGCAGCGCCGCTACAGCCGGGCCGCGGGCTACGCCCAGTCGAAGCTCGCGAACCTGCTGTTCAGTCTCGAACTGGAACGCCGGCTGGCTGCGGCCCGCTCACCGCTGCGGGCCGTCGCCGCCCATCCGGGCTACGCGGCGACCGAGGTGGGCAGCCACACCGGGACGTGGTTCGACCGGCTGTTCGGCTTCGGCAAGCGGATCCTGCAGCGCACCCCAGACCAGGGTGCGGAATCCGTCGTGCTCGCCGCCTCGGATCCGACCCTCTCGGGCGGATACGTCGGGCCCCGGTTCCTGCTGTACGGCCCGCCCGGCGTCGCCCGCGTGGGGCGCCGCGCCCGCGACCGCGAGACCGCGGCGCGGCTGTGGGAGCTGTCAGAGAAGCTCACCGGAGTGCACTTCGACATCCGCTGAGCGGATGTCGGTGGTGACGGACATCCGCTGAGCGGATGTCGGTCGCGGCAGGGATCCGCCGATACGGATCTCCGATGCGCCGGTCAGCGCGACCGGCGCATCGGCACGTGGTCGATACCGGCCTCGATGTAGTTCGGGCCGGTCCGCACGAAACCGAAACGGGCGTACCAGTTCTCCAGATGGGCCTGGGCGGAGATGTCGACGATGCCCGGGCAGGTCGCCAGCGCCGCCTCGAGCAGCTCACCGGCCAGGCCGCGTCCGCGGGTGTGGCGGGCCGTGGCGACGCGGCCGATGTGCGCGATGTCCTCGCTGTCGTGGAGCACCCGCAGGGTCGCGAGGACCTCGTCGCCCTCCTGCGTCCAGAACAGTTCCGTGGTCGGTTCGAGATCGCGGCCGTCGAGCTCCGGTTCGCAGGTGATGCCCTGCTCGTGGACGAACACGTCGGTGCGCAGCGCGACGATCCGGTAGAGGCTCTCGGGGTCGATCTTCCTCAGCGGTGCGTGATGAACGGACGGCACCCGTCCGATCCTAGGGGGAGCTCACCCCTCTGTGGTGAACCCTTCGAGCAGACCCGAATACCGCTTCGGCGGGGGCGGGGCGAACTCGCCGCGCTTTCCGGTCGCCAGGCCCATCGTCACCATCGACTGCACGGTCAGTGTCGCGGCCGCGACCCCGTCGACCACCGGCACGCCGATCTCGGCGGAGATCTGCGCACACAGATCGGCCATGCCGGCGCAGCCGAGGACGATCACGTCGGAGCCGTCCGCGTACAGCGCGTCGAGGCACGCCTCGGTGACGATCTTGCGGGCGTCGGGGTCGTTGTCGAGGGCCAGCACCGGCAGGTCGCAGGCGTGCACGCCCCGGCATGCGTCGCGCATGCCGTAGCGGTGGGCCAGCTCCCAGGCGCGGCCCGTCGTGCGGGCCAGGGTGGTGACGACGGAGAAGCTGCGGCCCAGCATGCTCGCGGTGTGCATCGCCGCCTCGGCGATCCCCACCACCGGTCCGCTCGCGACCTCGCGGGCTGCGTCCAGCCCCGGATCTCCGAAGCACGCGATCACGTAGCCGTCGGCGCCCTCGCGTTCTCCCTTCGCGATCTCGGTGAGGATGCCCGGGACGGCGAGCGACTCGTCGTAGTGGCTCTCGATGGACGGTGGTCCCATCGACGGGCTGACCGCCTCGACACGTGTGCCCGGGCCGGCGACGGCCCGGGCACACGCCTCGATCGTGGCGGTCATCGACCACGTGGTGTTCGGGTTGACGACCTTGACGAACATGGAGGATCAGGCTGCTTCCTGTGCGACGGGATCGGGGAGACGGACCGCGAGGCGCGTACGCGTCGCGAGCACGAAGTAGGTGAGGAATCCGAGACCGCACCCGATGAACCAGCTGTACTGGGCAGCGGTGTGCATGCCGGGGGCGTTGTTGAACAGCACCGGGACCACCGCCACGGCGGCACCGACGACCGTTGCGATCACCGCGGCGGGGTTGTATCCCTTGCGGTACCAGTAGGTGCCCTTCTCCGACATGGTGAACAGGTCGTCGACGATCACCTTCTGCTTGCGCACCAGGTAGTAGTCGGCGATGAGGATGCCGAACAGCGGGCCGATGAACGCGCCGAGCGTCTCGAGCGTGTAGTGGATGACGTCGGGGTTGTTGTACAGATTCCACGGAGTGATGAGCACCGAACCGACGGCCGCGATCATGCCGCCCATCCGCCAGCTGATCCGCTGCGGGCTGACGTTGGAGAAGTCGAAGGCGGGCGAGATGAAGTTGGCGACGATGTTGATGCCGATGGTGGCGATCGCGAAGGTCAGCGCGCCGAGGACGATGGCGAAGGTGGAGTCGATGCGGGCGACCGTCTCGACCGGATCGGTGATCAGCTCACCGTAGACCGGCATGGTCAGCGAGGCGGTGACCACGACGAGCAGGGAGAACACCAGGAAGTTGACGGGCAGCCCGAGGAAGTTGCCCTGCTTCACCGCCGCGTACGTCCGTCCGTAGCGGGAGAAGTCGCCGAAGTTGAGCATGGGGCCGGAGAAGTACGACACGACCAGCGCGATGGCGCCGAGCATGACGGGCACCGAGGCCCAGCCGGTGTGGGTGACGGCACCGAGGTTCAGGTCGATCGCGCCCCAGCCGGCCTTCGAGATCAGGTAGCCGCACAGCAGGAACATCACGACGTAGACGGCGGGACCGCAGAAGTCGATGAAGCGCCGGATCGACTCCATGCCGCGCCAGAAGACACAGGCCTGCAGCACCCACAGGGTCAGGAAGCTGACCCAGCCGAGCGCGGACAGCCCGGCGAAACCGTAGTCCTCGACCACCGCGTAGGGAGCGAGCGAGGGGAACAGCTTGATCAGGACGACGTCCAGGGCCGCGGAGGCGAGGAAGGTCTGGATCCCGTACCAGGCCACCGCGATCAGGCCGCGGATGATCGCCGGGATGTTCGCGCCCAGGACACCGAACACGCTGCGGCAGATCACCGGATAGGGGACACCCGTGACCTGGCTCGGCTTCGCGACGAGATTGCAGAAGAAGTAGACGATGGTGATGCCCACGAGCAGGGCCACGAGCACCTGCCAGCTCGCCAGGCCCAGCGCGAACAGGCTGCCGGCCGTGACGTATCCGCCGACGCTGTGCACGTCGGACATCCAGAACGCGAAGATGTTGTACGACCCCCACCGCTGGTTCTTCAGCGGGGCGAGGTCCTCGTTGGTCAGTCGCGGGTCGTACGCGGCTGCGGCCGGAGGTGGTGCGACGGGGACGCTACCGGCGCTCGGTGTCAGCACTTCGGTCATGCCTGCTCCTGTGCGAAGGGGAGCCGCCCGGATCCCGTGGGAGGAGAGGGGCGGAATCGAATCGATCGACGGAAGATCAACGGCGATGGTGAATTCCGATGCATCGAACGCTATCGGGGCGATATTGCCGGAGAGTTACCCGAACTGTATATCTTCCGGCCGGAGCGGGTCGTCCTCGTCGGCGGCCAACAATCCCGCCTCGACGGAGAGACCGGCGATGGCCTCGTCGAGCCGCCGGTTGTGGTGTTCGGACGCCGCGAGCAGCGCCTCGGTGTCGCGCGCGAGGAAGGCCTCGAGCATGACCTCGTGCTCGTGGTGCAACTCGGCCCGTTCGGCGTCGCCGACGTGCACCATGGGCTGGACCGGCTCGGTCATGTTCCAGGTGTAGTCGAGCATGTGCAGCAGACGGTGCATCCGCGACGGCCGGGTCAACGCCATGTGGAAGGTGCGGCTCTCCCGATGGTAAGTGAGCGAATCACATTCGAGCACCGCCTTTTCGAGGATCGCGTGGGTCTCGCGGACCCGCCGGTCGTCCTCCTCGGTGGCGTTGCGCACCGCCGCGGCGAGCGACGCGGACTCGAGTGTCTCGCGGACGAGATAGAGCTCGCGCAGTTCCGCGGCGGTCAGCTGGGCCACGGTGTACCCGTGGTTGCGGCGATGCGAGACCAGGCCCTCGCCGATGAGGGTCTTGAGCGCCTCGCGCACGGGGATGCGGCTCACGCCGAACAGTTCGGCGATGTCCCCGACGGGGATCGGGGTGCCCGGTGGGGCGGCCCCGGAGAGGAAGGCACGCCGGAGCTCGTCGAGGATCGCGTCCTGCGGTCGTCCCGGCGCGTCCACGCGGAGCCGGTCGAGCAGGATCGATCTGCGACGTGGCGGCACGCTCGCGCTCCTTTCCGTCCGTATGGGTCCCGGCTGTGGGGACCTCGCGACGTGGGGACCTCGCGCAGGTCACCCTGCCGACCTCGCGACGGTAGGGCGGCGATGTTACGTCCACGTCTCGGGTGCGTGACGGCGCGGAGTCGCGCATGACGGGCAATCCGGACAAGGCCTGTCGCGATGGCGCGGACGACCGTAGGGTGTCGAGACATGGGGTGGACTACGAAGGATGTTCCGGACCTCACGGGTCGCACCGCCGTGGTGACGGGGGCGAACAGCGGACTCGGCGCCGAGACGGCACGCGCCCTGGCCCGCGCCGGTGCCACCGTCGTCCTCGCCTGTCGCGACGTCGCGAAGGGGCGGACCGTCGCCGGCGAACTCGGCGACCGGGCGCAGGTGCGCGCACTCGACCTCGCCGATCTGGCGTCCGTGCGGGCCTTCGCGGAGGGCGTGCGCGCCGAGCACGAACGCATCGACGTGCTCGTCAACAACGCCGGGGTCATGGCGGTACCACTGCGCCGCACCGCCGACGGGTTCGAGATGCAGATCGGCACCAACCATTTCGGGCACTTCGCGCTCACCGCGTTGCTGCTCGACCGCATCACCGATCGGGTGGTCACGGTCAGCAGTGCGATGCACCGCATCGGGAGGATCGATCTCGACGACATCGACTGGGAACGCCGACGCTACGAGCGGTGGCTCGCCTACGGGCAGTCCAAGCTGGCGAACCTGCTCTTCGCGTACGAACTGCACCGGCGCCTCACCGCCGCAGGGTCGGACGTGAAATCCCTTGCTGCGCACCCAGGTTTCTCGTCGACCAATCTGCAGTACCGCAGTGAGGCGTGGTACGGGAAGATCATGGAGCTCACCACACCGTTCCTCGGCCAGCCGCCGGATCAGGGTGCCCTGCCGTCGCTGTACGCCGCGACCGCGCCGGAGGCCGAATCGGGCGCCTTCTACGGCCCCGACGGGCCGTTCGAAATGCGCGGACACCCGAAGCGGGTGCAGTCCTCGGCCCGGTCGCGCGATCCGGAACTCGCCCGCCGGCTGTGGGAACTGTCCGAGCAGCTGTGCGGGGTGAGCTTCCCCGTCTCCTGAGCCCGGATCAGGTGGGGGAGAAGGACACCGGCGGCAGCGCGTCGCGCCGGCACAGCCCGGTCTGGTCGACGAGATCGAGGGTGCGCAGATAACGGCGGACCAGATCGCCCGCCGACAGCCCGCCCTCGGACGCGACCCGCAGGGCTGCGGCGAGCCCGTCACCCCGCGCCCAGCGGTGGATCGCGGCGACCGCCACGGGATCCGGATCGGGACTCACCCGCAGGCCGTGGTGCTCCTCCCGTGCGGCCAGCTCGCTCCACAACCGCATCGTGGCGCGCAGCGCCTCGTCGATGGCGGGGCTGGTGCGGCCCGGCACCCCAGGGGTGCGGCGCCGGCTCTCCCCGAGTGCGCTCGAGGCGACGGCGGCGAGTTCGGCCGGGTCGAGACCCGACCACGCGCCGGTCCGCACGCACTCGGCGACGAGAAGGTCGTTGGTGCAGTAGATCCGGCCCAGACGCCGACCGTCGTCGGTGACGTGGACGGACTCCCCGTAGGGGTCGAGCAGCACGTAGCCGCGCTCGTCGAGCAGCGCCAGGGTGCGGTCGAGGGTCTCCACCAGACGGCCGGTCGCCGCGGTGATCCGGTCGCGCATCCGTTCGGTGTCCTCGTGTACGGCCGCGCGTCGCGCCGCGACGGCGAGCAGCCGGTCGCGGTCACCGCGGCGGTGCGCCGGATGCGACCGCACGGCCCGCGCCAGCGCGGTGACGGTCCCGGCGTCCGCGCCGCGTCGCGCCGCCGCGAGCCGTTCGCACAGCTGCCGGTACTCGGTGAAACCCTCCACCTCGGTGAGTTCGGCGTCGAGATCGCGCAGCAGGGCGGTGTTGGCGCGGACCGCGTCGTCGAGGGCGGCCACCGACCGTTCGGCCTGGAACTGGGCGAAGGAACGGTGCAGGAGCGCTCGGGCCCCGGCGATCCCGCGCCTGGAGACCAGGTTGATCGCGGTGTTGTAGCCGACGCGCAGGGAACTGTGCAGCGGATAGGAACGCGCCCCGGCGAGCCCGGCCACCGTCGCGGGAGCCGACTCGGGGGTCCACAGCACCACGGCGTGTCCCTCGTCGTCGATGCCGCGGCGACCCGCGCGGCCCGTGAGCTGGGTGTACTCCCCGGGGGTGAGGCGCACAGGCCCGTCGGCGGTGGGTTTGACGAGACGTTCGAGCACCACGGTGCGGGCGGGCATGTTCACGCCGACGGCGAGGGTCTCGGTGGCGAACACGACCCGCACCAGTCCCCGGGCGAACAGTTCCTCGACGGCGTGCCGGAAGGCAGGGACCAGGCCGGCGTGGTGGGCGGCGAAACCGCGCTCGAGACCGTCGAGCCATTCGGTGTGCCCGATCGCGTCGAGGTCGGCGGGCGGCAGTGCGGCCGTGTGACGTTCGGCGATCGCGCGGATCGCGGCGGTGTCGGCGGCCTCGGTGAGCCGCACCGACGCGTGGAGGCATTCGGCGACGGCCTCGTCGCATCCCTTGCGGCTGAACCGGAACCAGATGGCGGGCAGCAGCTGTTCGGCCTCGAGGCGGGTGACGGTGCCGGGCAGGTCGCCGGCCCCGGACGTCTCGGCGCCGCGCCGGCGTCGCCGTCGCCGGGTGGACGGTCCGGGGGCGGCTTCGACCAGCTGGCGGTGCGCGATGTACCGGTCGAGGGTCTCGTCGACCCGGCCGGAGGGGGAGAGCAGGTCGAACAGGCGGCCACCGGCGAGCATGTGCTGGGTGAGGGGGACCGGGCGGGTCTCCTCGACGACGATCGCGAGATCACCGCGGAGCCCGCGCAGCCA
Source organism: Rhodococcus sp. Z13 (assembly GCF_025837095.1). NCBI lineage: Bacteria > Bacillati > Actinomycetota > Actinomycetes > Mycobacteriales > Nocardiaceae > Rhodococcus > Rhodococcus sacchari. The sequence goes on from NZ_CP107551.1 coordinate 762,570, forward strand.
CCCGCCGAACTCTTCGGCGTTGCTCACCGTCGCCGACAGGCTCGTCAGCCGCACGTCGCCGGGCAGCGACAGGATGGTCTCCTCCCACACCGCGCCGCGCTCGCGGTCGGCGAGATAGTGGACCTCGTCCATCACGACGTGGGTCAGCCCGTCCAGGAGCGGGGACCGGCCGTGCAGCATGCTGCGGAGCACCTCGGTGGTCATGACCACGACGGGTGCGTGGGAGTCGAGGGAGACGTCGCCGGTGAGCAGCCCGACCCGGTCGTCGCCGAAGCGGCGGGACAGGTCGAGATACTTCTGGTTGCTCAGCGCCTTGACGGGGGTGGTGTAGAAGCAGCGTCCGCCCGCCCCGAGCGCGAGATACGCCGCGAACTCGCCGACGACGGTCTTCCCGGCGCCGGTGGGGGCGCAGACCAGCACGTCGCGGTCGTCCTCGAGTGCGCGGCAGGCCTGCGACTGGAAGTCGTCGAGGGAGAAACCGAGTTCGGTCGAGAACGTTGAGAGCTGCGACCGGTCCTGCGTGCGCACGTGTCCACGCTACGGGGTGGCGCGGACACGTGCGCAGACGGCGTGTTCCTCGAGGACTCGATCCTCGGTGAGGTTCGGAGGACTCGGTCCTCGGTGGAACTTCGAGGACTCAGTCCTCGGTGACCTCGAGGGTGACGTCGATGTTGCCGCGGGTGGCGTTGGAATACGGGCACACCTGATGGGCCTTCTCGGTCAGCTCGAGGGCCTTCTCACGGGGGAGGTCGGGCAGCGTCACCTCGAGGGTGACGGCGAGACCGAACCCGCCGCCGTCGGTCGGGCCGATGCCGACGCGGGCGCCGACCGCGGAGTCGGAGACGTCGGCCTTCTCCTGACGGGCGACCAGCTGCAGCGCGGAGTGGAAGCAGGCGGCGTAGCCCGCGGCGAACAGCTGCTCGGGATTGGTGCCCTTGCCACTGCCGCCCATCTCCACCGGCAGGGCCAGGTCGAGGTCGAGCTTTCCGTCGCTGGTGCGGGCATGGCCGTCGCGGCCGGCTCCGGTGGCGAGTGCTTCGGCGGTGTAGAGGATCTTCACGGTGTCCTGCCTTTCGTGGGGGTGTCGCCGGGTGCGTCCTGCAGCGCGGCGGTCAGGCGATGGAGCATGTCGCGCAGCGCGACCAGTTCGTCGAGGTCGAACCGACTGGCCTGCGCCACACAGCCGGGGATGTCCTCGGCCTCTGCCCGGAGTGCTCGGCCGGCCTCGGTGAGATGGACGACGACGCGGCGTTCGTCGGTCCGTTGCCGCCGGCGTTCGACGTAGCCGGCGGCTTCGAGGCGTTTGAGCAGTGGGGAGAGTGTGCCGGTGTCCAGGTCGAGAGCCGTGCACAGATCGTGCACGCCGCGTCCGTCGCGTTCCCACAGGGCCAGGAGCACCAGGTACTGCGGGTAGGTGATGCCCAACCGGTCGAGCAGGGTCCGGTAGAGCGCGGTGGTGGCGCGCGACGCGCGGTAGAGCGCGAAGCACACCTGCTGATCGAGATCGAGATGGGACGGCACGGAAATCAAAGTAGCGCACAGTTTTGTTGCGCACAATATAAATGCCCACCGCCTATCAGGTGATCCACATCACTCGGGACCGGGAATTGACCGCGGGGTCGGCACGTTAGTTGAGTGAGAAAGACTCAACCTGGAGAGGGAGGCTTCGGAATGCCGGCATTCTTCGGGCCTGGTGGCCCTGGCCGAATCGACATCACGCGTTTCATGAGCCGTGGGACCCAGGACCTGCTGGCCCGCGCGGCGCAACACGCCACCGAGCGCGGCGATGCCGAACTCGACGCACTGCACGTCCTGCGCGCGATGGCGGAGCAGGATCCGGTCCGCACGGTCATGCAGCGGGCCGGTGCCGACCCCGCCGCGGTGATCGCGGCGGTCGAGCAGGGTCTGCCCGCGGGCCGTAGCGGCGAAACGGTCGCCGCACCCGCGCTGACCGGCGCCATGCGCACCGCGCTGCTCGAGGCGCACCAGCTGTCGCGGGCGCTCGGATCCACCTACATCGATCCCGAGCACCTGTTCTTCGCCCTGGCCGCGGACCAGACCCGCGCCCCCGGGCGGCTGCTCGCGTCCCTCGGCGTCACCCCGCAGTCGCTGCAGACGGCGCTGCAGCCCGTGCCCGCGGTCGCCGAGCAGACGGAATCGTCGACCCCGATGCTCGACAAGTTCGGCATCGACCTGACCGAACGCGCCCGCACCGGCGGAATCGACCCGGTGATCGGGCGGGCCGAGGAGATCGAACAGACCGTCGAGATCCTGTCGCGCCGCACCAAGAACAACCCCGTCCTCGTGGGCGAGGCCGGTGTCGGCAAGACCGCGATCGTCGAGGGCCTCGCACAGCGCATCGTCGACGGCGACGTCCCCGACGTCCTGAAGGACAAGCGCATCGTCCAGCTCGACCTCACCGGCATGGTCGCCGGCACCCGCTACCGCGGGGACTTCGAGGAGCGGCTCACCACCGTCCTCGACGAGATCACCGCGCAGGACGGGCAGCTGGTCGTCTTCGTCGACGAGATCCACACGGTCGTCGGGGCCGGTGCGGGCAACGACGGCGCCATGGACGCGGCGAACATCCTCAAGCCGAAACTGGCGCGCGGCGAACTGCACGTCGTGGGTGCGACGACCCTCGACGAGTACCGCAAACACATCGAGAAGGACCCGGCGCTCGAGCGGCGCTTCCAGCCCGTCACCGTCGGGGAACCGCAACGGGACGACGCCGTCGCCATCCTGCGCGGACTCGCCGACCGGTACGCCGAGTTCCACGGTGTCCGTTACTCGGACGCCGCGCTCGAGGCAGCCGTCGACCTGTCGATGCGGTACCTGCCCGACCGGCACCTGCCGGACAAGGCGATCGACCTCGTCGACCAGGCCGGTGCCCGGCTGCGGCTGCGGACCCCGCGTGCGGACGTCGCACAGCTGCAGGCGCAGCTCGCCGAGTGCGAGGAGCAGAAGGACCGCGCGGTCGCCGAGGAGCGCTACGAGGATGCCTCGCGTCTGCGCGACGAGATCGTGCGGCTGCAGGAACGCATCGAGAAGGGCGCCGACGGGGCGGGGGAGACCCCGACCGTCGAACCGGACCTGATCGCCGAGATCGTCTCGCGGGCCACCGGAATCCCGGCCACGCAGATGACCCGGGTCGAGAAGGAACGGCTGCGCACCCTCGAGGACGAGCTGCACCGGCGCGTCGTCGGCCAGGACGAGGCGGTCCACGCGGTGGCCCGCGCCGTCCGGCGCAGCCGCTCCGGCATGGGCGACCCGAGCCGGCCGGTGGGCAGCTTCCTGTTCCTCGGCCCGACCGGTGTCGGTAAGACCGAACTCGCGAAGGCGTTGGCGGAGGCGCTGTTCGGCGACGAACGGACCCTGCTGCGCGTCGACATGAGCGAGTTCGGCGAACGGCACACCGTCAGCCGGCTCGTCGGCGCCCCTCCGGGTTACGTCGGTTACGGCGAGGCCGGTCAGCTCACCGAACAGGTGCGCCGGCATCCCTACTCGGTGGTGCTGCTCGACGAGATCGAGAAGGCACATCCGGACGTCTTCGACACGCTGCTGCAGGTCCTCGACGACGGTCGCCTGACCGACGGTGAGGGACGCACGGTGGACTTCACCAACACCGTCGTCATCATGACCAGCAACATCGGGTCCGACATCGTCTCGAGCAAGGGCGGGGCACTCGGCTTCACCACCGGTGACGCCGAGGCCGACGAGAAGCCGCTGCGCGACCGGGTGATGAGCCGGCTGCGCGAGTCCATGCGGCCGGAGTTCCTCAACCGCATCGACGAGATCGTGATGTTCCGCAAGCTGGACGACGACCAGCTGCACCGCATCACCGACCTCATGCTCGACGACAGCCGGAAGCGGTTGCGGGCGCAGGGGATCGATATCGAGTTCACCCCCGAGGCGGTGGACTGGATCGCCCGCCACGGGCATCAGCCCGAGTTCGGTGCCCGGCCGCTGCGCCGGTCGATCGCCCGCGTGGTCGACGACCGGATCGCGGACATGCTGCTCGACGACCGGATCGCCGAGGGCGACCGGATCCTGGTCGACGTCCGCGACGCCGAACTGGAGATGCAGGTGACCCGCGACGCCGAACCGGCGCTGCAGACGCACTGATCCCCCGCAACCGCACCGGTTCCCGGAACCGACCGGAGGGGAGGCACATTCGATGTGCCTCCCCTCCGGTCGTGCCGGTGCGGCGGTGTGGCGTGCGCTCAGTCCTCGGTGAGACGTCGGATCGCGTCGAGGGGCAACCGCAGCCAGGACGGCCGGTTGCGCGCCTCGTAGACCACCTCGTAGACGGCCTTGTCGAGTTCGTAGGCCCGCAGCAGTACATTCGACTCGCGCGGGTCGAGACCCGCTGCGGCGGCGTACCCTTCGCAGAAGGCGGCGCAGTTGCGTTCGGCCCACTCCTTCGCCCGGAACCCGCGCTGGGAGGACACCTCGGTGGACTCGCCCTCGTCCACCGAATGGTGTGCGGCGTAGTCGAACGACCGCATCATCCCGGCCACGTCCCGGAGCGGGCTGTCGGGACGGCGCCGCTCCTCCAGCGATTTCGCCGGCTCGCCCTCGAAGTCGATGACGAGCCACCGCTCCGGGGTGCGCAGCACCTGACCCAGGTGCAGGTCGCCGTGGATCCGGTGGACAGGTATCCGGCCCAGGCTCGCGACCTGCTCGAAGGCGGCCCGCACCGCCCCGGCCGGTTCGGCGAGATCGGGCACCTCGGCCGCGGCCGCCTCCAGCCGGGCCGTCATCTCGCCGGCCAGTTCCACGGCCGGTCGTTCCGACGAACCCAGCGCCGACGCCAGATGCGCGTGCACGTCGGCGACCGCCGCGCCGATCCGGTGGGACTCCCCGGCGAAGTCGGTGCCCACCTCGTCGGCCCGCAGATCGCCCTCGATCATCAGGTCGCGCACACTGCCGAGCGCCATCGACCAGCCGTCCGCCGAGTTCGCGGCGAAGTCCTGCACCATCGCGAGAGTGGTGCGCACCCCGTCGATCTCCGCCTCGATCCACGCCCGGATCGGGGCGATCGACCGGCATCCCGACTCGCCGAGCGCCAGCGGCAGCTCCACGTCGGGATTGACGCCGAGCGTCACCCGGCGGAACAGCTTGAGCAGCAACTGCTCTCCGAGCACCACCGAGGTGTTGGACTGTTCCGCGTTCAGTGCCCGGCCCCGCAGGCCCTCCTCGATCGTCGACCCGGGGACGTGGTGCAGTTCGAGCGTGCCGTGCGTACCGCCGGTCGCGAGACTGTGCGCGTAGCGATCGAGGATCTCCTGATCCCGCAGACCGTCGTAGACGAAGAGGGACCGTCCGGCCGGACCATCGGGCCCGGTGATCGCCCACTGCTGCAGCTCGTCGACCGTGCGACGGCGGAATCCCAACGGCACCTGGTAGATCTGAGCGGGAGCCGAGGTGAACGACACCCGCACCAGCAGATGGTCGGCCGCGAGATCGCCCTCGTCGACGACGGCGTTCCGCAGCACCACCTCGACGTCCTCGATCGTCTGCCCCTTCGCAGCGAACCACCGCTGGTGCGGCAGCCACTCGCGCAGATCCGCCACCAGGACCTCGTCCGGATACGCCTCGCCCGCGCCGCTCACGGCCGGACCGCCGCTTCGGCCTCGCTGCTCACCGGATGATCGCCCGGCCCCTCCTTCGTCGGATCCGGTTGCAGGGCGAACCAGAAGAATCCGTGGCCGGGCAGCGTGATCATGTAGCCCTCCTCCGTGATGGGCGGGAACGGCACCGAACCGGTCAGCTCCACCGGGATCCACCCCGCGAAACGGGACAGATCCAGCACCACACCCTGCGGATAGCGCGACAGATTGTTCACACACAGGATGACGTCGCTGTAATTGCGTTCCGGCCCGGGCGGCATCTCGCGCAGATAGGTCAGGATCGCGGGATTGGCGCTGCCCAGCTCGGTGAACGCCGCCTTCCCGAAGGCCGGATGCTGCTTGCGCACCTGGATCATCCGGCGGGTCCAGTGCAACAGCGAATTCGTCGAGTTCAACTGGGATTCGACGTTCACCGCCTGGTAACCGTAGGTGGGGTCCATGATCGCCGGCAGATACAGCCGGGCCGGATCGGCGCGGGAGAAACCGGCGTTGCGGTCGGGTGTCCACTGCATCGGGGTGCGCACCGAGTCGCGGTCGCCCAGCCAGATGTTGTCGCCCATCCCGATCTCGTCCCCGTAGTACAGGACGGGGGAGCCGGGCAGGCTCAGCAGCAGCGCGGTGAACAGTTCGAGCTGGTTGCGGTCGTTCTCGAGCAGCGGCGCCAGTCGGCGCCGGATCCCGATGTTGGCGCGCATCCGCGGATCGGTGACGTACTCGGCGTACATGTAGTCGCGTTCCTCGTCCGTCACCATCTCGAGCGTCAGCTCGTCGTGGTTGCGCAGGAAGATGCCCCACTGGGCGGTCTTCGGGATCGGCGGGGTCTGCGCCAGGATCTCCGAGATCGGGAAACGATTCTGCCGCCGCACCGCCATGAAGATCCGCGGCATGAGCGGGAAGTGGAAGGCCATGTGGCACTCGTCGCCGACATCCGGTTCACCGAAGTACTCCACGACGTCACTCGGCCACTGATTGGCCTCCGCCAGCATCACCCGGCCCGGATACTCCGAGTCCATCACCTTGCGGCACTTCTTGAGGAAGGCATGCGTCTCCGGAAGGTTCTCGCAGTTGGTGCCTTCCCGTTCGAACAGATAGGGCACGGCGTCGAGCCGGAAACCGTCGATGCCGAGATCGAGCCAGAAACGCAGCACGTCGAGCATCGCCTCCTGCACCGCCGGATTGTCGTAGTTCAGATCCGGCTGGTGCGAGAAGAACCGGTGCCAGTAGTACTGCCCCCGCACCGGATCCCACGTCCAGTTCGACGTCTCGGTGTCGACGAAGATGATCCGGGCGTCCCGGTAGCGATCGTCGGAATCGGACCACACGTAGAAGTCGCCGTACGGACCATCGGGATCCCGGCGGGACTCCTGGAACCACGCATGGGTGTCGGAGGTGTGGTTCATGACCAGGTCCGTGATGACCCGGATGCCCCGCTTGTGGGCCTCGTCGAGGAACGTCACGAAATCGTCGACTGTCCCGAACTCCGGTAACACGCAACGGAAATCGCGGATGTCGTAGCCGCCGTCGCGGAGCGGGGAATCGTAGAACGGCGGCAGCCACACGCAATCGGCACCCAGCCAGGCGATGTAGTCGAGCTTCTCGGTCAGGCCCCGCAGGTCACCGGTGCCGTCGTTGTCCGAATCGTTGAAGGCCCGCACGAGAACCTCGTAGAACACCGCCGTCTTGAACCAGTCCGGATCCACCGGCAGGCTGCGCGCGTGCGCGTAGTCCTCGGACTGCGTCTCCACGAGATGTCCGTCGGCCGTGTGTTCGTGTTCGGTGACCGCCGCCTCCGGCGGGGCGGCCCCACCGCCGTGCAATGAGGCGGCCCCGCCGCCGTGCAATGAGGCGGCCCCGCCGCCGTGCAATGAGGCGGGCCCACCGCCGTGCATCTCTGGCATGGCACCTCCGTGCTCGTGTCGCCGGGCAGACTGCCCCCAGAGTGCCCCGCTCGCCCGGTTCCCACACCCGGAGCGAGCCGAACCCCATGTGAGCGCGAGTGTGCGCGGATAGATTGGCGGGCATGACTGCGAACCTCCTCGAAGGGCGAGTCGCCGACCTGCGCGACCGCATGCGTTCGTTCATCGACGACGAGGTCGTCCCGCTCGAACCGGTCCTTGCCGGCCACGACGAGGAGAGCGCCGTCGCGCTCGCGTCCCTGAAGGCCCGCGCGAAGGAACTCGGTCTGTGGGCGCTCGGCCACCCCGAGGAGATGGGTGGCGGGGGAGTGTCCTTCCTCGACTTCGTCTACCTCAACGAGATCATCGGCCGCTCCGAATACGGGCAGCTCGCCGTCGGGTCCGTCTCCATGCAGGACGCCCTCATGATCCAGCGCCACGGCACCGCCGAACAGAAACAGCGCTGGATCCCCGACCTCGTCTCCGGCGACATCCTGCCCTCCGTCGGGATGACCGAACCGGAGGTCGCCGGCTCCGACCCCGTCCTCGTCCGCACCACCGCACGGCTCGACGGCGACGAATGGGTGATCAACGGCCACAAGTGGTTCACCACCGGTGCCCGCCAGGCCGGCTACTGCACCGTCTTCGCTCGGACCGAACCCGAGTCCACCCCGATGCACCACAGCATCAGCGCGATCATCGTGCCGATGGACACTCCCGGACTGGAGATCGTCCGGTCGATCCCCACGATGGGCCACGAACCCAGCGACCACTACGAGGTGCGCTACACCGACGTGCGGGTCCCCGCCGAGAACCTCCTCGGTGAACGCGGCAACGGGTTCGTCGTCGCGCAGGACCGACTCGGTCCCGGCCGGATCTTCCACTGTATGCGCTGGCTCGGGCAGGCGCAGCGGGCCTTCGAGCTGATGTGCGCGCGGGCCAACAGCCGCTTCGCGCACGGCTCGCTGCTGGCGGAGAAGGGGGAGATCCAGCGGTACATCGCGGAATCGGCCGCCGACATCCAGGCCGCGCGGCTCATGACCCTCGACGCCGCCCGGCTGATGGACGCGGGTGAGGACGCCCGGGTGCAGATCGGGCTGATCAAGTTCCGCGGCGCGAAGATGCTCCACGACGTCGTCGACCGCGCCATCCAGGTGCACGGCGCGCTGGGGCTCACCTCCGACACGCCGCTCGAGGGGATGTACCGCCGGGCCCGTTACGCGCGGATCTACGACGGGCCCGACGAGGTTCACCGCATGTCGACGGCGCGGCGCATCCTGCGCGACCCGGAGCGGGTGCCGTGGCGATGACGGTCGCCGGGTCGTCGGTGCGGTGACGTCCCGCCGCGCTGTCGGCACGTAACCAAGGTAAGGCTGCCCTATCCGGGTTACGATGGCGCGCACATCCGACCGGCAACCAGGGGGCGTCATGGAAGAGCAGACACGGACCAACTACTCGCGCGGATTCCAGGGGGCGGTGCTCAGCCTGCTCGGAGCCTCGGACTACGAACTCACCGTCACGGGCCGCCGCGAGATCAGCGACCACTACGTGCGGATCGACTTCACCGACGGCGGCCTGCTCGGCGCACACCCCGTGCACCCCACGATGTGGATCCGTATGTGGTTCCCCGACGGCCGCAAGGTCCACCAGCGTGGCTACACGCTCGTCGACCCGGACCCCGAGGCCGGCACCTTCTCCGTCGAGTTCGCCCTCCACGACGGCCTGGCCGCGAACTGGGCGCGCACCGCGCAGGCCGGGCAGGTCATCGCCGCCACCGTCATGGGCTCGAAGTTCGCCCTGCCCGAACCCGCCCCCGAGGGATATCTCGTCGTCGGCGACCCCGCCGCCCTCCCGGCCGTCAACTCGCTGCTCGACGCCATCGGCGACGCCACCGCGCGCGTGTGGCTCGAATGGTCCCACGACGACGACCGCAGCCTGCCCCTGCACGCCGGACCGAACACCACCGTCACGTGGATCGAACGCACCGACGGCGGGCAGGGGCTGGTGCAGGCGATCGACGCCGCGGCCTTCGACGCGCAGCGCTGGCACGCCTGGGTGGCCGTCGAGGCGAAGTCCACCCGCGCCATCGTCGCCCTGATGAAGAAGAAGTTCGCGCTGCCCCGCAAGCAGATCACCGCCCAGGCCTACTGGACGGCGTGAGCTGCAGCGACGAGGGGAGCGGAGCCCGTGGCGAGGCGGGTTCCGGGGGATCTGATACAGTGCTCTGTCATGCAGCGCGCATATTTCTGGTTTAGCAGGCCGGCCCGAGGTGGGTCGGTCGGCGTGAACCAGCGCTGACCTCTTCACCTACGAGCCGGAGCACGACCGGCTCGGAGGGAATCCAGGTTCTTCTCGGGTCGGACTCCGAACCACCGAGAACAGGAACCGTCTTCATGAGCCCCAGCACCGGAACCACCGCCGGAATCTCCACGTCGAATCTCGACGAACAGCGCACCGTCAAGGTCAGCCCCCTCGTCGCACCGTCCACGATCCGCGCCGAGTACGCGCCCGACGCCGTCGTCGCCGCCACCGTCCGCTCCGGCCGCGCCGACACCGTCAACATCCTCGACGGCACCGACGACCGCCTCGTCGTCGTGGTCGGCCCCTGCTCCGTGCACGACCCGGCGGCCGCGATGGACTACGCCCGCCGCCTCGCCGCGAAGGCCGACGAACTGCGCGACGACCTGCACATCGTGATGCGCGTGTACTTCGAGAAGCCGCGCACCACGCTGGGCTGGAAGGGCCTGCTCAACGACCCGCACCTCGACGGCACCTTCGACATCAACACCGGCCTGCGCATCGGCCGCAAGCTGCTGCTCGACGTCTCCGGTCTCGGTCTCCCGGTCGGCTGCGAGTTCCTCGACCCGATCCTGCCGCAGTACTACGCCGACCTGGTCACCTACGGCGCCATCGGTGCCCGCACCGCCGCCAGCCAGGTGCACCGGCAGCTGTGCAGCGCGCTGTCCATGCCCGTCGGCATCAAGAACTCCACCGAGGGCGACGTGCAGGTCGCGGTCGACGGCACCCGTGCCGCCGCCGCCAGCCACGTCTTCCCCGGCACCGACCTCGACGGTCAGGCCGCGCTCATCGAGACCGTCGGCAACCCCGACTGCCACGTGATCCTCCGCGGCGGCAGCGCCGGCCCCAACTACGACGCCGAGACCGTCGCCGACACCCTCGCCCGTCTCCGCAAGGCCGGCCTGCCCGAGCGCGTCGTCGTCGACGCCAGCCACGGCAACAGCCGCAAGGACCACAACAAGCAGGTCGACGTCGTCACCGACATCGCGGAGCGCCTCGAGGCCGGCGAACAGGGTGTCGTCGGCATGATGCTCGAGAGCTTCATCGAGGCCGGACGTCAGGACCTCACCCTCGGCAAGGCCGACGAGCTCGAATACGGCAAGTCGATCACCGACGCGTGCCTCGACTGGAACACCACCGTCGCGCAGCTCGACCGTCTCGCCCGCGCCGTGCGCGTGCGCCGCGAGCGGAACTGACACCCCGCCCCAGCGGCACGAGCCGTGGCCGGGCTGTGTGGAAATGGCCCCGTGGCCGGGCTGTGTGGAAATGGCCCCGTGGCCGGGCTGTGTGGAAATGGCCCCGTGGCCGGGCAGAGCCCTCCGGGAGATCGCTCACCGGAGGGCTTCGCCCGTGTGGGACACCGGATCCGGCCGCGCCGATCCGGTCGTGGGTCACCGGAGCGGCGTGAAGTCCCTGCTCCCCAGATAGGAGGGGCGGGGCCGGGCCGCGGCGAACGGCTCGACGAGGGTGTTCTCGACACTGTTGAACACCACGAACAGGTTCGACCGCGGGAACGGCGTGATGTTCCCGTTCGATCCGTGCATGCAGTTCGAGTCGAACACCGTTGCCGAACCGGCCGATCCGGTGAACGTCGCGATGCCGTGCTCGGCGGCCATGCGCGTCAGGGTGTCCTCGTCGGGCGACCCGGTCGGGGGCACGTGCGTCACCAGCGACTGGCGGAAGTAGTCGTCCGGAGTCTCGCCCGCACACGACACGTAGGTGCGGTGCGAACCCGGCATGATCATCAAACCGCCGTTGTAGCCGTAGTTCTCGGTCAGGGCGATCGAGATGCTCAGTGCGCGCGGACGCGGCATCCCGTCCTCGGCGTGCCAGGTCTCGAAGTCCGAGTGCCAGTAGAAGGGGCCACCGCGGAAGCCGGGCTTGACGTTGAGCCGGGACTGATGGACGTACACCTCGGAACCGAGCAGTTGCCTTGCGATTCCGACGATCTCGGGCCTGCGGATGATCGAGTCGACGAGTCCGCTCAGCCGGTGGACGTCGAAGATGGACCGTACGTCGCCGCTGCCCTGCTCCCGGACGACGCGGTCGTCGTCGCCGAGTTCGCGGCCCAGGCGGGCGGTCTCCTCCAGGAGGTTGCCGACATCCTGCGCCGCGAGAATGCCTTCCGCGGTGTGGAATCCGCGACGGTCGTAATCCGCCACCGCCTCCGCGCCGAGGGGGCCGTCGCCGGTCGCTCCCCACACGACCGGGTCCTTTCGTTCGATGGACTCGCAGGTCGTGCGGCCACGGGTCGGGTACTCGTCGTGAACGATCGTGTGCATGGCTCGTGAATCACCCTCTCGAAGATCGATGACGGTTCGTCTCCGACGGTCCCACTACGAACGCGTTGATGCAACCCGCATCGGATGTGTAACGGCGGGGTCTCGTGGGTAAGGGCGGGCGCACCGGGCCGGGCCGTGTCCGATTCCGTCCGTATCCGGTGGTGTCCCAGCGGTGCTCGCGCGGTTGTCTCAGCGATGCTCGCGGTACGCCCGGGGGGTGTTGCCCGTCCACCGTTTGAACGCCCGCCGGAACGCGCTCGGCTCGGAGAACCCGAGACGCGCCGACAGGTCGTCCACCGCCTCCCCGCGGCGAAGGCCCGCGATGGCCAGATCGCGCAGCACCTCCTCGCGCAACTGCCCGAGCGAGGTGCCCTCCTGGCGCAGCAGCCGCCGCAGGTGCGGCGGGCTGACCGCGAGCCGGCTCGCGATGTCCTCCGCCGTGGCGGTGCGGCCCTCGATGCCGGACTCGAAGATCCGGCGCACCTGCGCCGACACGGTGGATTCGTAATCACGTTCGGACAGAATGAGATTGGGGGAGTCGCGCAGATACTCCTCGAGGCTCTCCTCGGTCTGCACCAGCGGCGACTTCAGTGCGGCGTTGTCGATCTCCAGTGCGGCCCGCCCGGCCCCGAAGGTAACCGGCACGCCGAAGATCGCGTCGTAACTGCGGGCCAGCACGGGATCCGGTTCGGTGTACGGCAGGAAGGCCGATTCGAGACGGACCCGCCCACCGACCAGCCAGGCCGCGAAGCGGTGCAGCAGCATCAGCAGGAAGTCCACGACCACACGGGTCTTGTCGTCCACCGTCTCCGGCACTTCCACGTCGAGGAAGGTCGTCTCCGCGCCCGGCGTCAGACTCAGCTGTGGAAGCGACCGGAGGACGTGGTTGACCTCGATCATGCGCCGCAGGGCATGATCCAGATCGGGACGGTGGATGAGGGTCAGGCACATCACCCGGAAAGTGCCCCGCGGCACGGGAGCCGGAGCGAGACCGAACAGTTCGTCGTCGGTGATCTGCCAGACGGTCTGGGTGAACCGGCTGACCTGCGCCGGCGTCAGGCGTGCGTGGGGATGCACCAGCACGGCGCGGCTGATACGCGCCGCCTCGAGGGCCGGTTGCAGGTCGATGCCCTGCTCCGCACCCACACGGATCGCCCGCGAGACGAAGTCGGACGGGATCGTGGGCCGCGACATGATCTACCGGGCCTCCTGCAGTGCGCTCAGACGGCGGACCGCCTCGGTGAGCACCTCGTCGCGCTTGCAGAACGCGAAGCGCACCAAATGGTTCCACGACGGTGCGTCGTCGACGAACACGCTCACCGGTACCGCCGCGACACCGATCCGGGCGGGCAACTCGCGGCAGAACGCCACCCCGTCGGTGTGGCCGAAGGGGGTCAGATCGGCGATCACGAAATAGGTTCCGGCGGAATCGAACACCTTCAGTCCCGCATCGGACAGCGCATTCGACAGCAGAGACCGCTTGCGCTGCAGCTCGTTCCGCATCGACACGATCCAGTCCTGCTCGTGTTCGAGCGCATATGCCACGGCCGGCTGGAAGGGAGCACCGCCCACATAGGTCAGGAACTGCTTGGCGGCGCGCACCCCGTCGATCAGCTCGCGCGGCCCCAGGGCCCAGCCGATCTTCCAGCCGGTGACGTTGAAGGTCTTCGCGGCGCTCGAGACCGTGACCGTCCGCTCCGCCATACCCGGCAGCGAGGCCAGCGGGACATGGGTGCGCCCGTCGAACACCAGGTGCTCGTACACCTCGTCGGACAGCACCAGCAGGTCGCGCTCGCAGGCCAGCTCGGCCAGCGCGGTCAGCGACTCGCGGTCGTAGACGGTGCCGGTGGGATTGTGCGGGCTGTTCACGACCAGCATGCGGGTGCGGTCGGTGACGGCCGCGCGCAACGCATCGACGTCGAGCACGAAACCGTTCCCGGACCGCGCCAGCGGCACCGTGCGGCGGGTCGCGCCGGCCAGGGCGACCGACGCCGCGTAGGAGTCGTAGTACGGCTCGGTGAGCAGCACCTCCTCGCCGGGCTCGACCAGCCCGAGGATCGCCGCGCTGATGGCCTCGGTCGCGCCGACGGTGACGAGCACCTCGGTGTCCGGGTCGTACTCCAGCCCGTAGCGGGCGGCCCGATCGGCGGCGACGGCCCGGCGCAGGTCCGGCATCCCGGAGCCGGGCGGATACTGGTTCACACCCTCAGCGATGGCCCGACGTGCGGTTTCGAGCATCGCCGGTGGCCCGTCCACATCCGGGAAGCCCTGCCCCAGATTGATCGCGCCGTGACGGACGGCGAGGTCGGTCATCTCGGCGAAGATCGTCGAGGCGAACGGCCGGAGTCGGGAGACCGTAGGCACCCGCCGCGGAGTCGTCGAATCAGCCATTCCTGCAGCGTAGCGCCCGCGCTGTCACACCCGGGCCACCTGCCTCGTCTCCACTGTGAAGGCACCCGCGGAACCGGTGAGGTGTTCCGCGGCTCACACGGAAGGAAAGCAGTCATGGCTCGACTCCGTCCCGTCACCCCCGAGCAGGCCGGCCCGATGACCCGTGCGACCTACGCGATGGCGCGTCGCCGGTTCGGATCGGTGCCCGAACCGTTCGCCGTCCTGGCCCACCACCCGGCGCTGATGCGCACGAGCGGAGTGCACGAACTGCTCGCCGAGCGGGCGTCGAACACCCTGCCCGCCGCGATCCGCGAGATCGCCGTCTACCGCGTGGCCTGGACGATCGGCTGTTCGTGGTGCATCGACTTCGGCACCATGCTGCAGCGGCTCGACGGTCTCGACACCGACCGGCTCGCCCACATCGCCGAGTACGAGACGTCGGATCTGTACAGCGACGACGAGAAGGCCGCGATCGCCTACGCCGACGCGATGACCGGCGACGTGGCCACGGCAGTGACCGACGAGCAGATCGCGGACCTCGAACGCCGCTTCGGGCCCGCCGGGGTGGTGGAGCTGACCTATCAGATCGCGCTCGAGAACATGCGTGCCCGGATGAACTCCGCGCTCGGGATCCACGATCAGGGGTTCAGCACGGACGCCTGCCGCGTGCCCTGGGCCGACGCCGACACCGACACCGATGCGAAAGGATCGTCCACGGCGTCCTAGGAGATCACCGGGTGGACTCCCGACCGGCCTCGAACAGTCCGGCCCCCAGCCGGGTCCCGCGGCGCAGCTTGGCGGGATTGGCCAGGTCGTAGGCGGCCCAGACCCGCCCCTCGCGCACCGTGCACGCCAGCACGCGGGGCGGGAAGCCCGGCCGGTCGCCGTCACCCGGGGCGCCGCGGTTGAGCAGCCCGAGTTCGCCGTTGACGAGGATCGGCTCCACCGCCGTGAGCGAGTCGGTGCCGTAGCGGCGGGACAGACCGAGGAAGAAGCGCGCGAACCTGTCCGGGCCCACGACGACGTTGAGCGCGGTACGGGTCGTGCCACCGGCGTCGCCGACGGCGTGAGCGTCGGGATGCAGGGCGGCGGTCACCGCGTCGAGGTCGGCGTCGGCGAAGGCGGCCAGCAACCGCTCGACGGCCTCCGCGTGTTCCTCGGAGGGGACGGGCGGAGGTGTGTGCGCCACCGCCCGCCGCCCGCGGGACGCCAGCTGGCGCGCGGTCGGGACGGTGATGTCGAGGATGCGGGAGATCTCGTCGAAGGGCACGTCGAAGGCGTCGTGGAGGACGAACGCGACGCGTTGGGCGGGTGGGAGGGTGTCGAGCACGACGAGGGCGGCCAGCCGGTTGTCCTCGTCCTGCACGATCCGTTCCAGCGGGTCTGGGGGAGTGCAGCCGCCGAGTGGGGTGAGGACCGGTTCCGGCAGCCACTGCCCGACATAGGTCTCGCGGCGCACCGCGGCCGAGCGCAACCGGTCCAGACACAACCGTCCCACCACGGTGGTCAGCCAGGCCCGCAGGTCGACGATCCGGTCGGCGTCGACCCCGGCCAGACGCAACCACGCGTCCTGCACGGCGTCCTCGGCGTCGGCGACGCTCCCGGTCAGCCGGTACGCCACACCCAGCAGGTGGGTGCGGTGCTCCTCGAAGGACTCCACCGCGCTCGCGTCGAGCATGCCCCGATGCTACGTCCGTTCCCGCCTTCCCCGAGGCGCCGTGGGCATATCCTCGTCCTCGACGGAGGGTGATGTGGACAAGTACGACATCAAGCGCGAGTACCGCGGGCTGTACACCTGTTCCGCCGAGGACTTCACGGAAGTGCAGGTGCCGGAGTTCCGGTACGTCGCGATCGACGGCGTGGACGATCCGAACACCGCACCGGCCTACACCGAAGCCGTCGAGGCGCTCTACGCGGTGTCCTACGCCCTGAAGTTCGCCTCGAAGACCCTGCTGCAGCGAGACTTCGTCGTCGGGCCGCTCGAAGGACAGTGGTGGAGCGACGACATGTCGGCCTTCGTCCGGGGCGACAAGTCGTCGTGGGAGTGGCGGATGATGATCGCCCAGCCGCCGTGGGTCACCGACGAGATGGTGACCGAGGCGGTCGAGACCGCGGCGAAGAAGGCGGCCGCGAAGGGGAAACCGTTGCCGGCCCTGCCGAAGCTGCGGCCGTTCCGGCTCACCGAGGGACGGTGCCTGCAGATCCTGCACGTCGGGCCCTACGACGACGAGGCGCCCGTCCTCGAACGGCTGCACACGCAGGTGATGCCCGAACGCGGTCTGACCTTCGCGGGTGAACACCACGAGATCTACCTGAACGATCCGCGCCGCACCGAACCTGCGAAGCTGAGAACCGTCCTGCGGCAACCCGTCACGCCGGAATAGGAGCACCACGATGGCCGTCACGAGCGCGGGACTGCTCCTCTACCGCATCGACGACACCGGGCTGCTCGGCCTGTGGCTCGTCCACCCGGGTGGTCCGTTCTGGAAGGGCAAGGACGAAGCGGCCTGGTCGGTCCCCAAGGGGGAGTACGGGCCCGAGGAGGATCCCCGCGAGGTGGCGGTGCGCGAGTTCACCGAGGAGTGCGGGTTCGCTCCGCCGGACGTGCCGCTGTCGCTGCTGGGACGCTACCGGCAGGCCTCCGGCAAGATCGTCAGCGTCTACGCCGGGGAGACGACCGAGGACATGACCTTCGTGGAGAGCAACACCTGCGAGGTGGAGTGGCCACCGCGCTCCGGCCGGCGCATCACCGTCCCGGAGGTCGACGACGCGCGTTGGGTCGCGGCCGCCGATGCGGAGTGGATGCTGGTCAAGGGGCAGCGCCCGGTGGTCGAGGCCCTGCGGGCACGACTCGACGAGGTGGGCCGCTACTACCGCGTGGAGTGATCCGGCAGCACCATCGGAACGAGGAACTGCCGTGCGACGGCGGCCAATTCGTCGTCGTCGTCGATGTCCACCACCCGGCTCGGGGTGGCGAGGAAGGACGCCGAGATACGCACGAGTATCTCGGCCACCAGGTCGACGTCCAGATCCGCGGAGATCGTGCCCGCGAGCTGTTCCCGGCGCAACTGGCCCGCGACGAACCGCCGGACGGTGGCGAGCATCGTGCCGTCATCACCCCCGATGGCGCCGGCGAACAGCACCGGTTCGGTCTCGAGCAGCGTGGCGATGAGCCGGTTGGTGCGGATGGCCCGCAGGGCACTCACGAAGCCGAGGACCACCCGGTCGGCGACCGTGTCGGCGGTGCGGATGTCCTCGAGGAACTGCACGAAGTAGCGCCGGAACTCGCGCAGGATGACCTGTTCGACCAGTGCGTCCTTCGTCTCGAACCTGCGGTACAGGGTGATCCGGGACAGGTCCGCGCGGCGTGCGATCTCCTCCATGGACGATCGCTGGATGCCGGTGCGGCAGAACTGTTCGTACGCCGCGTCGAGCAGGCGGGTGCGGGTCTCGTCCGTCTCGCAGGGATCCGCGGCGGCGCCGGGAGGGACCAGCGCGTCGCGGAACGCCCGGTCGAGCAGTGAGTCCGATTCCCGGTTCCGGTCCTGGTCGGGCACACCGCCGGACGTCGGTGGCGGGGCCGACGATGCAGGGTCCACGGGTCCTCCTGGGGCCGGAGTCTACGGGTCCGGATCTCCACCTTAAGGGGACGGGAGGCCGATTCGGCGGAAGTGGTTGTGACCGGCACCACAGTGTGTTTCCCTGATACAGGGAAACAGTCACTGTTTCAGTGCTCCACCCGCTGCGTCGTATGGGAGCGACCGCATGGAAAATCCGGCCAGACGCGACATTCTGAAAGCCGGGGGGTTACTGGGGGCGTTGGGGGCTTTCGCTGCGGCGGCCCCCGCCCGGGCGAGACCGTGGAGATGGTCACCGTCCGGGTCGGTACCCGGCACGGGCAGCGGTGCGGACCCCCGCACCGTGTGGGACGACGAGGCCGATCCGCTCGTGGCCTCACTGCTCGATCGCGGGGACGTGCCCCGCGTCAACGAACTGCTCCGCAGCTGGACGAAGAACGGGCAGCCGCTGCCGGACGGGCTGCCGGACGATCTGCGGGACTTCCTCGAACACGCACGGCGACTGCCGCCCTGGGCCGATCCGGGACTCCTCGAGACGGCGGTGCGGTTCAACGAGAAACGGGGCCTGTACCTCGGGGTCCTCTACGGCTTCGTGAGCGGGATGATGAGCACCGTCATCCCCGAGGAGGCCCTCGCCGTCTACTACTCCAAGGGCGGCGCGAACATGAAACGCCGCATCTCCCGGACCGCGAAACTGGGCTACGACATCGGTTCCCGCAATGCCTACCGGCCCGACGGCGAGATGATCGTCACCTCGGTCAAGACCAGGCTCGCGCACGCCGGGGTACGGAACCTGCTGCCACGGTCGTCGCACTGGGCGAACCTCGCGCCCGAGGACGTGCCCATCAGTCAGCACGACATGATGGTCACCTGGCACAGTCTGCCCACCAGCGTGATGCGCACGCTGCGGCAGTGGCAGGTGCCGATCCCCGAGGACGAGTCCCGCGCCTTCCTGCATTCCTGGCAGGTGAGCGCGCACATGCTCGGCATCCGGGACGAGTACATCCCCGCCACCTGGGACGACGCCGAGTCCCAGGCCCGGGAGGTGCTCGACCCGATCCTGGCGCCCACCCCCGAGGGGCAGAAGCTCGCCGACATGCTGCTCGACCTCGGCCGCGGCCTCGACTTCACCCTGCTGACCCGCCCGATCCTCGGCGCACTGACCCGGTTCGCCCTCGGCGACGAGATCGCCGACTGGCTGCACATCCCCCGGGAACCGGTGTGGGGCACGCTGCTCGACGTCGCATGGGGGCCGTTCATCGCGGTTCGCGAAGGGCTGCTGCCACTTCCGCCGGCACCCGAGGCGTACTGGACGTTCGACGAGTTCCTGCGCCAGTTCGTCCTGCTCTACATGTCGGAACTGCGCCCGATCAGCATCGAGATCCCCGAACACAACAACCCGAACCATCCCTGAGTCACCGTCACCGAGCGGTGACCATCCGCGCCGTTCCGTGGAGAGGCCGGCGCAGCCGATGCGCCGGCCCTTCGGCGTGTCCGAGGTCCGTGCGCTCCGAACGACCTCCGAGCCCGGCCGACTTCCGATCAGGATGCGCCCAATCGTTGTCGCACGGGCGCCCCGGCCGGGATGCTGTCACGGTCACAGAACGTCGAAGGGGGATCGATCGTGGCCGAGTGTCGGAGCTGTCGTCTCTGAACGATCGTCGCCGCACCGAAACGGTGCGTGATACGACTTCACAACCATCCGGCCCGCCGTGCTCACATCCGCTCGGGACGGATCCACCGCGCCGCACTTGCGGGCCGATACGAGGACTTACGAAGCCGATGTCGAAGTCGACTCTGCGCGGCGGACTCCTGCGTGCATTCGCAGCCGCCGCAACACTGCTCACACTCGCATCCGCCGCGACCGCCTGCGCGGGATCCGAGGCCACCACCACCGCGGACGGACGCACCGTGCTGCGCTACGAAGGCGCCGCCGGTCAGGTCCTGTTCCCCGAACTCGCCGAAGCCCTCGGTTATTACGAGGACATCGACCTCGAGTGGATCGGCGACAACGGCAACGGGCCGCAGTCGCTGCAGAACACCGCCACGAAACAGATCGAGTTCGGCAGTGCCTTCAACGGTGCCGTGATCAAGGCCCAGGCCGGGAACTCACCGCTGACCTCGGTGCTCGCCTCCTACGGTTCGGACACCGAGAGCTTCAGCGGCTACTACGTGCTCGAGGGCAGCCCGATCCGCACCGCACGCGACCTGATCGGCAAGAAGGTCGGCATGAACACCCTCGGTGCGCACCACGAGTTCCTCGTCCGGGAATGGCTGTCCCGGCAGGGACTTTCCCCGGAGGAGATCTCGCAGGTCGAGCTGATCGTGGTGCCTCCGGTCAGCACCGAGCAGGCCTTGCGCGAAGGCCGGATCGACGTGGGTACGCTCGGCAGCGTCTTCCGTGAGACCGCACTCGAACGCGGCGGGATCCGCCCGTTGTTCACCGACGAGTCGCTCTTCGGGTCGTTCTCGTACGGCACCTACGCCTTCCGCACCGACTTCATCGAACGGAACCGCGACGCCGTCGAGGATTTCGTGCAGGGCACCGCGCGGGCCATCCGCTGGGCCCAGGTCGTGCCCCGCGAGGAGGTGATCGCCAAGTTCGAGGAGATCATCGAGGGACGCGGCCGCAACGAGACCACCGATCTCGTCGGCTACTGGCGCAGTCCCGGTGTCGCCGGGCCGGGCGGCGTGATCACCGATCAGGAGATCTCGACCTGGATCGACTGGCTCGTCCGCAACGGCGAACTCGAGGAAGGCGCGATCGAGGTCTCCGAGGTCTACACCAACGAGTTCAACCCTTATTCCAACGGCACCTACGAACCCACCAGCGGCCCCGACGGTGGGCCCATCGAGGAGGCGAAGTGAGTACCCCCAAGCTCCGGATCGAACACGTCACCAAGCGTTTTCCCGTCCGCGGCACCAAGGACACCTTCACTGCGCTCGACGACATCGGCATCGACCTGGCCGACGGCGAGTTCCTCGTGCTGGTCGGCCCGAGTGGATGCGGCAAATCCACACTGCTCGACCTGCTCGGCGGGCTGAGCGAACCGACCTCGGGACGGATCCTCCTCGACGGCCGGCCCGTCTGCGGGCCGGGACTCGACCGCGGCATCGTCTTCCAGCAGTACGCCCTGCTGCCCTGGCGAACCGCCCGCGCCAACATCGAGTTCGGTCTCGAGGCCAAGGGGATTCCGAAGCGGGAACGCCGCGCCCTCGCCGAGCACTACCTCGAACTGGTCGGCCTGCACGGCTTCGGCGACCGCTATCCGCACGAGTTGTCGGGCGGCATGAAGCAGCGCGTCGCCATCGCACGCAGCCTCGCCTTCGACCCCGAGGTGCTGCTCATGGACGAACCCTTCGCCGCCCTCGACGCCCAGACCCGCGAATCCCTCCAGGACGAACTGCTGCGCATCTGGCGGGAGACCGGCAAGACCATCCTGTTCATCACCCACGGCATCGACGAAGCCGTGTATCTCGGGCAGCGCGTCGCGATCCTCACCTCGCGCCCGGGCCGGATCAAGACGATCGTCGACGTCGACATCGACCGGACCGTCGACGACGTCCGCTCGAGCGAGGCCTTCCGCGTTCTGCGGCACGACATCTGGTCGCTGCTGCACTCGGAGGTGGCCCGCGCGCACGACCTCGAACTCGCCACCGCAACGGAAGAGGTTCAGCATGTCCAGCACTAGCGCCACCCTCACGAAGCCCCGGCCCGCCACCCTGCCGGAACCCGCCGTCACCGCGGTACCCGCACCCGCACCGGAACCGGGCCTCGGGCACCGGATCGGGGCGTCGGCGTGGCATCTGGCCAGGCCGGCCGTCGCGATCGTCGCCTTCCTCGCCCTGTGGGAGACGGCCCCGCGGATCGGGCTCGTCGACGAGGTGTTCCTGCCGCCCTTCACGACCGTGCTCGGTGCATTCTTCGACCTGGTCGGCAACGGGCGGCTCGTCGACCACCTCGCGGCCAGCCTTTCCCGCGCCCTCGTCGGCTTCGCCGTCGCCGTCGCGATCGCCGTCCCGCTCGGCGTGGCCATCGGCTGGTACAAGCCCGTCGCCGACCTGCTGAACCCGATCCTCGAGGTCTTCCGCAACACCGCCGCCCTCGCGCTGCTGCCGGTGTTCATCCTCATCCTCGGCATCGGGGAGACCTCGAAGGTGGCACTGGTGATCTACGCGTGCACCTTCCCGATCCTGCTCAACACCATCTCCGGGGTACGCACGGTCGATCCGCTGCTCGTGAAGTCGGCGCGCTCGCTGGGACTTCCGGCCCACCGGTTGTTCCAGAAGGTCGTGCTGCCGGCCGCTGTCCCCACCATCTTCACCGGTATCCGCATGGCGGCGGCCTCGTCGATCCTCGTGCTCATCGCCGCCGAGATGGTCGGTGCCAAGGCCGGTCTCGGCTATCTCATCACCGCCTCCCAGCTGAACTTCCAGATCCCCGACATGTACGCGGGCATCATCGCGATCTCGCTCGTCGGCCTGGTCTTCAACGGCATCCTCGTCACCATCGAAGGCCGTCTGTCGCGGTGGCGCTCCGATCGATAGATCCCTCGAAAGAAGCAGAACGGTAGGATATTCCATGTCATCGTCTTCGAACCAGCTGCACCTCAACGCGTTCCTGATGGGCGTCGGACACCACGAGGCCGCCTGGCGGAACCCGCGCACCGACGCGCACCGCGTGCTCGACATCGAGCACTTCCAGGAACTCGCCCGGATCGCCGAATGCGGCCGGCTCGACTCGGTGTTCTTCGCCGACGGACTCGCGGTGGGTCCGCGCGTCGAGCACAACCCCCAGGCGATCTTCGAACCGATCACCCTGTTGTCGGCGATGGCGGTGGTCACCGAGTACGTGGGTCTCATCGCCACCGCATCCACCGGTTACAACGATCCCTACAACCTCGCACGGAAGTTCGCCTCCCTCGACCACATCAGCAAGGGACGCGCGGGCTGGAACATCGTCACCTCCGGCGGTGCCGACGAGGCCCGGAACTTCGGCTACGACGACACCCCCGACCACGCCGGCCGCTACGAACGCGCCGCCGAGTTCGTCGACGTCGCGATCTCCCTGTGGGACAGCTGGGAGGACGACGCCATCGAATTCGACGTCGAGTCCGGCCGGTTCGCCGATCCCGCCAAGGTCCACACCATCGACCACGTCGGTGAGCGGTTCCGGGTCCGCGGCCCGCTCGACACCCCGCGGCCCCCGCAGGGGCGCCCCGTGCTGGTGCAGGCCGGATCGTCCGAGAGCGGGAAGAACTTCGCGGCGCAGTACGCCGAGGCCGTGTTCACCGCGCAGCGCACCCTCGAGGAGGGGCAGGCGTTCTACCGGGATCTGAAGGTCCGGGTGATCAAGGCGGGCCGCGACCCGCGGTCGCTGAAGATCCTGCCCGGCATCGTCCCGTTCATCGGCGACACCGAGGCCGAGGCCCGGTCCCTCGAGCAGGAGTTCACCGACCTCATCTCGCCCGCCTACTCGCTGCGGCAGCTGTCGACCGTGCTCGGCGTCGATCTCACCGAGCACTCCCTCGACGCTCCGCTGCCGCCGCTGCCGCCGATCGACCGCATCCAGGGCAACAAGAGCCGTTACCAGCTCGTCAAGGATCTCGCGGAGAAGGAGAACCTCACGGTCCGGCAGCTCATCGGCAAGCTCGGCGGCGGGCGCGGGCACCGCACCTTCGCGGGTACTCCCGAGCAGATCGCCGACGAGATCCAGCTCTGGTTCGAGAACGAGGCGGCGGACGGCTTCAACGTCATGCCCCCCTATCTGCCGGGTGGGCTCGAGGACTTCACGACCCGGGTCGTGCCGATCCTGCAGGAGCGCGGTCTGTTCCGCACCGAGTACACCGCGACCACCCTGCGCGGACACTACGGCCTCGACCGTCCGGTGGGCCGGTTCGCGGCGGAGGCGGAACCCCTCGTCGTGACCGCGTGACGACGGAGCTCGACCAGGGCGGCCCCACCTCGACCGATCCCACCTCGACCGGAAGAGCCTCGTCACCACCGTCTACCTCCCATCCGCGGTCTTCGGGATCGGTGGGGCCGTCGACCTGCTGTGCTCGTATCCGGCCGGTCAACTGAGGGACCGGTTCGGGCGGCGCGTCGTCGCGGTGCCCTCGCTGGTCGTCCTCGCCGCCGCGTTCCTGTGCCTGCCGGCCGCCGACGATCTCGCTTCGCTGACCGTCGGCGGCCTCGCCCTGCTGGGGGCGGCCTGCATGTTCCGCTGGATTCCGCGATACTCACCCTGGCCGCGTCGTGCACCGCAGACGGCGGTGCCGGCCGGACCACCGACGGACCCTGTCCCTTCGACCCGAGGACCCACATGCGTTTCGGACTGTTCGTTCCCCAAGGCTGGCGACTGGACCTCGTCGGCATCGACCCCGCCGACCAGTGGCGGGTGATGCGCGACCTCGCGGTGCGCGCCGACGAGGGCCCCTGGGAGTCGATCTGGGTGTACGACCACTTCCACACGGTCCCCGAGCCCACCGACGAGGCCACCCACGAGGCCTGGACGCTGGTCTCGGCCTTCGCGGCGGTCACCGAGCGGGTACGGATCGGGCAGATGTGCACCGCGATGGCCTACCGCAACCCCGCCTACCTCGCGAAGGTCGCCGCGACCGCCGACATCGTCTCCGGCGGACGCATCGAGATGGGTATCGGTGGCGGCTGGTACGAACACGAATGGCGCGCCTACGGTTACGGTTTCCCGTCGGCGGGGGAGCGGCTGAAGCGCCTCGACGAGGGCGTGCAGATCTTCCGGCAGGCCTGGACCACCGGCACCGCCACCCTCGACGGGAAGTACTACACCGTCGACGGCGCGATCGTGCGTCCGCTGCCCCTGCAGGAGGGCGGCCTCCCGCTGTGGATCGCCGGCGGCGGTGAGAAGGTGACGCTGCGGATCGCCGCGAAGTACGCGCAGTACACCAACTTCGACGGCACCCCGGAGGGATTCGCGCGCAAGTCCGAGATCCTGCGGCAGCACTGCGCGGAGGTGGGCACCGACTTCGACGCGATCGTCCGGTCGGCGAACTACAACGTGGCGATCGGGCGCACCGAGGCCGAGGTACAGGACCGCCTCGAGGCACTGCGGGCCCGCCTCGAACCGATCGTCGGAGCGGAGAAGGCCGACGGAGCCCTCGACCCCTTCCGGGGCATGCCCGCGGTGGGGACCCCCGAACAGATCGTCGAGAACCTCACGGCGCTGAAGAAGCAGGGGCTCGAGTACGCGATCTTCTACTTCCCGGAGGCCGCCTACGACACCTCCGGCATCGAACTGTTCGAGAAGGAAGTGCTGCCGCACCTCACCTGAGCCGGCGCTCGGGTCGGAGCGGCCAGCCGTCCGCGGGACCCGGTGGGTCGTCGGCCGACAGACCGGCGACCCACACGTCCCGCGGTACACCACGCTGGAGCAGTCCTGCCGGGGTGATCCCCTCGAACCGGAAACCCACCCGTCGTGCGACCGCCGCGGATGCGTGGTTGCCGACGAACGCGCGCCATCCGATCCGCCGCACTCCCATTCCGTCGGCGGCGAAGGCGAATCCGCACGCCAGACGTACCGCGGCGGTGGCCAGGCCGCGACCGCGAGCCGTCGATGCGATCCAGTAACCGATCTCCAGGTCGTCGCCCTCGCGCGGCACGAAACCGACCATGCCGCACACCCTTCCGTCCGGCTCGGTGCGAACCGCCCAGTCGGGGAAGCCCTTCGCCCACTTGTCGGGCACCACCGTCCCGACGAAGTGCACCGCGTCGGCGCGGGTGTAGGGATCGGGCACGGTGGTCCACCGGGCGATCTCCGGGTCCCGGCACGCCTCGGTGATCGCGTCCACGTCCGCCGCCCGCGGTGGTGAGAGCACCACCGTGCCGTCGGTCAGGATGCGTTCGTGCATGTCACGAGGGTTCCGGGTCAGTGCAGGGTTCCGGGTCAGCGCAGTTCGGGGGGAAGGTCCTTGCTGTCGAGCTCGAGCCGGCGGTCGGTGGTGGCATCGATCTCGTCGACCTTCTTCACCTGTTCCTTCAGCACCCGCCACTCGGCCTCGGGGATCTGCGCGGCCGCGTCGGCGATGACCTTCCGGTCGCGGGTGCCCCACGCGATCGGCATCGGGCCGACCATCTGCCACATCCCGGAATCGTTGCGGGTGGTGCGGTCGGACAGCACCGCCACGCACGGCACCCGCTCACCGATCACCGCGCGGTGACCGGGGATCGCCTCCATCTTGCGGGTGACGAGCGCGAAATGCCTGCCCTGCGTGTCCGGTTTCGCGATGTCCACCAGGGCGAGAAGCGTCAGACCGCGCGCGCGGGTGGCCGCGACGATGGCCGGGACCAGCGGACTGTCGTGGTACAGCTGCTCGATCGTGCCCACCTTGCGCGGCGCCCACAGCGCCACCCACAGCGAGGTCAGCGCCGCGACCGCGAGCACCGCGGCGACGATGTAGGACCAGGTCTGACCGAGCAGGACGAGACCGACCGTGCCGGCGGCACACAACAGGCCGACGACCACCGCGGACCAGCGCAGGCGGCGGACGTCGGCGAGGGTCTGGTTGACAGCCTTCGCGTGGGGCAGGTCGACGGGGAACTCGAAACGACGCACGCCCCCAGCTTATGGGAACCCCTCCGGCGGCCCGATCGCGATGCACCACGCTCGAGCAGAATGCGCAGAACGGTGCTATCGCGCTCAACGGTGACTCGGCGCAGGCGGGCTCACACACTCTGCTGTAGCAGAGATCACACCCCGTCCGAAAGTGGGCACCGCATGCTCGTCGTCCTCGGCTTCCTGATGGTCGCCACCTTCATGTACCTGATCATGTCGAAACGGGCCACACCGGTCGTCGGCCTGATCCTGGTCCCCGTCGCGTTCGGGCTGATCGCCGGTGCCGGCACCGGGATCGGCGACATGATCGTCGACGGCGTCGAAAGTCTCGCCCCCACGGCGGCACTGCTGTTCTTCGCGATCATCTTCTTCGGGATCATGATCGACGTGGGTCTGTTCGACCCGCTCGTCCGGCTCATCCTGCGGCTCGTGCGCGACGACCCGACGCGGCTGGTGGTCGGCACCGCGGTGCTGGCGATGATCGTCTCCCTCGACGGGGACGGGTCCACGACCTTCATCATCACCACCTCCGCGCTGCTGCCCCTCTACCTGAAACTGAAGGTCAGCCCCGTCGTCCTCACCGTCGTCGCCGGCCTGGCGAACGCCACGATGAACATCATCCCGTGGGGTGGGCCGACGGTCCGTGCGGCCAGCGCGCTCGGACTGTCCCCGTCCGAGGTGTTCGTCCCGATGATCCCCTCGCTCGTCGTCGGCCTCCTCGTCGTGCTCGGCTTCGCCGCCCATCTGGGTGTCGTCGAACGCCGCCGCATCGGCCGGCTCACGTGGAAGCCCGACACGATGCCGCTCGGTGCCGGCCCGTCCGGGGTGGGCACGACCCTCGGCAGGGACGCCGCCGGAACCGACGGGGAGATCGGGCGGTTCGCCGCCGGACTCGACCCCGACCGCCCCACTCTGCGCCCGCGGTTGCTGCCCTTCAACGCGATCCTCACGGTGGCGCTGCTCGTCGTCCTCGTCCTCGACGTCCTGCTGATCCCCGTGCTGTTCATGATCGCCGCGGGTCTCGCGCTGGCCGTGAACTTCCCGCGCGTCGCCGACCAGTCCGCCGCGATCGCCCGGCATTCGTCGAGCATCGTGTCGGTCGTCGCGATGGTGCTCGCCGCGGCCGTGCTGACCGGTGTGTTCCAGGGCACCGGCATGGTCGAGTCCATGGCGCTGTGGCTCACCGGTGTCATCCCCGACGCGCTCGGCCCGTTCCTCGCCGTCATCGCCGGTCTGCTCAGCATCCCCATGACCTTCTTCATGACCAACGACGCCTTCTACTTCGGTGTGCTGCCCGTCCTGGCGGAGACGGCGACGCAGTACGGCATCGAACCGGTCGAGATGGCCCGCGCGTCGATCACCGGACAGCCCGTGCACATGCAGAGCCCCCTCGTCCCCGCGATCCTGCTGCTGGTGACCCTCGCCGGGGTGCCGCTGGCCGACCACCACCGCAAGGTGCTGTGGCGTGCCGGGATCGTCTCGGTGGTGATGCTCGTCGTCGGTGTGCTGCTCGGGCAGATCCCGCTCGGCTGAGACGGGCCCGGGCCACACTGGACGGATGGGACGAACAGGAGCGACGCGGTGAAACTCCGCACCCAGGTACTGCTGCTCCAGTCCGCGGTGGTGGCGGTGGCGCTCGGCATCGGATTCACGGTGTTCGCCACCACCACCGAGGACCGCGTCACCGGCGAGCACGGGGAGCGGGCACTCGCGATCGCGCGGGCCGTTTCCGCCGACCCGGCCCTTCGGGACGAGGTCGTCCGCTACTCGGCCGCCGACGACGGCGTGGTCTCCCCGGGCAATCCCGAACTCGCCTCCGGCGCGGTGCAGCAGGCCGCCGAATCCGTCCGGGTCGCCACCGGCGCGTTGTTCGTCGTGGTCACCGACGACCGGGGACTGCGGCTGGCCCACCCCGAGCCGGACCAGCTCGGGCGGAGGGTCAGCACCGATCCCACCGAGGCCCTCGCCGGACGGGAGGTCGTCACCAGCGAGTCGGGCACCCTCGGCGACTCGGTGCGGGCCAAGGTGCCGGTGACCGATCCCGCCTCCGACCGGGTGGTGGGGGAGGTGAGCGTCGGTATCGCCACCGACAGCGTGCGCGCCGACCTGCGCAGCGATCTCGGCGACGCAGTCCTGATCGCGCTCGCGGCACTCGCGTGCGGCGCCGCGGGGTCGTGGCTGCTCGCCAACCGCTGGAAGCGGCTCACCCTGGGACTCGAGCCCGAACAGCTCACCGAACTGGTCCGGGAACAGGAGGTCGTGCTGCACGGCATCTCCGACGGTGTCGTCGGCACCGACGCCCACGGTGTCGTCACCGTCGTCAACGCCGAGGCGCGGCGCCTGCTCGGTCTCGACGACGGGATCGGCCGCCCCGTCGACACTCTCGGGATGACCCCGCGGCTGCTCGACGTGCTGCGCGCCGCGGACGGCATCCCGGTCGCGGCGACCACCGGCGACCGGGTCGTCGTCGCCGTCTCGCGCCGCGTCGTGCGCGACGGCGCGACCTCGGCACCGTGATGTCGGTCCGCGACCGCACCGACATCGAGACGCTCACCCGCGAACTCGACGCGGTCCGGTCGATGAGCACAGCGCTGCGGGCCCAGCGGCACGAGTTCGCGAACCGGCTGCACCTGCTCGACGGACTGCTCCGCCAGGGGCGTGCCGAACAGGCCCTCGAATACATCGAACAGATCCTCGGCTCGGGCCCGCTCGGCGAGCAGCTCGAGGGTGCCGACGCGCTCGCCGACCCGTATCTGCACGCCTTCCTCGCCGCCAAGGCGGCCCACGCACGCGAACAGGGCGTGACGCTCGTGCTCGGCGAGAACACCTGGGTGCACTCCACCCTGCGGGTGCCGGTCGACGTCACCACGGTCCTCGGCAACCTCCTCGACAACGCCGTCGAAGCGGCCCGCACCAGCGCGCACAGCCCGGCCGAGGTCGAGGTGGAACTGATCGAGGACGGACCGGACCTGCACGTGAGCGTTGCGGACACCGGCGCCGGCGTCGACCCCGGCCTGCCGGACGTCTTCGCCGAGGGCGCGACGACCCACCCCGAGCCGGCCGTGCCCGGCGGCCGCGGGATGGGACTGGCGCTGGCCCGGCGCGTGGCGCGGCTGCACGGCGGCGACGTGGTGCTCGCGGACCGCGGTGGGCGGCGCACGCCGGACAATCCGACGGGAGGCGCGGTGTTCGTGGCGACGATGGCCGGGGTGCTCGACGAAGGGGACACGGGATGGGCGGAACGGATCTGAGGGTGCTCGTCGTCGAGGACGACTTCCGGGTCGCGGAACTGCACGCGTCCGTGGTGTCGGGAGTGCCCGGCTTCACGGTCACCGCGGTCGCCGGGAGCATCGCCGCGGCCCGCGACGCGATCCGGGACGCGCCCGTCGACCTCGCCCTCGTCGACGTGTACCTGCCGGACGGCTGCGGCGTCGACCTGATCCGCAGTCTCGACTGCGACAGCTTCGTGCTCGGCGCCGCCGGCGACGGCACGACGGTGCGGGCCGCGCTCGCCGCCGGCACCCTGGTGTATCTGGTCAAACCGTTCGCGAGCACCGAGCTGGCCCGGCGCCTCGCGGCCTACGCACAGTACCGCCGGGTCGTCGCGGGCGACGAACTCACCCAGACCGAAATCGACACGGCGCTGGCCTCTTTGCGTCCGGTTCTGCCGACCGCCCGGACCCCGGCCTCGCAGTCGGTGACCAAAGACCTCGTGCTGCAAGCACTCCGGGAATCCTCGCAACCCCTGTCGGCGGGGGAGGTGGCCGCGACCATCGGGGTGTCGCGCGCCACGGCCCAGCGTTATCTCGCGGCGCTCGTCGCGAAGGGACAGCTGCGAATGCAGTTGCGCTACGGCACGACCGGCCGCCCCGAGCAGGAATACCTCCTCCGCTGACCCCCGCCGGGCGAAGCGTCAGCCGATCTGCGGTCCGAGCAGATCGTCGGCATCGGTGATGCGGTAGGCGTAACCCTGCTCGGCGAGGAACCGCTGCCGGTGCGCGGCGTACTCCGCGTCGAGGGTGTCGCGCGAGACGACCGAGTAGAAGTGCGCCTGCCCGCCGTCGTGCTTGGGACGCAACAGCCGTCCGAGCCGCTGCGCCTCCTCCTGCCGCGACCCGAAGGTGCCCGACACCTGGATCGCGACCGACGCCTCCGGCAGGTCGATGGAGAAGTTCGCGACCTTCGACACGACGAGCACCTTCAGTTCCCCGGCACGGAACCGGTCGAACAGCGCCTCGCGTTCCTTCGTCTTCGTCGACCCCTTGATCACGGGAGCGTCGAGGGCCTCGCCGAGCTCGTCGAGCTGGTCGATGTAGGCGCCGATGATCAGTGTCGGGGCGTCCTGGTGCTGCGCGAGGATCGACTTCACCACCGGGATCTTGGTGCGCGCGGTCGAGCACAGCTTGTACCGCTCCTCCGGCTCCGCGACGGCGTAGGCCATGCGCTCGGCGTCGGTGAGGGTCACCCGGACCTCCACGCAGTCGGCCGGGGCGATCCAGCCCTGCGCCTCGATGTCCTTCCACGGGGCGTCGAACCGCTTGGGGCCGATGAGTGAGAACACGTCGCCCTCGCGGCCGTCCTCGCGCACGAGCGTCGCGGTCAGGCCGAGGCGGCGCCGCGACTGCAGGTCGGCGGTCATCCGGAAGACCGGCGCCGGCAGCAGGTGCACCTCGTCGTAGATCATCAGGCCCCAGTCGCGCGAGTCGAACAACTCGAGATTGCGGTACTCGCCCTTCGACTTGCGGGTGATGACCTGATAGGTGGCGATGGTCACCGGGCGGATCTCCTTCTTCTCGCCCGAGTACTCGCCGATCTCGTCCTCGGTGAGCGAGGTGCGGGCGATCAGCTCACGCTTCCACTGGCGGCCGGCGACGGTGTTCGTCACCAGGATCAGGGTGGTCGCGCCGGCCTTCGCCATCGCCGCGGCACCCACCATCGTCTTGCCGGCGCCGCAGGGCAGCACCACCACACCGGAGCCGCCGTCCCAGAACGAGTCGGCGGCCATCTCCTGGTAGTCGCGCAGCTTCCACGGGTGGGTCTCGAAGTCCAGGGAGATCGGGTGCGCCTCGCCGTCGACGTAACCGGCGAGGTCCTCGGCGGGCCAGCCGATCTTGAGCAGCAGCTGCTTGACGCGGCCACGTTCGCTGGGATGCACCAGCACCGTGTCGTCGTCGATGCGGGCCCCGAGCATCGGGGCCATCTTCTTGTTGCGCATCACCTCCTCGAGCACCGCGCGGTCGAGGCTGACCAGGCACAGCCCGTGCGCGGGATGCTTGACCAACTGCAGGCGGCCGTAGCGGCTCATCGTGTCGACGATGTCGACGAGCAGGGCCTGCGGGACCGCGAAGCGCGAATGGGTGACCAGCGCGTCGACGACCTGCTCGGCGTCGTGACCGGCGGCGCGGGCGTTCCACAGGGCCAGCGGGGTGATCCGGTAGGTGTGGATGTGCTCGGGGGCACGTTCGAGCTCGGCGAACGGCGCGATCGCCTGCCGTGCCTGGTTCGCCCGTTCGTGGTCGACCTCGAGGAGCACGGTCTTGTCGGATTGGACGATCAGCGGCCCGTCGGCCATGAGTGCCTCCTGGGATGGAAAGTAGAACTTTCCCATTCTCCAGGCCTCGGCCGGGCCGCGCCACCCGCCGGATGCGGGAAACCGTGCGCCCACCGCACCCGGCGGTGATCGCGCACGGCTTCCCGCATCCCCTGTGTCCCGGCCCGGAGGGGCCGATGTGTGCCGCCCGGAGGGGCGATGCGGACCGACCCCGGAGGATCAGCGCGTCAGCGACCGCCGCACCTCCATGACGCACACCAGCGCCTCGGAGATCCCGGACCGATATCCGGCGTCCTTCTCGGAGGCGACCTGCCTCGCATCGAGTTCCGATTCCAGTCGCTCCTGGATCCTGTCCAGGGCGTGCAGAGTCCGCTTCATTTCCCGCTTCGTCTTCTCGTCTCTCAGGCCGGTTGTCGCATCGCACCGGCGCGCTCGTCGAGAACGAACACACGGGCACGCGCCAATGCGGCTCGATATCCGAGCCGATACGCGTCGGTGCCCGTTTCGCGTTCCGACAATTCACTGATCTTCTCGTACAGAACTTCCAGCGTCCCGATTTCGATGTCCATGGCGTGCAGTTGTTTTCATCCCCGCTTGCGCTTGGGGAGAAATTCGCCGGACTCGACGATCCTTCGACGTTTCTCCTGTCGCCGTTCCTTCAGGGTTTTCACGGGTTTTTTCGGGCTTTTCCGCTTGTCGGCCATCGCACCCCTCCTTTTCGACGGGCGAATCACTCAACAGGTCCACACCATACGTCATTTCGGAAAAAATGCCAGTAATGCAGAAAATCGCCGTGCGACAGGCGAACACGTGACGAAAACCCGCCGCAGGGAAGAGGTCCCGGTCACCACCGGCTCGCCGATCGGCACGGGTCACATCCCTCTATGCTCGGCCTCATGTCAGCACAGACCCAGGCCGACGCCGCGGACGTGATCGTGGTCGGCAGCGGATTCGGTGGCGCCGTCACGGCGCTGCGATTGGCCGAACAGGGCCGCCGCGTCCTCGTCCTCGAACAGGGACGCCGGCACACCCGCGACGACTTCCGGGCGGCCCGCCGCGACCCGCGCCGCTACCTCTGGATGCCCGAACTGGGCCTGCGCGGCTTCTTCTCCCAGCGCGTCCTCGCTCATGTCGGCATCATCGGGGGCGTCGGGGTGGGCGGCGGCAGCATCGTCTGGGCCGGTGTGCTGCTCGAGCCGAAGGACGCCTTCTTCACCGATCCCGCCTGGCCGTCCGTGACGTCGGGCTGGCGCGCGCAACTCGCCGAGCACTACCGCACCGCCGCGCGGATGCTCGGCCGCGCCACCGCCCCGATCGAGGGCCCCATGGACCGGCACCTCGGCATCGTCGCGACACGCATGGGGGCGGGGGAAACGTACGGTCCGACCCCGATGGCAATCTGGTTCGGGGAGGAGGGCGTCACCGTCCCCGATCCCTTCTTCGGGGGTGAGGGCCCGGAGCGCACCGGCTGCGTGATGTGCGGCGGCTGCCTCGTCGGCTGCCCCTACGGCAGCAAGAACACCCTCGACCTCAACTACCTGTGGCTCGCGCAGCGGCGCGGCGCCCGGATCCGCCCCGACAGCCGCGTGGACTCCGTCGCCGCCCTGCCCGGCGGTGGCTACGAGGTGCGGCTCGCCGGCGGCGAGAGCCTGCGCGCCCCGGAGGTCGTGCTCGCCGCCGGTGTCCTCGGCACCGTCGAGCTGCTGTTTCGGTCCAAGGAGAACGGGGGGCTGCCGCACGTCTCCGACCGCCTCGGCGTCGGGGTGCGCACCAACTCGGAGGCCATCACCGCCGTCCTCGCCGACGACGTCGACGCCGACCTGACCCGCGGCCCGACGATCTCGAGCGAGTTCTATCCCGACGAGCGCACCCACGTCACCCAGAACCGCTACGTCGGCGGGTGGCACATGCGCTTCCAGCTCGGGCCGCTCGTCGACGGCGACGACCCGCGCCGTCGCCGCCGGGAGACCCTGCGGGCACTGCTCGCCCGTCCCGACCTGCAGCTGCGAACGATGTTCGCGCGCAACTTCATCCGACGTCTCAGTGCGTTCACCGTGATGCAGAACGTGGAGAACGAGATCCGCCTCGTGTTCGACCGGTCGCCGGTACGGCCGTGGCGCCGGGTCCTGCGCTCGCGCGGTGTGGACGGTCGGCAGGCACCGAGCTACCTGCCGCAGGCGAACGCGGTGGCCCGCGAGTTCGCCGACTCCATCGGCGGACGGCCGCTGAACCTGCTGCTCGAGAGCGTCGGCGGCAAGTCCATCACCGCGCACGTCCTCGGCGGGGCCGCGATCGGTACCGACGCGACCACCGGGGTGATCGACACCGACCACCAGGTCTTCGGCCACCCCGGCCTCTACGTGGTGGACGGCTCCGCCATCCCCGCCAACGTGGGGGTGAACCCGTCCCTGACCATCGCCGCGATGGCCGAACGATTCGCGGCCCGCTACGCCGAACGGCACCGCACCGGTACCGCTCGCCCGACCGTGACGGAGGCGTCATGACCACCTCGAACCACAGCGCCCTCGACGGCCTGCCCGGATCGCTGCGCGGTCTGCGCGCGTTGTTCCGCTCCCTGCCCGCCGCCGGCGCACCGCCCGTCCCGGGCGCCTACCGGGTCACCTTCGTCGGGCCCGCAGCCCTGCGGATCGCCGCGCCCCGCGTGATCGCCCTCGGCGGCATGCCGAACTGGTACGGCAAGCGTTTCGACCCCGACGGCACCGCGGTGAACCTGCTGGGGGAGGGGGCTGCGCTGCGTGAGGTGCTGCCGATGTGCGTCGCCGCCGAGGCGTCCTGGCTCGACGGCCGGCCGGCGACCGTCGTCTCCTACGGTGCCGACGGTCCGGTGCCGTGGCGGTGGGTGCGCGACGAGTTCCGGCCGCTCGATGCCTCCACGCTGCTCGGGCTGACCTTCGCCGTCGCCCCGGCTTCACGGGTGCTGGCGTCCCCGTTCGTGCTCGTGCGGCAGGACTGATCCGGTCCGGCTCAGTCGACCAGGGACACCGAACTGACCCGGTGCAGCACGAAGGTGCGCACCGAACCGGTCGCGGGATCGAAGGCCTGCAACTGGCCCCCGCCCACCGACACCGGATCGACGATCCGCCGCGTCGCGACCCCCTGTGCGTCCACGTAGCCGAGGGAGACGCTGCGCTTGGCGTGCACGGCCAGCTGCAGCAGGGCGAGGGTCGCGGCACCACCCGAACGGCTGCCGTCCCCCCGCGCCGACGCCGTCGACGACGCCGACTCGGCACGGTCCCCGGCCCGCAACGTGCGCACGAGCGTGTCGAGCTGCTCGTCGCTGGGGACGGTCGGGCCGCCGTACCGGGCCCGGGGCCGCGGCACGGACACCCGCGCGCCGCGCGGCCGCAGATCCACCACCGCGCCCGAGGCGTCCTCACCGGCCGGGGCGAAGCCCGCGGCCCGCAGCTCGGTGAGCACATCGGCCAGCGGCGCCTGCGAGATCGCGACGGTCGGCGCCACGGCCCGCAACGCCAGTGTCGCGGCGACGGGGGAGGACAGCACCTCCGCGAGCAGGGCGGGATCGTCGGCGCGCACGAACGAACTCGCCACCCCCGCCCGCAGGCGGCCGTGCCGGCGCGCGACGTCGTCGATGAGATAGGTGAGCGACTGCGGCACCGGTGTGCGCGAATGGTTCGCGAACAGGGTGTGCAGGTCGCTCGCGCCGAGACCGGCGTCGAGGGCGCGGCGCACGCTGGCGTCGCCGATGCGGTAGACCGTGGCGGCGCCCGCCGACTCGATGTCGGCCACCAGCGCGATCCGTTCGGCGAGTTCGGGGACGAGCGGGCCGGGTGCGACCACCGTCAGATCGGCCTGGACGAGCACGTGGTCGACGGGTTCGGGCAGTACCGCGGTCATCTCGGCCTCCGCGTCGCCGCCGTGGAGCAGCGCCTTGCCGGGCGATGCGAGGCAGCCGTGCGCGACGAGTCCGAGGAAGGTCGCCTCGCGGACGGTCTCGACCACCGAGACGGTGTCGAACCGCCCGGCCCAGCGGGGCCGCCGCCAGGCCGCGGCCGCCCGCAGCGCGCTCACGTCCGGACCGTCCGCGGGGATCTCGGACAGCACGTCGAGCAGCAGCCGCCGGTCGCGGGCGGCGGTCGGGGACTTCACCTCGTCGGACAGCGCGGCGATCGGCTTGTCGTTCGGGTCGCGGCGGCCGACGAGCCACGGCCGCCGCCCCAGATCGAGCCACGCCCCGGCGAGGACCGCCCATCGGTAGGCGGGGGAGGCGGCGAGCCAGGCGTCCGTCGCGGTGGTGGGCGCCCAGTGGTCGTCGTCGGAGGCCGGGGGCGGATCGGGCAGACCCCGCGCGATCAGTCCCGCGCCGGCCAGGACCTCGACGAGCAGCGCCGTCTCCTGGTCGTCGAGCCCGACCCCCTTGCCGAGACGGTGCAGTTCACGAACGCCGAGCCCACCGGCCCGCAGGACCGGCGCGGGTTGCTCGCCGAGCACCTCGAGCAGGTTCTCGCAGTGCCGCAGCAGTTCCAGGGCGGCACCGGCCGCGGTGGCGTTGACGTCGGTGGCCGCACGGGTGCGTTTCGGGGCGCGCGGCGGTGTGAGGGCGGCGGGTTCGAAGGGCGCGTCGTCGCGCAGGGCCTGACCCACCCGGTGGGGCAGTTCGACGGTCTCGTCGTCGAGGCGCAGCAGCAGACCGGCCGCGAGCAACTGCTGGACGGGCCGGTCGGCGGGAGTATCCGGCGCCGCGTCGCGGGTGCGACCCACCGGAGAGGTGCGCGAGAGGGTCTCGAGGATGCTGCGCTGCTCCGGCGGAAGTGCAACGAGCAGGTCGTCGAGCTCCGTGCCGGCCGGGACCGCGGTGTCCTCACCGCGTCCCACCCGCCACGGCACGGCGTCGACGGCGGCGGGAACGAGCCGCAGGGCGTCGTTCGGCCCCCACACCAGCAGCAGGGAACGGAGGGTGGCGAGGATGCGGTCGAGATTCTTCGCGCTGGTCCGTCCCGCGATCTCCTCGAGGACGGCGGCGCGCGGGACGGGAGTGTCGACGGCGCCGGCCCGGGCCAGCAGCTCGATGATCCCGAACTCGGCGGTGGTCAGTTCGTCGGCGGCCCGGAACACCGAGGCGCGTTGCTGGGCGCGACTCGCGAGGACCGACATACTCGCAGGTGGCGGCACCACGAGGTCGGGGCGGGCGCGCAGCGCGGCGGCCAGTTCGGAGTCGCGGCGACCGGCCAGCCAGAGGGCGAGCGAGTCCGGGACGGAGTCGGGAGCGGGCGTGGTCGGGGGCATCGGTTACAGATTAGAGACCTGCGGTAGCACGCCCCGAACTCACCTGACAAAATGAGCGCATGGCTACCTCTTCGAAAAAGCATTACGTGGACCACGGATGGCCCGAGCTGGTCGACGGCGAGCACGCCGTCACCGAGTTGTCGTCCACTCGCTCCGGCCCGCTCTCGCCCTACGGTGAGGACATGGAGTTCCCGCTTCCCGTCGAGGACCTGCCCTACACGCATCCCTACACGGTGATCAACCGCTGATCTCCGCGGACGGCGGTTCCCGCCGATCCCGATGCGAGCCGGACGCCCGGCCCCTCTCCCCGGAGAAGGGTCGGGCGTCCGTCGTATGAAACCGCGGTGAGGGCCGGACGGGCCCGGATACGGAAGGACCCCGCACCGGCCCGGTGCGGGGTCCTTCGTGAAGACGCTGGTGCCGGATTACTGCGCGGCCAGAACGGTGCGCACGGCGTCGAGGATGTTCGGGTCGAGCTCGATGCCCGCATCCTGCAGAGCGGTGACACCCTGCTCGAAACCGGCGAGGAGGTTCTGGACCTCGGCCGGGAGCTGAGCGACGTCGATGCCCGCGGGGAGCTGCGGGGTGACGGCCGGTGCGGGGGTCTCGACGATCGGCGCGGCCGGGACGGCGTCGACGGTGCGCGGCGTCGCGGCGCTGGTCAGGCCCAGGCTGGACGAGCAGGAGGGCCATGCGCCCCAGCCCTGGCCGGCGAGCACGCGCTCGGCGACGGCGATCTGCTGCTCACGGGTGGCCTGGTTGGCGGTGGGGGCGTACTGCGAGCCGCCGTAGGCGTTCCAGGTGCTCGGCGAGAACTGCAGGCCACCGTGGTAGCCGTTGCCGGTGTTGATGGCCCAGTTGCCGCCGGACTCGCACTGTGCGAGGCGGTCCCAGTCGGAGTCGGGAGCGGCGTTCGCGGTGCCGCTGAACGTGACACCGGTGACACCGAGGACGGCTCCGGTCAGCGCGAACTTGGCGACGGTACGACCGGTATTGGTGGGCTTGCGATGGCGTCCGCTCATGTCGGTTCCGTGTTCCTCTCCGTACGCGCCTACGAGGTCAGCTGTCGGGTTCGGGCTGAAGAGGTCGCCCGGCCGTCCTGCTCCGTGGAGCTGTCCGGCTTCACCCCGAGAACCGTCGCGAGCGGCGGTTCGGGCCTCCTGGACACCCGGCGGCGGTAGCCGCCCGGTTCCTGGGAGACCGGTGGGTCCCCCGTTTCCTGTCCCCGTGGATCGTTCGTCGGGACTTCCGGAACCGCGGGACAGGAATTTGGCGCGGCAGTTCCGGACCGGCCGAGCCAGGCGGTTCGGCCGGAAACGACGGTAACGGCTCGAGGCCCGAAGTGTCACCAATTGATAACGCACGCCCTCGCGGGCGTGCGTCGGTGTCCGGGATGGACCGATTTGCGAAGCTGCAGGTAGTGACCTTCGGGCACCCGAAAAGTCGTCCCGAGACCTGCTCGTTATGCCGCCGTTATGTGACCAACCTCACAGGTAACCTGGACGGCTGTCCACGGAGACGATGTCCTTGCCGAGCGGCATGAGGGAGATCGGCACCATCTTCAGATTCGCGAC
Source organism: Rhodococcus sp. Z13 (assembly GCF_025837095.1). Taxonomy (NCBI): domain Bacteria; kingdom Bacillati; phylum Actinomycetota; class Actinomycetes; order Mycobacteriales; family Nocardiaceae; genus Rhodococcus; species Rhodococcus sacchari. Next base: position 801,627 of record NZ_CP107551.1, read on the forward strand.
GGCGAGGGGGATGCCGATGATGGTGATCGCCATCGCGATCGCGGAGGCGATGTGCCCCAGAGCCAGCCAGATCCCCGCGACGAGGATCCAGATGACGTTGCCGATGAGCGAGGCCGCACCGGCCGTCGGCTTGTCGACCGTCGTCTTCCCGAACGGCCACAGCGCATAGACCCCGATCCGGAACGAGGCGATACCGAACGGGATGGTGATGATGAGGATGCAGCAGATCACCCCGGCGGCGAAGTAACCCAGGGCCAGCCACAGACCACCGAAGATCAGCCAGATGATGTTGAGCAGGACCCTCATGTGCGGTCTCCGTTCCGGGCGCGGCGGCCCGAGCGCAGGGCGAAGGCGATCGCCAGCACGAAGCCCAGGGGCCAGGCCAGCGTCAGCAGATACAGGACGAGGCCGGGCGTGCCGTCGGTGACCACGGGAGTGAGGAAGATGGCGGCGACGGCCAGCACACCGACGAAGAAGCAGACGATCGCGGCCTTCAGGAGGCCGTTATCCGGTGCGGCAGACGAATCCGAAGCAGATGTACCCACGTCACCACGGTAGTCCGCCCACGCCCGGTCGTGGCCGTCCGGTGCGCCGAGACGATCCGGGAGCGACGGGTGCGGCCGGGTACACTGGCATCGTCTACGCGTCCCACTCCGCCGAGTCGGGGCGCGTTGTTTTGCATGTGTCCATGGTGTCCGACGAGGGCACCAACGTCGAGGAGCGGGTGAGCGCGGTGCCGACCGGCAGGGTGAAGTGGTACGACGTCGAGAAGGGCTTCGGCTTCCTGTCCCAGGACGAGGGAGAGGACGTGTATGTGCGCGCCTCCGCGCTGCCGGAGGGAGTCGAGGCGCTGAAACCGGGTCAGCGCGTCGAGTTCGGCATGGCGGTGGGCCGTCGCGGGCCGCAGGCCCTGAAGGTGGAGATCCTCGAGCAGCCCACGCTGCGGCAGGGCCGCCGGGAGGCACCGGCCCAGCAGAAGCGGCGCACGCCCGACGAGCTGCACGGGATGATCGAGGACATGATCAAGCTGCTCGAGGCGGCGGTCCAGCCCGACCTGCGTCGCGGCCGCTATCCCGACCGCAAGACCGGGCAGCGGATCTCCGAGGTCATGCGGGCCATCGCTCGCGAACTCGACCACTAGAGCACCAACGGCAGCGGTCGCCGTCGCACGACGCGACGGCGGCCCGCTGCCGTTGTGGGGAGCTCAGAACGTCCGGATGGCCCAGACGGCGTGCGCGATCGGCTCGCCCGCCTCGTCGACCACGGCCGACGGCAGCTGGATCTCGACGCCGAGCAGCTGCAGCGCCGGGTCGCTGGGGACGGTCACCGCGCGCTGGGCACCCGCCTCGAACATCTGCCCGTCGAGGAAGGTCTGGCCGGTCCGCGTGTCGCCGTAGACGGTGATCATCCGCCACGGGGCGTCGGAGATCTCCGCCGGCAGCGACAGCTGCAGCGGGTAGCCGGCGGGAACGTAGAGCTCGCCGAGGGGGTGCTCCACACAGTCCTCGAGGTAGAGATTGCAGTGCTGGGCGGGGGCGACGGTCACCGTCTCGCCGTACGCGTAGGCCGTGATGGTCGGAAGGGCGGGCTCGGCCGAGTCGACCAGCTTCCAGACCGTGGCGGCCACACCGGCGGCCACGACCACCAGGGCCACCAGCAGCAGCGCAAGAGTCTTCTTCGTCCGAGCCTTCACGTTCATCGATTCCCATCTCCGTTGGTGGATCCACCGGCACCCGGACGGCGCCCGGCGGTCGCCTGGGCGGACACGTGCTCGGGACGCCGACCGCCGAATCCCGGCAGCAGTGTCCCCCCACGGTAGGACAGCGCGGTCTGGGCGAATCCCAGGACCAGCACCACGGAGACGACCGTGAACCCGAGCCACAGTTCGGTGGGCAGCAGAACCCCCATCGCCCCACCGAGCACCCAGCTGAGCTGGAGGACGGTCTCCGAACGGCCGAAGCCCGACGCGATCGACTCCTCCGGCAGATCCTGCTGCAGGGACGCGTCGAGCGAGACCTTCGCCAGCGCACTCGCGCAGGCCGCGACGAACGCGGCCAGCGCGGCGGCCAGGACGTTGCCGGTCGCGGCGACCACCGCGGCGACGATCACCACCGCGGCGGTGCAGCGCACGATGATCAGGGCGGGACGGCCCAGCGCGAGCCGCGCACCGGTGGCGTTGCCGGCGAAGTTGCCGACCGCGGCGGCCGCACCGACACCGCCGAGCATCGCCGCCTGCATCAGCGGATCCTGACCGGTGGCGTTCTTCGCCACGAACGCCATGAACAGGGTCAGGAAGCCGGTGAGCACCCGGATCGTGCCGTTGCCCCACAGGCCGGTGACGACCGCCCGGCCCAGCGGCTGGCGCCGCTTGCCGGACTTGGTGACGATCACCTCGGTCCGCGCATCGAGCACCTCGGTCCTCGCGTCGGCGTGGTACGACAGCGTCGCCGGCACCTCACCCTCGGTGACCTCCACCCAGGCGGGGATCCGCATGCTCAGATAGGCCCCGAAGGCCGTGATCGCCGCGCACAGCCACAACGCACCCGACGACCCGAACGCCCACGCCGAGGCCGCGGCGATCGCACCGGCACCGATGGTGCCGCCGACCAGACCGAAGACCGTCAGCCGGGAATTGACCCGCACGAGATCGATCTCGGGTGGCAGCACCCGGGGGGTGACCGCGGATTTGAGCACCGAGAACGATTTGCTCAGCACCATCATCCCCAGCGCCGCCGGATACAGCAGCCAGCTGTCGAAGTTGAACACCAGCACCACCGCCAGCACCGTGCGCAACGCGAACGAGGTGGCCAGCGCGACGCGGCGGCCGTGCTGCAGCCGGTCGAGCAGCGGGCCGATCAGCGGCGCGATGATCGCGAACGGCGCGATGGTGATGAGCAGGTACAGCGCGACCTTCGTCTTGTCCTCACCGGTCGCCGCCGAGAAGAACAGCGTGTTGGCGAGCGCGACGGCGATCGCCGCGTCGGACGCGAAGTTCGCCATCGTCGCGTAGGTGAGGGCCGTCAGACCCGACTTGTCGGCGCCGTCCGCGGTCGCGGCCCGACGGAAGGTCTGGATGCCCTTCGAGGTGAGCTCGCGGCTGCGCAGCGCCGCCACCCGCGTGACGGTGAGCTTGCGGGGCATGCGCGGGGCGCGCGGCGCGTCTTCGGCGGAGGAGTCGTCGGGCCGCGCCTCGCGATCCGGTCGCGCGGCCGACGCACCGGCGAAGCGACGGGTCTCGTCCACGGGATGCAGAGGCGGCAGGGGAGTGCGCCGTCCCGACACGCGGCGGGGCGGCGGATAGTTGCTGTACCCCGGATGCTGCGAACCCGGGGCACGGCGCTCCCCACCGTCGTGGGTGGGTCGCTCGTCCGGTTCCGTCACATCTTCGATTCTTCACCACGAGGCCGCGCTCGGAGCGCAAGGGCGGGACATGGGCTCGAGCACACCGCCCGTGCACGGCACGGGTGGATCTCAGGGCACGAACCGCACCTCGAAGACCGTCGGCCAGTACTTGCCGGTGACGAGGAAACGATCGGTCCCGGGGACCTGCGCGATGCCGTTGAGCACGTCCACTCCCGCATCGTCGGGCAGCGCCTCGCGTAGCGGCGACGCGTCGATGTGCGCCTCCACGTGACCGGTCTCCGGATCGATGCGCACGATCTCGTCGGTCTGCCACACGTTGGCGTACACCGAGCCGTCCTCGGCGCATTCGAGTTCGTTGAGGTTCGGCACCTTCCGGCCCTCACGATCCACCGTGACCCGGCCGATCTCGTCGAAGCCGACGGGATCACGGAAGGTCAGCTCGGCCGAGCCGTCGCTCATGACCAGGCGGTCGGGCAGTGCGCACAGCCCCCACCCCTGGCCGTCGTAGCCGACGCGGCGGATCTCGGCGAGGGTGTCGCGGTCGCGGACCAGCGCGACCTCGTCCTTCCATGTCAGCTGCCACAGTTCGTCGCCGACGACGGTGATGCCCTCCCCGAACAGGTCGCCCTCGACGGGAACCCGCACCCGCTCGTACTCCGCGAGCGTCACCTGCCCACCGTCGAGGTCGACGGGACGGGCCGCGACCCACGAACGGCCGACGCGCCCGGTGCCCTCGACGAGTTCACCGCCGTCGATCTCGAAGCCCTGCGTGAACGCCTCCGGGTCGTGGGGGTGGGTCGCCACGATCTCCACGCCGAGTTCGCGGGCGGGCGGCCCGGGATCGACGACGACGTCCTCGCCGCATCCGGAGAGGGACAGACAGATCGTCGCGAGGACCGCGGCGGAGGGGAGCAGACGGCGCACGCGCACATCGTGACATCCCCTCCGGGGCCGGTGCGGTACCGCCTTCGCGCGACCCGCGGACGCGGGAGCCGACAGGTCAGGCAGAATAGGCGGCGTGAGTGCTGCGTCTACTTCCGCTTCCCGAGGAACGAACCCCGTGGTCGATCCGGCGGTGCGCTCCGTACTCGCCGACGCGGTGGACATCGCCCGTGCCGCGCTCGACGAACTCGGGGACGGTGGAGTCGGCGCGTATCTGGGGGTGACGAGCGAGGACGACTGCGCGGCCACACACCGGTTCGCCGCCGATCTCCCCGGCTACCGCGGTTGGCAGTGGGCCGTCGTGGTCGCCGCGGCCCCCGACTCCGATCACGTGACGGTGAGCGAACTCGCGTTGCTCCCCGGCCCCGACGCTCTCGTCGCACCCGAGTGGGTGCCCTGGAACCAGCGGATCCGTCCCGGCGATCTCGGCCCCGGCGACCTGCTGGCCCCGATGCCCGACGATCCGCGGCTGGTTCCCGGCTACATGGAGTCCGGCGATCCCGCCGTCGACGAGACCGCGCTCGAGATCGGTCTCGGCCGCAAGCAGGTCATGAGCCTCGAAGGCCGCCTCGACGCCGCGCAGCGGTGGTTCGAGGGCGATCACGGCCCGAACTCGGAGATGGCGAAGGCCGCTCCGTCCTCCTGCTATCTGTGCGGCTTCTACCTGCCGCTGGCCGGTTCGCTGCGGGCCGCGTTCGGGGTGTGCGGAAACGAGTTCGCCGCCGACGGGCACGTGGTGCACGCCGAGTACGGGTGCGGAGCCCACTCCGACACGACCCTGCCGACCGGCGCCGGTTCGCCGATCTACGACGCCTACGACGACTCCGCGATCGAGATCGTCGACCTGCCCCCGGCCGGGAACACGACCGCCGCGACCGCACCGGAGACGGCCGCGCCCGCCCCCGCGGAGCAGGGCGAGGCGATTCCTGCGGAGCAGGACGAGGCTACGGCGGAGCCGACCGAGGTGATCGCGGACGAGTCGTCTGCCGAGACGGCCGCGGATGCGACCTCCGGACCGGAACAGACCGACTGACGTGCCCCACCGGGACCTCGCGGATCCGTTCGGAACCGCGGCGTTGCGTGAAGGCATCCTGTCGGCGTGGGCGTCCTCGCCCACCCGGCTGCGTGAGGATGCCGCCACCGAATCCGATTACGTCCGCGCCGGATACCGCGACCGTGTCCTGACCGAACTCGCGCAGAACGCCGCCGACGCCGCGGCTCGCGCCGAACTGCCCGGTGTGCTGCGGGTGTGGTGCGACGGCACCGGCCTCCACGTCGCCAACATCGGTGAACCGCTCGACGAACCCGGCGTCCACGCCCTCACCGCCCTGCGGTCCTCCGGCAAGACCGGCGGCGTCGGCCGGTTCGGGGTGGGTTTCACCGCGGTGCTGGCGGTCTCCGAGGAGATCGAGGTGCGCTCGCGCACCGGCTCGATCCTGTTTTCGGCCGACCGGACCCGCGCCGTGCTCGACGACCACGGCCTGACCGCCCCCGCGGCCGGGGTGCCGACGCTGCGGCTCGCCTGGCCCTCCACCACCCCGCCGGTGGAGGGCAGCGACACCGAGGTCGTGCTGCGCCTGCGCCCCGACGTCGACGCCGGCGCGCTGCTCGCCGCTTTCCGCGACGAGGCGTACGACATCCTGCTCGAACTCCCCGCGCTGCGCACCGTCGAGATCGACGGCGACGCCCTCGAACGCACCGAACACGACCTCGACAACGGGCTGCGCGAGATCGGGATCGGCGACCGCACCTGGTGGGAACACACCGGACCGTCGGCGCGCTGGCTCGTCCCCGTCGTCGACGACCGCGTCCGGCCGGTCCGCCGGGACGTCCTGCGCGCCCCCACCCGCTCCGACGAGGAACTGTCCCTGCCGGCGCTGCTCGTCGCCGATGTCGCGATGCAACCCGACCGCCGGCGGATACTCCCCGGCACCCCTCTCGACCGGGTCGCCGCCGGTTACGCTCGGCTCGTCGCGGCGCTGCCTGCCGACCAGCGGCTCGACCTCGTCCCCGAACCCGGCTTCGCCCGCAGCGAGGTCGACGGCCGCATCCGCGAGGCCGTCCTCGAGGAACTGCGCACCCACCCGTGGCTGCCCGCCGCGGACGGCGGCGCCGATCTGCTGCCCGACCGGGCGAACGCACTGCCCGGCCTCACCGACGAGCTCGCCGCGACGCTCGGTGGGGTGGTCCCGGGCCTGATCGCCCCCGAACTGTGCCGCCCGCGGCACGCACCCGCCCTCGCCGCCGTCGACGTGCACCGGCTCGGCCTCGCGCGGCTCGCCGAGATGCTCGCGGGCCACGACCGCGAACCGCAGTGGTGGAACCGCCTGTACGAGGCGTTGACGCCGCTCGTCACCGATGCCGTCGCCGCCGAGGAACTCGCGTCGCTGCCCGTCCCGCTGTCGGACGGCCGCACCGTCACCGGTCCGCGCACCACCGTGCTCTCGACGGGACTGCAGGAGATCGGGCCGCTGCGGATGCCGTGGGTCCGCCTGGTCCACCCCGACGCCGCACACCCGCTGCTCGCCCGGCTCGGCGCCGGCACCGTCACCGCCGAGGACCTGCTCGCCGACCCCGCGCTCGTCACCGCCGTCGAGGAACTCGACCCCGACGACCCGGGCTTCGGTGACCCCGGCCTCGGCGACGCGCTGTCTGCCGAAGCCCTCGCCGACGTCGTCCTGCGGCTGGTCCCGCTCGTACCGCCCTCGGCCGTGCCCCGCGAACTCGGGGCGTTGCTGCTGCCCGACACCCACGGCGACCTCGTGCCCGCCGACGAACTGCTGCTGCCCGGCGCGCCGCTCGCAGAGGTTCTCGTCGACGACGCCCCCTTCGGCACCCTCGGCCCCGCCGTCGCCGACCGCTACGGCCCCGATGCGCTCCGCGCCGTCGGTGTGGGCTGGGGCTTCACCGTCCTGCGCGCCGACCTGCCCACCGGACCCGACCACGACCTGCCCGACGAGGACCTGTGGTGGGACGGCCTCGACGACGACCCCGAGACGCTCGTCGCCGTGCGCGACCTCGATCTCGTCGACGACGGGCACTGGGCGCGGGCCCTGACATTGCTGGCCGCCGACCCGGCGACCGCCGAGACCCTCACCGATCCCGCCGGCTACACCGCCTGGTACCTGCGCACCCACGCGGTGCTCGACGGCCGTCCCCTCGGGCACTACCGCTTCGCCGACGACACCACCTTCGAGGGTCTGCTCGACCCCTGCACCCATCCCGACGCGGGCGCGTTCCGCGCCGCCCTCGCCGGCACGAGCATCGACGACCTCGACCTCGCGCAGACCCTGCTCGACCGGCTCGCCGACCCGGAGGCCTCACCCGGACCGGCCGCGATCGTCGCCGCCCACACCGCGCTGGCCGCGGCGTTCTCCTCCGGCGGGCTCGACCCGGAGTCCGTCACCCTGCCAGACGGGGTGCGCAGCTTGGCCGGCAGCGTCGTCGACGCCACCGACGCACTCGTGGCCGACCGGCCGTGGTTCGCGGGCCTGATCCCGCACGACCGGCTCGTCGTCGGAGGGCCGGGCACCGCCACGGCACTGTCGGAGGTCCTCGACATCGCGGTGGCGTCCGCGGTGATCGAGGCCGAACCGGCCGAACCGGGCCGCCGCACCGGATGGGATCGCGAACCCGCCGCGATTCTCGCCTCCACCGTCACCGGGGTGCCGCTGCCGCGCGGGAGGCTCGCGCTGCACGACCGGCTCGTCGTGCGCTGCACCGGCGCGCTCACCGGCGAGCACGAGGTCGACTGGTGGGTCGACGCCGCCGGCACCGTCCACAGCACCCCGTCGGGGCTGGCCGCGGCACTCGTGGCCCTGCGGGAAACCGGGCCGTCGGCACCGTGACCGTCGACACCGCGGTGCTCGAATGGGCGGTGTCCGTTCGCGAGCCCTGGCTGACCACCGCGATCACCGTGCTCACCCACACCGGTGGGGGAGTGGCCACCACCCTGTTCGCCGCCGCGGCGACGCTCCTGCTCGTCCGCGCCGACCGGCCGAGCGACGCACTGATCGTCGCAGGGGCCGTACTCACCGGCTGGCCGGTGATGTCGCTGCTCAAGAATCTCTTCGGGCGGGCCCGGCCACCCGAACCCGAACGGCTGCTCGTCCTGCACACCGAGTCGTTCCCCTCCGGGCACGCCATGACCAGCGCGATCCTCGCCACCGCCCTGGCCGCGGTGGTCGTGCGGACGTGGCCGCGCGGGGACCGGTGCCGGACGGTCACGCTGGCGGGACTCGCCGGTTACACCGTCGCTATCGGGCTCTCGCGGGTGTACCTGGCGGCGCACTGGCTCACCGACGTCGTCGCCGGGTGGATCTTCGGGATCGTGTGGGCACTTCTGTGGGTGTGGTTGATCACTCGGGTGCGGATCCGTCTCTGACCGCCCACGGCCGCCGTGTGGGGCGTGCGGACGGGCCGCTCAGTCCAGCCCGACCTGGGCGCCGCGGCTGCCGCGGCGCGCGGCGCGACGCTGAGTGAGGAAGAGCGCAGATCCCAGCAGCCCCACCACGATTCCCGCGATGCAGACCGGCAGCAGATCGTCGCGAACGTCGCCTCCGGTCAGCAGGACGACGAGGGTGGCGACGGTCCACACCCCGATCCCGACGGCGAGAGCGGGACGCGGGTCGGCGAGGCGCCGGATGCGGGCTGCGACGTTCTGGGCGGGTTCCACGGATTGCAGGTTAGTTCGTTTCCGCTGCAATAATCGTTCCCCGTTGCGACGCCCCGTACCCGACGAGCGGAATTCTGGACATGGCCGTAGGCACCGACTCCAACCGAACGTCCTTCCTGGACACCTATTTCAAGATCACCGAGCGCGGCTCGTCCGTGTCCCGGGAGGTGCGTGGCGGCATCGTCACGTTCTTCGCGATGTCGTACATCGTGGTGCTCAACCCGCTGATCCTCGGTAGCTTCTCTGCCGACGACGCCTCGGCCAAGGTCGACGTGCTGGGCAACATCCTGCCCGTCAACCAGGTCGCCGCGGTCACCGCTCTCGTCGCCGGCTTCATGAGCATCGTCTTCGGTGTGGTGGCCAACTATCCCTTCGCCATCGCCGCCGGCCTCGGCATCAACAGTCTGCTCGCGGTGACCATCGCGCCGCAGGTCACCTGGCCCGAGGCGATGGGCCTGGTGGTCATCGACGGCATCGTCATCGTCGTGCTGGCTCTCACCGGCTTCCGCACCGCAGTGTTCAACGCGATCCCGTCCGCGCTCAAGGCGGCCATCGCCGCCGGTATCGGTGCCTTCATCGCGATGATCGGCTTCGTCGACGCCGGCTTCGTGCGCCGCATCCCCGACGCGGCCGGCACCACCGTGCCGGTGAGCCTGGGCATCGACGGGTCGATCGCCTCCTGGCCGACCTTCGTGTTCGTCGTCGGTCTACTGCTCATGGGCGTGCTGGTCGCGCGGAAGGTGCGCGGCGGCCTGCTGATCGGCATCGTCGTCACCACGCTCCTGTCCATGCTCATCGAGGCGATCGCCGACGTCGGACCGTCGCTCGGCACCAACCCCAAGGGCTGGAACCTCACCACCCCCGAGACCCCCGACTCCTTCTTCGGCATCCCCGACCTGAGCCTCGTCGGCGACGTGAACCTCTTCGGTGCCTTCACCCGCATCGGCGTCATCGCCGCCACCCTGCTGGTGTTCACCCTCGTGCTCGCCAACTTCTTCGACGCCATGGGCACCATGACCGGCCTGGGCAAGGAAGCCGGTCTCGCCGACAAGAACGGCACCCTGCCGGGCATCGGCAAGGCCCTGGTCGTCGAGGGCACCGGCGCCATCGTCGGTGGCGCGGCGTCGTCCTCGTCGAACACGGTCTTCGTCGAATCGGCCTCCGGCATCGCCGAGGGTGCCCGCACCGGCCTGGCGAACGTCGTCACCGGCGCGCTGTTCCTCGTCGCGATGTTCCTGACCCCGCTCTACGAGGTGGTGCCCATCGAGGCGGCCTCCCCGGCGCTGGTCGTCGTCGGCGCCCTGATGATCGGGCAGGTCCGCGACATCGACTTCACGAAGTTCGAGATCGCCCTTCCGGCCTTCCTGACCATCATGGTCATGCCGTTCACCTACTCGATCGCCAACGGCATCGGCGTCGGCTTCATCACCTGGGTGGTGCTCCACGCGGCGAGCGGCAAGATCCGCTCGGTGCACCCGCTGATGTGGATCGTCGCCGTGCTGTTCGCCGCCTACTTCGCCGTCGACCCGATCACCGACCTGCTCACCTGACGCGCGGCCGTCCGCTGCGGCGACGGGATGTGGACCGTCGCCGCACAATACGGACATCTGACGTATTGTGCTCGCCATGATCTCGGATACACGCGCACTTGCCGGCGACCTCGCGCTCGCCGTCGTGCGTCTGACGCGTCATTTGAGGGGGAGACGCACCGATTCCCGAGTTTCCCTGACTCAGATCTCGGCGATGGCCACCCTGGCCCAGGAGGGGGCGATGACCCCGGGTGCGCTCGCCGCGCGCGAGCGGGTGCAACCACCGTCGATGACCAGGGTCATCGCGTCTCTCCACGAACTCGGACTCGTCGAGCGCACGCCGCATCCCACCGACGGCAGGCAGATCATCGTCTCGCTGTCGCAGGCGGGACACGACCTGCTCGCCGACGAAGCCCAGGCTCGCGAGGTGTGGCTGAGCGAAAGGCTCGAGAAACTCGACGACACGTCGCTGGCCACGCTGCGCGAGGCCGTCGGCATCCTCACCGCGCTGGTCGCGGAAGACGACTGACCGCGGGGTGGTCGGACGACGACTGACCGCGGGGCGGTCGGACGACGACTGACCGCGGGGCGGTCGGACGAGGACTGACCGCGGGGTGGTCGGACGACGACTGACCGCATCACCCCTCACGGACCCGGTGCGGGGGCACCGGAATGCGCTGGGAGAATGGTCCGGTGGTTCACGTCATCGACATCGACGATCCGTCCGACCCCCGGGTCGACGACTTCCGGGATCTCAACTCCTCGGACCGTCGCCCCGACCTGCCCGGAGGCAAGGGACTGGTGATCGCCGAGGGCGTGTTCGTCGTCCAGCGCATGCTCGACTCCCGGTTCTCGCCGACGGCCCTGCTCGGTGTCGGCCGTCGTCTGGAGGAACTCGCCGAGGACCTGCGCGACGTGGACGTGCCGTTCTACCGCATCGATGCCGACACCATGGCGAAGGTGGTGGGTTTCCACCTCAACCGCGGGGTGCTCGCGGCCGCGCACCGGCCGGAGCCCCTCGAACCCGGGGAGATCCTTGACAAGGCGACCACCGTCGCGGTGCTCGAGGGCGTCAACGACCACGAGAACATCGGGTCGATGTTCCGGAACGCGGCCGGTCTCGGGGTCGACGGCATCCTGTTCGGGAAGGGCTGCGCCGACCCGCTCTACCGGCGGGCCGTGCGGGTGTCCATGGGGCACGTGCTGCGGGTGCCGTTCGCGCACCTCGACCACTGGCCGCAGGATCTGGACATCCTGCGGAGCCGGGGTTTCCAGCTGATCTCGCTGACCCCGAATCCGTCCGCGATCCCGCTGGCGGAGGCCATGACGGGGGAGAAGGTCGCGTTGCTGCTCGGCGCCGAGGGACCGGGTCTCACCGAGGCCACGATGCAGGCCACCGATGTGCGGGCCCGCATCCCCATGGCGCCGGGCACCGATTCGCTGAACGTCGCCACCGCGGCGGCGATGGCGTTCTACGAGCGGGTGCGGCTGCCTCGATGAGACCCGCGTCCGATTCCGCTCCCACACCGTGGGCGACGGGGCTGACGCTGACAGCGTTCTCGCTCGCCGCCACCGTCGTGGCGGTCGTCGCGTTCGGTCAGGTGCTCGCCCGCATCCACCCGATCCTGGCGATCGCCGTCAACCTCGTGGCCGCCGCCGGCAGCGTCCCCACCCTGTGGGCGTGGATCCGGGTCCCGGTCCTGCGCTGGTTCGCGGCCGGGGTCGCCGCGGGGATCCCGATCGGCTGGCTCGTTCTGCTCGTGTCCTGACAGCGCTATCGGCGCACCAGGCGCCGCCACCAGGACGCGCGCGGCTCCGGCGCGGTGCCGGCTTCGGGCACGGACGTTACTTCGGACACGGTCTCCGGCTCGGTAACGGATACGGGCCGGGGCTCGACCGGGGGAGCGGGCAGCGGCGCGTCGTGGGCGCGCAATGCGAAGCGCCACACCCGGAACTCCGCCGGGTCCGGCTCGTCGTCGCGGCGTCCGACGTACCGGAAGCCCAGCCACGCCGCGTGGGCTTCCTCGACGAGCTTGCGGGGATGGAAGGGCAGCGACGCCGGTGGCGGGGTGACGTTCGGCGGCCACCGAAGCGGATGCTCACCACCCCAGTACGGGCCCTCCCAGACGAACGGCAGCCCCCGGTCCTCGAAGAACTCCACCGTGTTCGCCCCGAAGGCGCGGCGCAGGCGCCCGCGCTCCCACATCGCGAACGCCCCCCACGCCCCGGGCGGATCCGAGACCAGCAGGAGGGTCCGGTCCGCTGCGGGGGTGTGCAGCCACATCTCCGGCAGGGCGGACGGCTGCTTCAGCGCGAAACGGGGACTCGACACGACCGTCACCCCGGGATAGCTCCCGACGCAGATCCGTTCCTCGTCACCGTCGAGCGTACCGGCGGCCTCGGTGAGCGGTACGCAGTCCAGTGGATCGGCGCGGCGATCCGGGAACAGGCGCGTCAGCAGCGCCCGGGCGGCGTCACGGTCGGGTTCGAACTCGCGCAGGGTCGCGGCGGGCACGGGAGAGTCGACGTACCACAGCGTCGACACGGCCGCGGCCATCGCCGGTGGTTCTCAGGCGCGTCCGTTGCTGCGAACGCCGAGCAGGACGTCGTCCCAGGACGGCAGGGCCGGCTTGCCGCGCTTGTCCTTCGTCGGCGACTGCGTGGCGCGCGAGGCGTCGTCGTCGTGGTCGTCGGACAGGGTGGCGCCCACCGGGGTGTCCTCGACGACGGGAGCCGGTTCCGCGGCGGGTTCCTCGACGACCGGCGGCTCCAGCTGGATCGGCGCACTGCGGTCGGTGCCGTCCAGTTCGGTGGAGTCGTCCACGTCGCGGGCCGAGTAGACCGGCGTCAGATAGCGCAGGGGCCGACCGCAGTCCGGATCGATCAGGTCGGCCGCGATGTCGTCGAGCGCGGTGATGGTGCCGCCGTGGGCGTCCGGCTGGTACCGCCAGTGTGCCCGGTTGGTGGAACGGCCCGCGTTCCAGCGCAGCTGCGCGACCCAGTAACCCTCGTCGTCGCGCCAGGCGTCCCAGACGGCGTCGTCGAGGCTGTGCCCGCGGGCGCGGAAGGCCTGCGAGACGATCTCCATGAGGGTCTCGACGGTGGGGCCGTCGGGGCGGACCGGGTGCCCGTTCTTCGCCATCTCGGCGGCGCGGGAGCGTTCGAGCAGCACCGGATAGGCGAACCGCTCGACCTTCGCGACGGGGATCCCGGCGTCCTCGGCGACCTGCTCGACGGAGGCGCCGCCGCGGATGCGGGCCTGGATCTCGCGGGGGCGGAGCTGGCTGGTGGTCTCGATCTCGATCTGGCCCAGACGTGCGAGGTCGCCGCGGGCGGCGGCGCGCAGGGTGTCGTCCACGGGGATGCGGAACTTGTCCCCCGTGGTGGGATCGGCGAGCACCACATGCTTAGCATCGGGCTCGAGACCGACCACTCGAAGCTCTCGCACCATGACCTCCTCGCGCCGATCGCGATTGACCCGCCCGACTGTAACCGACTTGATCACCTTTTCGGGCCAGGACACGCCGCGCCGTCCAGCACGGAGCCGCCGGAATCCGTTTCGGCGCGCTATCGTCCAGGGTTCTCCCGAAAAGTCTCGATGTCGGGTCGAGAGTTGGGAACGGGGCCGGGTCCGTGCAGGACCCGGCCCCGTCGGGCCTCGGTGAGGCGAGCGATCAGAGCTGGGAGACGACCCAGTCGATGCACTTGGTCAGCTGCGTGACGTCCTCGGGATCGATCGCCGGGAACATGCCGATGCGCAGCTGGTTGCGGCCGAGCTTGCGGTAGGGCTCGGTGTCGACGATGCCATTGGCACGCAGGATCTTCGCGACGGCGGCCGCATCGACCGAGTCGGCGAAGTCGATGGTGCCCACGACCTGCGAACGCAGGGACGGATCGGCGACGAAGGGGGTCGCGTACTCGGAGGCCTCGGCCCACTCGTACAGGCGCGACGACGAATCCTTGGTGCGCGCGACGGCCCAGTCGAGACCACCGTTGGCGTTCAGCCACTCGATCTGGTTGGCGAACAGCAGGAGGGTGGCCAGAGCCGGGGTGTTGTAGGTCTGGTCCTTGCTGCTGTTGTCGACCGCGATGGGCAGCGACAGGAACTCGGGCGTGAAGCGGCCCGACTCCTTGATCTCGGCGACGCGCTCGAGGGCAGCCGGGCTCATCAGCGCGACCCACAGACCGCCGTCGGCGGCGAAGCACTTCTGCGGCGCGAAGTAGTAGACATCGGCGTCGGAGATGTTCACCGGCAGACCACCGGCGCCCGAGGTGGCGTCGATGGCGATCAGGGCGTTCTCCGAACCCGCCGGACGCTGCACGGGAACCGCGACACCCGTCGAGGTCTCGTTGTGCGCCCAGCCGATGAGGTCGGCGTTCGCGTCGGCGACGATCTCGGGAGCCGAACCCGGCTCCGAGCCCACGACGATCGGGTCGCCGATGAAGGGGTTCTTCTTGGCGACGGTCGCGAACTTGGAGGAGAACTCACCGTAGGTGAAGTGCTGCGACCGCTCGCGGATCAGGCCGAAGGCGGCAGCGTCCCAGAACGCCGTGGTGCCGCCGTTGCCGAGCACGACCTCGTAACCCTCGGGGAGGGAGAAGAGGTCGCGCAGGCCCGAACGGACCCGGGCGACGACATCCTTGACCGGCTTCTGACGGTGGCTGGTGCCGAACACCGAAGCGCCGACATCGACCAGCGACTGGAGCTGCTCGGGGCGAACCTTGGACGGGCCGCAGCCGAAACGGCCGTCTGCGGGCTTGAGGTCGGCAGGAATGATCGGTGAAGCGTCAGCCATCGGATGCGTGTCCTAAGAGTCGAGGGACATGGTGCACAGGTAGTCTAGACGGCCCGCTCATCCCTGCCGCCGGGTGCGTCAGCGGTGGGTGATCGAATCCCAGCCGGTGACCGAGGACGCGGGCCGCGGATCGGGGCCGGTGTAGATGGCGGCGGGACGCACCAGCCGGCCCAGTCGCTTCTGTTCGAGGATGTGCGCGCACCAGCCGGCGGTGCGTCCGCAGGTGAACATCGCGGGCATCATCGCGGCGGGGACCTCGGCGAAGTCGAGGACGACCGCGGCCCAGAACTCGACGTTGGTTTCGATGGCGCGGTCGGGGCGGCGTTCGCGCAGCTCCGTCAGGGCGGCCTGTTCGAGAGCGGCGGCGGCTTCGAAGCGCGGGGCGCCGAGGCGTTTGGCGGTGGCGCGCAGCACCCGGGCGCGGGGGTCCTCGGCGCGGTAGACGCGGTGCCCGAAGCCCATGAGCTTGTCCTTGCGGTCGAGGATGCCCTTGACCAGCGCGGCCGGATCGCCGGTGCGTTCGGTTTCCTCGATCATCGGCAGGACGCGGGCGGGGGCGCCGCCGTGCAGGGGGCCGGACATCGCGCCGACCGCGCCGGAGAGGGCGGCGGCGGCGTCGGCGCCGGTGGAGGCGATGACGCGGGCGGTGAAGGTCGAGGCGTTCATGCCGTGTTCGGCCGCGGAGACCCAGTAGGCGTCGATGGCTTCGACGTGGCGGGGGTCGGGTTCGCCCTTCCAGCGGACCATGAAGCGTTCGGTGACCGTGCGCGCTTCGTCGATGCGTTTCTGGGGGACGGCGGGCTGGTAGATGCCGCGGGCGGATTGGGCGACGTAGGACAGGGCCATGACGGCGGCGCGGGCGAGGTTGTCGCGGGCGGTGGTGTCGTCGATGTCGAGCAGGGGTTGGAAGCCCCAGATGGGGGCGAGCATGGCGAGGCCGGCTTGGACGTCGACGCGGACGTCGCCGGTGTGGATGGGCAGGGGGAACGGTTCGGCGGGGTGCAGGCCGCGGCCGAATTCGCCGTCGACGAGCAGGGCCCAGACGTCGCCGAAGGTCACGCCCTTGTCGACGAGTTCTTCGATGTCGACGCCGCGGTAGCGCAGGGCGCCGCCGTCCTTGTCGGGTTCGGCGATGTCGCTGGTGAATGCGACGACCCCTTCGAGACCAGGGGTGAAATCTTCCGGAACTGACGCGCTCGCTGCCATGACGGTGGGGCTCTCCTCGCTAGGGTGCCGCCCGGTCCGGGCCGCACTGCCGGTGGATACGGGGACGCCGTCGGGTGTGACCGGCGTCCCAATCGGGTCGTCGGAGAAAACTGTAGTCCCCCGACTACCGCGTGGACCGGCCGGTCGCCCGAGTACCGTCGTCGTCCGTGCCGTCCGATATCCTGATGCCGAACCACGAGGGCATCCCGATGCCGAATCACGAGGGCATCCCGATGCCGAATCCCGAAGGCGACGACCTCGCGCGCATGCGCGTCGACTACGGGCTCACCGGGTCGTCGGACGAGTCCCGGGACGATCTCGACCTCGATCCCGCTGCACTCGCCGACGGCTGGCTGTCGTTGCTGCGCCGGTGGTTCGCCGCCGCCGTGGCGACCGGCGTCACCGAGCCCAACGCGATGGTGCTCGCCACCGTCGACGAGCAGGGCCGGCCCGCCAGCCGCACGGTGCTGTGCAAGGGGATCGACGACGACGGTCTGACCTTCTTCACCAACTACGAGTCGGACAAGGGCCGCCACCTCGCGGCGAACCCCTACGCGTCGGCGACCTTCCTCTGGCTGCAGGCCCACCGTCAGGTGACCGTGCGCGGACCGGTCGTCCGCGTCCCCGCCGAGGAAACCGAGGCCTACTGGCGCACGCGTCCGCGCGGCTCGCGTCTCGGTGCCTGGGCGTCGCGGCAGTCGCGACCGGTGGCGGAGCGCGCCGATCTCGAACGCGCCCTCGTCGAGGCCGCCGAACGCTACGAGGTCGACGACGACATCCCCGTGCCCCCGTTCTGGGGCGGTTTCCGGATCCGGCCCGAATCGGTCGAGTTCTGGCAAGGCCGACCCAACCGGCTGCACGACCGGCTCCGCACCCGGCTGGTGGACGGCCGCTGGATCACCGAGCGTCTGCAGCCGTGAGGCGGATGCTCGCGGACACCACACCTCTCCGCAACAAGGACTACGCCCGGCTGTGGTGGGCCGGGATCGTCACCGTCATCGGCGCGCAGATGGCCGTCGTCGCCGTGCCCCAGCAGATCTACGAGATCACCCGCAACTCCGCCTATGTGGGGCTGACCGGTGTGTTCGGTCTGGTGCCGCTCGTGGTGTTCGGGCTGTGGGGCGGTGCGCTCGCCGACGCGATGGACCGCCGCAGGCTGCTGCTGATCACCTCGATCGGTCTCGGTGTCACCTCCCTTCTGCTGTGGGTGCAGGCCCTGAGCGGACTGGACAACGTGTGGGTGCTGCTCGGCCTGTTCTCGGTGCAGCAGGCGTTCTTCGCGGTCAATCAGCCCACGCGGGCCGCGATCATCCCGCGGCTGCTGCCGGTCGGGCAGATCGCCGCGGCCACCTCGCTCAACATGACGGTGGTGCAGTTCGGGGCCATCGCCGGACCGTTGTTCGCCGGTGCCCTCATCCCCGTCGTCGGCCTGCCCACCCTCTACCTGCTCGACGCGCTCTTCCTGCTCGCCACCCTGTGGGCGGTCTTCCGGCTGCCGGCCATCCCGCCGCTCGGGGAGGTCACCAGGGCCGGGTTGCGGGCCGTCTTCGACGGCTTCCGCTATCTGTCCACGCAGAAGATCCTGCTGGCCTCCTTCGTCGTCGACATCGTCGCGATGATCTTCGGGATGCCGCGCGCGCTGTTCCCGCAGATCGCCCACGAATCCTTCGGCGACCCGGTCCAGGGCGGTTTCGCGCTCGGTCTGCTCTTCGCCGCCATGTCGGTGGGCGCGGTGCTCGGCGGTGTGTTCTCGGGCTGGTTGCCGCGCGTGCAGCGGCAGGGTCTCGCGGTGATCGTGTGCATCGGCCTGTGGGGCGCCGCCATGATCGGCTTCGGCGCCGCCGTGTGGTGGGCCGAGCCCGGCGGCAGCGGCCTGCTGCTGTGGGTGGCGCTGTTCTTCCTCGCCTTCGGCGGGGCCGTCGACATGGTGTCGGCGGCCTTCCGTTCCACGATGCTGCAGACCGTCGCGACCGACGAGATGCGCGGCCGTCTGCAGGGGGTGTTCATCGTCGTGGTGGCGGGCGGCCCGCGCATCGGCGACGTGCTGCACGGCGCGGCCGCGGCTGCGGCGGGCACGGCGGTCGCCGCAGCCGGTGGTGGCGCGCTGGTGATCGTCGGCATCGTCGTGTGCGTGTTCGCCTTCCCGGCGTTCGTGCGGTACCGGGTCGTGCACAGCCTCGCCTGAGGCAGGGTCGCGGGCCGTCCCGTTCATCGGACCCGTTCCCGGATCCGAAGTCCTTGTGACAGCAGGGGTTGCGTCGTGTCGAGCATGGCGGCCGTGCGACCGGAACGGCGTTCGTCCGCGACGGTGACGAAGAACCGTAGATGGCGGATCGGATCCATACGGCGATTCGAACAGTGCCGGTCCCTCCACCGCTCCCATCGCACGATCCGCTCGGGATGTTCCGCCCCTTCCGGGGGTTCCACCAGCGGCGATAGCGTTTGCGACCCGTACACCGGACAGGTCGCTGTCGGCGCACGCCACGATCGCGGTGATCTGCTGGCGGCATGACCAGGACATTTGGAAGCGCACGAGTTCCGTTGCCACGCAGTCGCTTTCTTTCGAATCTGGTCGTGCGGCCGTCGGAGACCGGCCGCGTGTACCTGCATCGGGCCGACGAACGGTTCGCGATGGGTTCGACCATCAAGGTCTACGCCGCCACGCTTCTCCGTCTCGAGGCCGAAGGTGCGCTGCGGCTCGACGAGACCCGTCCGGACCGCTGGGAACCCGACCTCGACGAGGCCGCACGGGGCGACGAGCGCGACACCCCCACCGCTGCCGCACCGGCCCGTGACTTCGAGGAGGTCCTGCTCGGTGCGGGCCTGCCGGCCGCGCAGCAGCGCACGCTCACCGGCTGGATGCGGACGACGACGACCTCCGGCACCCGCATCCGGGCCGGGCCGCCGCCCGGCCGGACGTCGGCGGACAAGACCGGCGGGGCATGTTCGGGACGGTGGACGACGCCGGAGTGGTGTGGTCACCGGACGGTCGTCCACTGGTGCTCGTGATCCTGTCGGACCCGGCGGCCGGCGACCCGACGCACCTCTCGAGGGGGCTCCCGTCGCGGAGGCCACCGCAGCTGTCGTCGAGGTACTCACCGCGGTGCCGTGACCGTGCGGCCCCTGGGTACAGTGGCCCCCGTGGGACACCGGTACGCACCGATCCCCGCGTCACGACCTCGTCGAGACTCGGTTAGTATTGCCGCAGGTTATCGGCGTGTGCCGGCCTGGCGGCACAGTCGCGGAGGGCGCGGTCGAGCGTTCGGAACCCACATGGACGACATACCGATCGGGGACTTTCGACGGACCCTGCCTCAGCGCAGACGCCGCGCTACGGCTAGGTTCTACCTGAATGTTCGGAAGTTTCTCGTAGGTCTGAGCTTGAGAGGGATCCTTCGTGCCCGCTGAGAATGACACCCAACCCACCCTCAGCTACCCCGGTGGCGAGCACACGATGTCTATCGCCAAGGCGACGGAAGGCAATGACGGTATCGAGCTGGGCAAGCTCCTTGCGGCGACCGGGTACACCACCCTGGACCCGGGTTTCGTCAACACCGCCTCCACGAAGTCGGCGATCACGTACATCGACGGCGAGAAGGGCATCCTGCGGTATCGCGGGTACCCGATCGAGCAGCTCGCCGAGAAGTCGACGTTCATCGAGGTCAGCTACCTGCTGATCTACGGTGAGCTGCCGACTGCGGAGCAGCTCGAGACGTTCACCGACAAGATCCGCCGCCACACCCTGCTGCACGAGGATCTCAAGCGGTTCTTCGACGGCTTCCCCCGCAACGCGCACCCGATGCCGGTCGTCTCCTCGGCCGTCAACGCGCTGTCGGCGTACTACCAGGACGCTCTCGACCCCGACGATCCGGAGCAGGTCGAGCTGTCCACCATCCGCCTCATGGCGAAGCTGCCCACCATCGCGGCCTACGCCTACAAGAAGTCCGTCGGCCAGCCGTTCCTGTACCCGGACAACTCGCTGTCGCT
Source organism: Rhodococcus sp. Z13 (assembly GCF_025837095.1). Lineage (NCBI taxonomy): Bacteria > Bacillati > Actinomycetota > Actinomycetes > Mycobacteriales > Nocardiaceae > Rhodococcus > Rhodococcus sacchari. The sequence continues at coordinate 822,125 of NZ_CP107551.1, forward strand.
CGTCGAGAACTTCCTGCGGATGACCTTCGGGTTCCCCGCCGAGCCGTACGAGATCGATCCCGAGATCGCTCAGGCGCTCGACATGCTGCTGATCCTGCACGCGGACCACGAGCAGAACTGCTCGACGTCGACGGTGCGCCTCGTCGGTTCCTCCGACGCCAACCTCTTCACCTCGATCTCCGGCGGCATCAACGCCCTGTGGGGCCCGCTGCACGGTGGCGCCAACCAGGCCGTGCTCGAGATGCTCGACGGCATCCAGAAGTCCGGCGGCGACGTCAAGGAGTTCGTCCGCAAGGTCAAGAACAAGGAAGACGGCGTGAAGCTCATGGGCTTCGGGCACCGCGTCTACCGCAACTACGACCCGCGCGCCGCGATCGTCAAGAAGACCGCCGACCGCATCCTGAAGAAGCTCGGTGCGGGCGACGAGCTGCTCGAGATCGCCATGAAGCTCGAGGAAGCCGCCCTCACGGACGAGTACTTCATCGAGCGCAAGCTGTACCCGAACGTCGATTTCTACACGGGCCTGATCTACCGTGCGATGGGCTTCCCGGACCGCATGTTCACCGTGCTGTTCGCGCTCGGCCGCCTGCCCGGCTGGATCGCGCACTGGCGTGAGATGCACTCCGACCCGACGCTGAAGATCGGCCGCCCGCGCCAGATCTACACCGGCTACACCGAGCGCGCGTACCAGCCCGTCGAGGAGCGCTGAACCGGTCGGACCGACCCACGCATCTCGACCGAACCCCGACGAGGAGACAACGCATGACAAAGCCGGAAATCGAATTCCAGGAGGGTCCGGCCCCCACCCAGCTGGTCATCAAGGACCTGGTGGTCGGTGAGGGCGCCGAGGCCGAGCCCGGCTCCAAGGTCGAGGTCCACTACGTCGGGGTCGAGTTCGACAGCGGTGAAGAGTTCGATTCGTCGTGGAGCCGCGGCGAGTCGATCACCTTCCCGCTGTCCGGGCTGATCGCCGGTTGGCAGGAGGGCATCCCCGGCATGAAGGTCGGCGGCCGTCGCCAGCTGACCATCCCGCCGGAGCTCGCCTACGGACCGGCCGGCTCGGGTCACCGCCTGTCGGGCAAGACGCTCGTCTTCGTCATCGACCTGCTCGACGTGCAGGTGCCGCCGGAGGCTCCCACCGTGGAGCCCGCCACCGGCCCCGCACCCACCGAGCTCGTGGTCGAGGACATCACCGTCGGTGACGGTGAGGAGGCCCAGCCCGGCGGTGTCGTCGACGTGCACTACCACGGTGTCGAGTACGAGACCAACGAGGTGTTCGACTCCTCGTTCGTCCGCGGCGACTCGGTGCGCTTCCCGCTCGGCCGGCTCATCCCCGGCTGGCAGGAGGGCATCCCCGGCATGCGTGTCGGTGGCCGCCGCAAGCTCACGGTTCCGCCGCAGCTGGCCTACGGGCCGGCCGGTTCCGGGCACCCGCTCGGCGGCAAGACCCTGGTCTTCGTGATCGACCTGCTCGGCGTCGGCTAGGCCGGACGCACAGCATTTCCGAGGCTCGCACCACCGGTGTCACCCACCGGTGTTGCGAGCCTCGTGCTCTTTCTGTGAGCGTGGGGTGCAGTGCCCGCGTGCCTCCCGAAAGGATCTGTCGATGCCCGCTCCCGTGCTGTCCCGCCGCGACCTGGACTTCCTGCTCTACGACTGGCTCGACATCGAGTCCCTCACCGATCGTGCCCGTTTCGCCGAGCACTCCCGCGAGACCTTCGACGCGGTCCTCGACCTGAGCGCCGACCTCGCCACCCGGTACTTCGCGACCCACAACAAGAAGGCCGACGCGCAGGAACCCCGCATCGGTGAGGACGGCCGCGTGGAGATCATCCCCGAGGTCAAGGAGGCGCTGGACCTGTTCTCCAAGGCCGGACTCATCGCGGGCGGTTTCGACGAGCGGCACGGCGGCATGCAGCTGCCGGTGACCGTGCTGCGCGCCTCCATGGCGTGGTTCCAGGCAGCCAATGCGGGCACCTCGGCCTATCCCTTTCTCACCGCCGCCAACGCCAACCTGCTCGTCACCCACGGCAGCGACGAGCAGATCGCGACCTTCGTCCCGCCCATGCTCGAGGGCCGCTTCTTCGGCACCATGTGCCTGTCCGAACCACAGGCCGGATCCTCGCTCGCCGACATCACCACGAAGGCCGTGCCCGCCGGCGACGGCACCTACCGGCTGACCGGCACGAAGATGTGGATCTCCGGCGGCGACCACGAACTCACCGAGAACATCGTCCACCTCGTCCTCGCGAAGATCCCGGGCAGCCCGGCGGGGGTGAAGGGCATCTCGCTGTTCGTCGTCCCCAAGTACCTCGTCGAGCCCGACGGCACGCTCGGCGACCGCAACGACGTCGCCCTCGTGGGCCTGAACCACAAGATGGGCAACCGCGGCACCACCAACACCCTGCTCAACTTCGGGGAGGGCGCGCACACCCCGGGCGGGCGGGCCGGCGCGGTCGGTTACCTGCTCGGGGAGCCGGACAAGGGCCTGTCGTACATGTTCCACATGATGAACGAGGCACGCATCGGTGTCGGGTTCCTCGCGACCTCCCTCGGCTACGCCGGCTACCTGCAGTCGCTCGACTACGCCCGCACCCGCACGCAGGGCCGCCCGCTCGGCGCCAAGGACCCGGCCTCACCGCAGGTGCCGCTCGTCGAGCACGCCGACGTGCGGCGGATGCTGCTGGCCCAGAAGTCCTACGTCGAGGGCGCACTGGCACTGGGCCTGTACTGCTCGAAGCTCGTCGACGAACAGCAGACCACCGACAGCGACGAGGCGCGGACCCGCGCCGGGCTGTTGCTGGACCTGCTCACCCCGATCGCCAAGTCGTGGCCGTCGCAGTGGTGCCTCGAGGCGAACAGCCTCGCGATCCAGGTGCTCGGCGGTTACGGCTACACCCGCGAGTTCGACGTCGAGCAGTTCTACCGCGACAACCGGCTCAACGCCATCCACGAGGGCACCCACGGCATCCAGGGACTCGACCTGCTCGGCCGCAAGGTGATCATGCAGGGCGGCGCTGCCTTGAAGCTGCTGGGCGAGACGATCGGGGAGACCATCGCCCGCGCGACCGTAGCCGGGGGCGACGCCGCGGTGTACGCGCAGCAGCTCGGGGCCGCGGTCGGCCGCGTCGCCGAGACCACCGCGACGTTGTGGTCCACCGGCGATCCCGCTGTGGCGCTGGCAAATTCGTCGATCTACCTCGAGGCCGTCGGGCACGTCGTGGTGGCGTGGATCTGGCTCGAACAGCTGCTCGCCGTCGGCGACCGCGAGGGCGACTTCTTCGACGGCAAGCGCGCCGCGGCCCGCTACTTCTACCGCTTCGAGCTGCCGCGGACGGGACCGCAGTTCGACCTGCTGTCGAGCCTCGACCGCACCACCCTGGACGTGTCACCGTCGGCTCTGTGACTTCGGGTCACCTCGTCGGCACTGTGACCTCGGGTCACCTCCGGTTCCGTGAGGGCACCTTCCAGTCCACCGTCAGCGAGCCGTCGACCGGGAGCGCGTGCCACCGGTCGGCGTGCTCGTCGAGGCGATCCACGATCCGCTCGACCAGCGGGGTGACGTCCCGGGGCGACACGTAGCCGGGCAGGCCGGGCGCCTTTCCCCGGCGGACCTCCCAGACCGGCACGGCGATCCGCGCGAGTTCCTCCGAGCGGACCATGTCGGCTTCCGCTCGCGGTGGCAGGTGGCGTTTCCCGGCCCGGCGCTGCCGGCCGGCCCGGGCGCGTTCGGCCGGGTCGGCCGGCCAGAACAGGCCGTTGTCGCCGGCGGCCAGCTGCCCGAACACGCCGAGTTCGATGCCGGCCTCCAGCTCGACCAGCAGATGGACCAGGTCGTGGGGGAGATAGGGGTGGCCGCCGGGGCCGTTGCGGGGTGCGAGCGCCGGACCGGTCTCGCGCTGCACCGCGACCTCGTACCCGATGCCGGGACCCTTCGTGAACGTCACTCGCATGCCGCCAGGGTAGGCCCCGCGACCGGCGACGCGCACCCGGTTTTCAGGCGGCCGCACCCCGCGGCACCAGCCGGTTCACCGTGACACCCCCGAAGACCCGGCTCTCGGTGAGGTCGAACCGGATCGGATCGAATCCGCTGCGGAACAACGGGATGCCGTCGCCGATCACCACGGGGGAGATCTTCAGGACGAGTTCGTCGATCTCCGGCAGTAGCGTGCCGGCGAGAGATCCACCGCCACACAACCAGATTCCCGCACCGTCCTGCTTCTTCAGGTCGCGCACGTAGGCGAGCGGGTCGCTGTCGACGAGGGTGACGGTGTCGTCGGGCGTCTCGGTCATGGTGGTGGAGAAGACGTACTGATCCAGGTGCTTGTACGCGCTCGTCACCCCGGCGTCGAGCGACGGTTCCCAGGTGCGACGCCCCATCACCACGGAATCGAATTTCTTGTTCGGAGAATCGATTCCGAGATGATCACGCACATGTGTGGGGACGGTCTCCGGGTACTCCTGCACCAGTGCGGCCGTGAGCTCGTCGGGGATCGGGAAGAAGTCGTACTCCCCGTTCGGTCCCGCGATGAAGCCGTCCATCGTGACGGCGACGTAGTAGGTCAGAGTGCGCACACGACCCCCCTGTGAGGTGCGATCTCAGGCGGATGCCCGGTCGCGGAGCAACGTTAGTGCGTGCCTCACGGTCTGGGCGAGCACTTTTTCCGGATCGCCGTCGAAGTGCTGCTCCTCGCTGCGGGTTCCGTCCGGACCGGTCGTCGCGAAGCACACCGTGCCCGGCGGGCGGCCGTCCTGCGGGTCGGGGCCACCGGCGCCGCTCACCGCGACGACGAGCTGCGCGCCAAGCAATCGGGCCGTGCTCTCGGCCATCGTGCGCGCCGCGCTCTCGCACACCACCGGTCCCTCGGGAACCTCGAGCAGCCCGTACTTGACCTCGCGCGAGTACGCGACGATGCCGCCGCGGAACCAGTCGGAGCTGCCCTTCGCGGCGCCGAGCCGGGCGGCGATGGTGCCCGCGGTCAGCGACTCCGCGCACCCGAGCGTCAGTTTCCGGTCGCAGGCGAGCTGCGCGAGCTCGTCGATCAGCTCGTCGGAGGTGTCCGTCCCCTCCACCACGTCGTCATCGGCCATCGCCATCTCCTTCCAGAGCGGTCGGGCGCACCCAGCGGGTGAGCAGGGTGCCGTCGTCGTCACACAGCAGGTGTGCGCGGCGCATGGGGGTCAGGGCGGATCCGGGGGAGCGGGCGATGCGCCCGGCGTTCCCGGCGGCGAGCACCGGCGCCCAGGTCAGGCACAGCTCGTCGACGACACCGTCCTCGACGAGACGGCCGAACAGGTTGGGGCCGCCCTCGCACAGCACCCGCCGCCAGCCCGCCTCCGCGACCGCCGTGAGCAGGGAAGGGCCGTCGATCTCCTCCTGCGCGACGACCCGCACGTCGGCGCCCGCGGCCTCCACGGCCCGCCGGGCGGCCTCGGGTGCCCGCGCCGAGGTGAACACCACGGGCGGGATCGTCGTGTCGGTGAACAGCCGCAGATCGGGATGCAGGTCGCAGGAGGCGGTGACCACCACGACCGGTGGGATCGGCGACAGACCGGCCGCCTCGCGGCGCGACCGCAGGGCCTCGCTCGTGCGGGCGCCCCCGTAGTTCTCGGCCCGCACCGTGCCGGCGCCCACGAGGATCACGTCGGCGAGTTCGCGCAGCAACCCGAAGACCTTCTTGTCGGCGGGAGAACCCAGCGCTCCGGACCGTCCCTCGACCGCTGCGGCGCCGTCGAGGGACGACACGAAGTTGATCCGCAGCCAGGGGCGGGTGAGGTTGTCCGGATAGGCGTAGAGGTTGCGCAGGGCCGCATCGTCCAGCGGGTGCGCCGCGGTGGGGTCGCCGTCGAGTCGTCGCATGTCGCCGATCAGATCATTCCTGTCTTCCGGATGCACGTCACGCGCCGTGACCCGCCTCCAGATCGCTCACCTTCGCGAAGGTGAGCAGCCCGTCCAGGTCGCCGCGCACATCCCCTCGCTCGGGGTCGAGGAGGAAGCCGCCGTGGTCGCCGATCTCGGAGTGCCCGAGAATCCGCCCGACGAACCATGCCGGTGCGTCGTCGAGGATCGGCAGCCCGTACGGGCCTTCCCGCCACGCGCACCGGCCGAACTTGTCGATGTCGTCGCCGGAGTGCTCCCCGAACAGCGATGCGAGGTCGCGGTTGGCCTCGGTGAGCACGTGCACGGCGAGGTGCTCGGAGGCGTGTGCGATGCGGTAGGTGCGGTTCTTGTTCGACAACGCCACAAAGAACCGCGCCGGGTCGATCGCGCTCTGGGTGGCGAACCCGATGAGGCAGCCGCTGCGTTCCTCGCCGTCGAAGGCGGTGAGGACGAACATGGGGTAGTCGAGGTGCGACGCGATCCTCGCGAAACCGTCGGGTGTGCCCTCGAGCGGGGTGTCGGTCATGAGCGGATCGTACGGCCGTGGCGCGCTCGCGGAGGCGGGTTCGGGGCCGTCCTCCGCGGTGGGTTTGGTGGAGGCGCGAGGGCGGGTATCCGCCGCGGTATGGATGCCGAGCACAGAGGTGACGCCTCGTCCGGGGCCACCGTGGCCCCGGACGATCCCCGTAAGCCCGATTCGCCCACGGACCTGACGAAATTGTCGTGGAAGTACGTGCTGCGACGCACGATTCGCGAGTTCGGGCACGACCAGTGCACGGATCTCGCCGCCGCGCTCACCTACTACGCGGTGCTGTCGCTGTTCCCGGCGCTGCTCGTCGTGGTCTCCCTGCTCGGGGTGTTCGGGCAGGGGCAGGCCACCGTCGACACCGTGCTCGGCATGGTCGAGGATCTCGGTCCGTCGTCGGCGGTGGACACCCTGCGCGGTCCGATCGAACAGCTGGTGGCGGCACCCACCGCCGGACTCGCCCTGCTCATCGGTGTCGTCGGTGCCCTGTGGTCGGCGTCCGGCTACGTCGGGGCGTTCGGACGGGCCATGAACCGGATCTACGAGATCGAGGAGGGCCGGCCCGTCTGGAAGCTGCGGCCGCTGATGCTGCTCGTGACGGCACTGGCGCTCGTCGCCGCGGGTGCCACCGCGCTGATGCTGGTGGTGAGCGGCCCGCTCGCCCGCACCATCGGCGACGTCATCGGACTCGGCGACACCGCCGTGACCACGTGGAACATCGTCAAATGGCCGGTCATGCTGCTGCTCGTCATCGTGATCGTCGCGGTGCTGTACTACGCGACGCCCAATGTCGCGCAGCCGAAGTTCCGGTGGGTGAGCCTCGGTTCGCTCATCGCGATCGTCGTGTGGATCCTCGCGTCGGTCGGATTCGCCTTCTACGTCTCGAACTTCGGCAGCTACAACAAGACCTACGGTTCCCTCGCCGGTGCCGTGATCTTCCTGTTGTGGCTGTGGATCACGAACCTGGCGCTGCTGTTCGGCGCCGAATTCGACGCCGAGATGGAACGCGGCCGCCAGCTGCAGGCCGGGATGTCGGCGGAGGAGACCCTGCAACTGCCCGAACGGGATTCACGGGTGATCGAGAAGAACGCCGCCAAGTACGAGGAACTCGTCGAACACGGCCGTCGCCTGCGCGAGGCGCACAGTACCGGCACCGAAGACGGCCGCTGACAACAGAAGTGGACGGTCGCACAGGCCGGATACCTGTGCGGCCGTCCACTCCGTGTGCGAAGGGGCGGATCAGCCCTGCAGCTGCTCGCGCAGCGCCTCGAGGACGGCCGGGTCCTCGATGGTCGACGGCACGGTGAACTGCTCGTGGTCGGCGATCTGCCGCATCGTCTTGCGGAGGATCTTGCCCGACCGGGTCTTCGGGAGCGCCTGCACGACCGTCACATCGCGGAAGGTCGCGACCGCGCCGATCTGCTCGCGGACCATCGCGACGAGCTCCCGACGCAGTGTCTCGTGGTCGATCTCCACACCCGACTTGAGCACCACGTATCCCGACGGGCGCTGACCCTTCAGCTCGTCGCGGATACCCACCACGGCGCACTCGGCGACGGCCGGATGCGAGGCGACCACGGCCTCCATGCTGCCGGTGGAGAGCCGGTGCCCGGCCACGTTGATGACGTCGTCGGAGCGGCCCAGGACGAAGACGTAACCGTCCTCGTCGACGAAGCCGGAGTCACCGGTGAGGTAGTACCCGGGGAAGGTGTCGAGATAGGAGCGGCGGAAGCGCTCTTCGTCCCGCCACAGACCGGCGAGCGTGCCGGGCGGAAGCGGGAGACCGATGACGATGTTGCCTTCGGTGTTCGGCTCGACCGGCTTGCCCTCGCCGTCGACGATCTCCACCCGGTAGCCCGGCACGGGGACGGTGGGGGAGCCGGCCTTGAGCGGCATCGGGTCCAGGCCGCGCAGGTTCGCAGCGATCGCCCAGCCGGTCTCGGTCTGCCACCAGTGGTCGACGACCGGGCGCTCGAGCACCTTCGTCGCCCACTCGTAGGTGTCGGGGTCGAGGCGCTCACCCGCAGCGAAGAGGGTCTCCAGCGTGTCGATCGAGTACTTCTTCAGCTCGTCGGCGTTCGGATCGGCCTTGCGCACGGCGCGGATCGCGGTGGGCGCGGTGAACAGCGCCTTGACGCCGTTCTCCGAGATGATCCGCCAGAACGCACCGGCGTCCGGGGTGCCGACGGGCTTGCCCTCGTACATCACGGTGGTCGCACCCACGAGCAGCGGGGCGTAGACGATGTAGGAGTGGCCGACGACCCAGCCGACGTCCGAGGCCGTCCACCACACGTCGCCGGGCCCGATGTCGTAGATGGCGCTCATCGACCAGGTCAGCGCCACGGCGTGACCGCCGTTGTCGCGCACGACGCCCTTCGGCTTCCCGGTGGTGCCGGAGGTGTAGAGGATGTAGAGCGGGTCGGTGGCCGCGACCGTCACCGGCTCGGCCGGAGTGGTGTCGGCAGCCAGCTCGTCCCAGTCGAACCACGCCGCGGAGGACGTCTTGTAGTCCGCTGCCGAACCGGGGATCTGCTCGCGGTTCTTGACGATCACGGTGTGCGGCGGAGTCTGCGACAACCCGATCGCCTGCTCGACCATCGGCAGGTACTCGATGATGCGGCCGGGCTCCATGCCGCCGGAGGCGGTGACGAGGACCACGGGGGTCGCGTCGTCGATGCGGGTGGCGAGCTCCTTGGCGGCGAACCCACCGAACACCACCGAGTGCACGGCGCCGATACGGGCGCACGCGAGCATCGCGATGGCGGCCTCGGGGATCATCGGCATGTAGACGACCACGCGGTCGCCGGCGGTGACGCCCTGGTCGCGCAGGACACCGGCGAAGGTCGCGACCTCGTCGAGCAGCTCCGCGTAGGTGTAGGTGCGCTTGGCCGGGACCATCGCCGAATCCCAGATCAGGGCCGGGCGGTCGCCGTGGCCGGCGCGCACGTGCCGGTCGAGGGCGTTGACGCTCGTGTTGAGGGTGCCGTCGGGGAACCAGCGGTAAGCCGGTGCCGCCGAGTCGTCGAGAGCCCGGGTCGGGGCGTTCTCCCACTCGACCGCCTGGGCGGCCTCGAGCCAGAACCCTTCCGGGTCCTCCACGCTCCGGCGGAACGCCTCCTCGTACGAGCTCATCGCTTTCCTGTCCTTCCTCGCCTACAACTGTGGCCGCGAACACCCTATGTGACCGATCACCAGGACGAGTGCGATCTGCGCCGGACGGACGGAAATACGCGACGAATGGTGGATCGTCGGGTGCCGCGGCCGTTCCTGCCGCTCATTCCCGTAGGTCCGGAACCCCGAGCCGGCGGTACCGCTCGAGGCGCCTGCGGTACCGCAGGTCGTCGGGTTCGTCGGCCAGTGCGACGAGTTCCCGCGCCACCGCCGCGCCGACCCGCTTGACGAACCCCACCGGCTCCGCTGCGGCGTCGGGCAGCTCCGGGACCACCGCGTCGACGATGCCGTCGCGCAGCAGGTCGCGGGAGCGGATGCCCTGGTCCTCGGCCATGCGCGGGGCGTGGGTGGTGTCGCGGTGCACGATTGCGCTGGCGCCCTCGGGCGGCAGGGGCGCAAGCCAGCCGTGCTGTGCGCACAGCACCCGGTCGGCGGGCAGCAGCGCCAGCGCCCCACCGCCGGTACCCTGCCCGAGCAGCACCGACACCGTCGGGGTCGGCAGGGTCACGAGGTCGGCGAGGCACCGGGCGATCTCCGGGGCGAGACCGCGTTCCTCGGCCTCCTTCGACAGGGCCGCGCCGAGGGTGTCGATGACGAGCACGAGCGGCAGCCGCAGTTCGTCGGCCAGGCGCATGGCGCGACGGGCCTCGCGCAGCGCGCCGGGCCCCATCGTCTGCTCGGGCGACTGGCCGGACCGGTCCTGCCCGAACATCACACACGACACCCCGCGGAAGCGGGCGAGGGACAGCATCACGGTGCGGTCCGACTCTCCCTGCCCCGTTCCCGACAGCGGCACCTGCGCCGACGCCGCGTGCCGCAGCAGCTGCCGGATACCCGGCCGTTCACGGCGGCGGCTGAGCATCACCGACTGCCAGGCGGGGATGTCGGGCACGTCCGCGGGATCGGTGACCGCGGGGCTCGTGCTGATGTCGGGGCGGTTCGGTTCGACGAGCACCCGCAGCAGCCGGTGCACCACCTGCCGCACGCCCTCGAGGGGGATGATCCCGTCGATCACACCGTTGCGGTAGAGGTTCTCGGCGGTCTGGACGCCCTCGGGGAACGGCTCGTTGTACAGGGCCCGGTAGACGCGCGGGCCGAGGAACCCGACGAGCGCGCCGGGTTCGGCGGCGGTGACGTGCCCGAGCGAACCCCACGACGCGAACACCCCGCCCGTCGTCGGGTTGCGCAGGTACACGAGATAACCGAGGTGTGCGGCCTTGTGGGCGGCGACCGCCGCGGCGATCTTGACCATCTGCACGAAGGCGAGCGTGCCCTCCTGCATGCGGGTGCCCCCGGAGGTGGGGGAGGCGAGCAGCGGCAGTCCCTCGGCGGTCGCGCGTTCGACGGCGGTGACGATCCGTTCGGCGGCGGCCACCCCGATCGACCCTGCGAGGAAGGAGAATTCGCACACGATCAGGGCGATGCGCCGGCCGTGCACGGTGCCGACGCCGGTGAGGACGGACTCGTCGACCCCGGACTTCTCGGCGGCCCGCTGCAGGTCGGCGCGATAGCTCTCCCCGGCGCCGACGTCGATGGGCGGGACGTCCCAGGAGACGAAGCTGCCCGGGTCGAGCACGTTGTCGATGAACTCCTGCGCCGAAATCTTCCCGGCCACGTTGCCTCCACCTGTTCTCGTCGTTCGAGGTCAACCTATACCGGCACGAAGAAGGGGGAGGATGTGTGTGCTCCGCGGCGGCAGGAGCGCACACATCCTCCCCCTCGATCGGGCCGCTCAGCGGCCGAGTTGCCGGGGGCCGCTCAGCGGCCGAGCTGCCGGGGGCCGCTCAGCGGCCGAGCGCTTCCTTCCAGGTGACCGTGCGGCCGATTCGCAGGATCGACCGCTGGTAGATGCGCGCGGCGACCACGCTGAGCACTGCGATCGCGACGAGCATGAGCACGATGGTCACGAGGATCTGCATCGGGGTCGCGACCCCGGCAGCGATGCGCAGCGGCATGAGGATCGCCGAGAACGGCGGGATCCAGCTGAGCGTCGTGCTCCAGCCCGACTCGGGATCGTCGATCGACGAGAACGCCGCGAAGAACATCACGAGGATGACCATCATGAGCGGGCCGGAGGTGGAGTTGACGTCCTCCTGGCGCGAAACCATCGATCCCGCAGCGGCGTAGAGCACCGCGAAGAACGTGAAGCCCAGGATGAACCAGCCGAGGGTGCCGGCGAGGACCCCGAGGGCGGTGCCGGTGATCGTCAGGGTGCCGGTGGCCAGCGACGCCCCGACCCCGACGACGCCGTAGGCGGCGAGCTGCACCAGGCCGACGGCACCGATGCCGAGGATCTTGCCCCACAGCAGCTGCAGTGGACGCAGGGTGGACAGCAGCAGTTCGACCACCCGCGAGGACTTCTCCTCGACGACACCCATCGCCACGTAGGTGCCGAAGAGCAGGATCTGCATGTACAGCAGGGCCACCGCGGCGATCGACAGCACCATGCGCTGACCCTGCTCCGGGTCGGGCGGGTCGACGGCTTCGACCACGACCGTGGCGGAGGAGACCTCGCCGGCGATCTCGGCCGGATCGATCCCGCGCGCGGTCAGCGCCTCGGTCTGGGCCTGCTGCACCACCGCGGCGTCGAGGAGCGCTTTCACGTCGGTGTCGATGTCGGACTCGGTGACGGCGGTGACGGTGTTCCCGGAGCCGGGGACCAGCGCGACGTCGAGTTCGCCCGCGGCGACGCGGTCGCGGCCGGTGTCGGCGTCGGGCAGTTCGGAGATCTCGAGCGGTGTGTCGACGGCCTCCCCGAGGGATTCGAGGGTGGCGCTCAGTGCCGGGGCGCCGACCACACCGATGGTGGGCCGCTCCTCGTCGCCGCCGGAGAGCACGGACGCGACCACGATACCGACGACGATCGCGATCAGCACGATCGCGTTGCTGATCAGGAAGCTCTTCTTCTGGACCTGCGTGACGAATTCGCGGCGGGCGACGAGCGCGATCGCGCGGGTATCGCTCATCGGGGCGCTCATGCGGCCACCACCTCTCGGAACAGTTCGGTCAGGGACGGTTGCCGCAGCGAGAACTCGTGCACCGGGCCGGTTTCCAGCGCGGCCTTCAGGATCTGCTGGTCGTCGGTGCCGGGAGCGAGGGTGAGCACGGTACGGTCGCCGTCGTACTCGACGTGGGTGACCCCGGGCAGACCGTGCGCCCACCCGGCGGGTGCCTGCGGGGCGTGGACGACGAGGGTCGCGTCGCCCCCGGAGCGCAGTTCGTCGACGGTGCCCACCGCCCGCATGCGGCCGGCGGAGATGATGCCGACCCGGTCGCAGAGACGTTGCACGAGATCGAGCTGGTGGCTCGAGAAGATAACCGGCACACCGTCGTTCGCCTTCTGGAGCAGAACCTCGCTCATGACGTCGACGGCGACGGGGTCGAGGCCGGAGAACGGTTCGTCGAGGACGAGGACCTTCGGGTCGTGCACGAGCGCCGCGGCCAGCTGGACGCGCTGCTGGTTGCCGAGCGAGAGGGAGTCGACGGTGTCACCGACCCGTTCGGCGATACCCAGGCGCTCCGTCCACCGTTCCACCGCGTCGTGGGCCTCGGACTTCGAAAGTCCGTGCAGTCGAGCAAGGTAGGTCAGCTGCTTGCCGACCTTCATCTTCGGGTAGAGACCGCGTTCCTCGGGCATGTACCCGATCGTGCGGCGCACGTCGAGATCGACGGGGCGACCGTCGATCCGCACCTCACCGGCATCGGCGGCGAGCACCCCGAGCACGATGCGCATCGTGGTGGTCTTCCCGGCACCGTTGCTGCCGACGAAACCGAACAGTTCGCCGGGACGGACCTCGAAGTTCACCCCGTCGAGGGCGGTCTTGTCGCCGTAGCGTTTGGACAGATTGTCGATGGTGAGGGTCAAGTCACTCCTCGGGGTCGTCGTCGGGTCGGGTCCAGGCGAGCAGAACGGCGGGCAGGCAGCCGCTGAACAGCAGTGCGGCGAGTGCGAATCCGCCCATCGAGTACGCGAGCGCGCGATGGTCGAGGGAGTCGAGCGTGGCGCCGAAGATCAGGGCGAAGACGGGGATCAGCAGCAGCGTCTGGGCCACCGACATCCCGATCGAGCGTGCGCTGTTCCGTTCGGCGATCTCGCGTTCGTCGAGGGCGTGGCGCGGGGCGTCGGACTGGCGGCCGGTGACGATCTGCAGGCACGTCCAGGTGGGCAGGAAGATCAGCGTGACCGGAAGCCAGGCGATCACCGCCCATTTCGTGAAGTACGACGCGATCGCCACGACGAACATCGCGGCGAGGAGGGTGATCACGCTGCCGGCGAGGATGCGGCGACGATGCTGTGTGCGCCAGCCGGGCAGCCAGCGGGAGGAGAGCTTCTCGTTCTCGAGGAACCGGCGGGTGCGGTAGGCCTCGTAGCGGTCGATCAACGAGGAGGTGGACACGTCAGGCCTCCTTCCGGGGTCTGTAGAGCTCGGTCGACAGCGGCGTGAACTCGGTGCGCGAGAAGACGGCCTCGACCGGCAGCCCGAACACGTCGCAGATGCGGAACGCGAGGTCCAGGCTGGGGTAGTGGTCGCCGCGTTCCAGTGCACCGACGGTCTGCGGGTTCACCCCGATGAGCTCGGCCAGCTGTGCGCGACTCATGCCGCGTTCCGTGCGGAGGACGCGGATGCGGTTGTAGATGGGAAGGGTTTCCCCACGGCGAACCGGACTCATGAACAAATTGTTGTAAAAACCCAACGATTTGTCAATGGAAGGGAACGGAGAGCCGGTTGCCGGGAACGGTCAGCTCGGATCGAAACCGCGCAGCCGATCCATCTCCCGCCGTTCCTTCTTCGTCGGACGACCCGCACCGCGGTCGCGGCGCGGCACCGCCGCGAGAACCTCCTTCGGCGGCGGGGGCGGGCTGTGGTCGACGTAGGCGGTCGCCGCGATCGGCGCACCGACCCGCTTGTTCACGAGCTGGGTGACCTCGACGATCTTCTCGATGCCGTGGGGACCGTGCGCCCGGATCCGCACCTCGGCGCCGATGGTCACCGGCGTCGACGGCTTCGCGGTCACTCCGTCGACGCGCACGTGCCCGGCGCGGCACGCACTCGCCGCCGCCGAACGGGTCTTGAACAACCGCACCGACCACGTCCAGCTGTCCACACGGACGCTTCCACCCATCTACAGCAACTCCTCACTCAGTCGCCCGTTCTCGACCGTCCACCGACGCGTACTGCGTGTGGTCTCCAGCATGCGACGGTCGTGCGTGATGAGCAGCAGCGTGCCGTCGAAGCTGTCGACGGCACGCTCGAGCTGCTCGATCGCCGGCAGATCCAGATGGTTGGTCGGCTCGTCCAGCACCAGCAGGTTCACTCCGCGCGCCTGCAGCAACGCCAGCCCGGCGCGGGTGCGCTCACCCGGGGACAGGGACGACGCCGGCCGCAGCACGTGATGACCCTTGAGCGCGAACTTCGCCAGCAGGGTCCGCACGTCCGCGTCCGGCCAGTCGGGCACGTTCCGCCCGAACGCCTCCACCAAAGGTTCGTCGCCCTCGAAGAGACCCCGGGCCTGGTCGATCTCCCCGACGAGCACCCCGGAACCCAGCGACGCCCGTCCCGAGTCCGGTGCGATCCGGCCGAGCAGCACCCGCAGCAGCGTCGTCTTCCCGGCGCCGTTCGGTCCGGTCACGACGATGCGGTCGCCCCACTCCACCTGCGTGGTGACCGGCCCGAGCGTGAATTTCCCCCGGCGCACGACCGCCTCGTCGAGCGTCGCGACGACGGTGCCGCTGCGCGGTGCGGCCGCGATCGACATCCGCAGCTCCCACTCCTTGCGGGGCTCCTCGACGACATCGAGACGTTCGATGCGCCGCTGCATCTGACGGATCTTCGCCGCCTGCTTCTCGGTGGCCTCGGCGCGGTGCTTACGCCCGATCTTGTCGTTGTCCTTGGACTTGCGCCGCGCGTTGCGGACACCGTGCTCGAGCCAGTTGCGTTGCGTGCGAGCACGTTCCTCGAGATCCGCCTTGATGTCGGCGAACTCCTCGTAGCGTTCGCGGGCGTGCCGGCGCGCCACCTCCCGCTCGACCAGATACGCCTCGTACCCGCCGTCGTACACCGAGATCTGCTGCTGCACCGGATCGAGTTCGACGATGCCGGTGACGGTGCGGGCCAGGAATTCGCGGTCGTGGCTGACGATCACCAGCGGCGTCCGCGTCTCCTCGACGAACCGCTCGAGACGTTCGAGCCCGGCGAGGTCGAGGTCGTTGGTGGGCTCGTCGAGCAGCAGCACGTCGTAGCGGGACAGCAGCAGTGCGGCGAGTCCGGCGCGGGCGGCCTGCCCACCCGACAGGGCGGTCGTCTCCGCGTCCAGTCCGGTGTCGAGGCCGAGTTCCTCGACCACCTTCTCGGCGCGCTCGGCGAGGTCGGCGCCGCCGAGCGCGAGCCACCGCTCGAGGGCAGGGGTGTAGTCGTCGACCTCCGACTCGCCGAGCCGCTCGGCGGCGGCGTTCATGGTCTGCTCGGCCTCGGCGACGCCCGTGCGCCGCGCGAGGAAACCGAGGATCGTCTCGCCGGGCACGCGCTCCGGTTCCTGGGCGAGATAGCCGATCGTCGCGTCCGGCGGGCTGAGCGTCACCGACCCGGTGACGTCGGCGTCACCGACTCCTGCCAGCGTCGTGAGCAACGTCGACTTGCCGGCTCCGTTCGCCCCCACCAGGCCGATCACGTCCCCGGCGGCGACGGTCAGGTCCAGCCCGTCGAACAGGACGCGTTCGCCCCGGGAGGCGGACAGATGGTCGATACGAAGTGTTGCGCTCACGGATCCGAGTATCCCGGTCGTGGCGGACCGGCCGTCCGCCACGGGTCGGTATCGACGCTCAGCGGGCCGGGCCGTCGTCGAGAACGACCGAGGTGGAATGCTTCTCGCCCGCCTCCGTGACCCACTCGATCGCCACGGCGTCTCCCGGCCGGTGGCGCATCAGCAGCTCCTCCAGGTCCGCGATCGAGGTGACCGGTTGCCCGTCGAAGGTCACCACCACGTCGCCGATGTCGAGTCCGGCGCGGTAGGCGGGACTGCCGTAGGACACCCACAGGATCTCTGCGCCCGGGTCGCGGCCGTTCCCGCGCGAGGTCACCACGCTCGCACCGAGCCGCGGGGTGGGGCCGACGTGTACCGACCCGCCGCTCACCCCGGACCGCACCTGCTCGACCACGGCCATCGCCTCGGTGATCGGCACCGCGTACGACTCGGGGGTGCTGTCGACCGGGGTGGCGTCCTCACGGTGGACGGCACCGGCGGTGTTGATCCCGACGACGACGCCGTACTCGTCGACCAGCGGTCCACCCGAGTCGCCCGGCCGGATCGGGGCGTCCGTCTGCACCATCCCCGTGAGACGGTGGCGGGAGCCGTCCGTGGCGTCGCGCACCACGACGTTGCGGTCGAAGGCGACGATGCTGCCCGGGGTCGCGACGACCACCCCACCGCCCTGCGAGTTGCCGAACGCGGTGACCCGCGTGCCCACCGGGGGCAGTTCGTCGGCGATCGGCGCGACCGGCAGATCGTTCGCCGCGCCGAGATGCAGAACGGCGAGGTCGCGGGTGCTGTCGTAGCCGAGGACCTCGACGTCGTGGATCAGCCCGGTCGCGACGCTGACCGCGGTGATCTCGGTGGCGCCGCTGACCACGTGATGGTTGGTCAGGACCGTGCCGTCGGAGGTGAGCACGATCCCGGTGCCGGTGACCCCGGTCCAGCCGGAGGACGCGTCGATCGTCACCACGACGGGCAGGGTGTGCGCGGCGAGTTCCTCCGCAGTCAACGGTGGGGGTGGGGGAGGTGCCTCCGGAGCGGGCGGAGGTGGGGGCAGTGCGACGTCGACCGTGGCCGGGGCGGACACGAGCAGACCGGCGGCCGCGGTCACCACGACCAGCAGAACCGATCCGGCACGTCGCCTCACCGCGTCGCACCCTCCTCGCGCAGATGGTCGAGAAGTTCGCGCGCGGCGGCACGGCCGGCACGGTTGGCGCCGATGGTGGACGACGACGGCCCGTAACCGACGAGGTGGATCCGCGGATCCTTCCCGACCTGTGTGGCGAGACGGCCGGTCATCGTGATGCCGCCCCCGGGATTACGCAGGTTCAGCGGAGCGAGATGGTCGAGGGAACTGCGAAAACCGGTGCACCACAGGATGACGTCGACATCGAGGGTGGTGCCGTCGGCCCACCGCACGCCGGTCTCGGTGATCTCCGAGAACATCGGGTGCCGGTCGAGGACGCCGCGTTCCCGGGCGGCGCGCAGGGCCGGGGTCAGGGGAAGCCCGGTGACGGACACGACCGAGCCCGGCGGCAGTCCGCGCCGCACCCGGTCCTCGACGCGGGCGACGGCGGAGTGACCCAGCTCCGCAGTGAAAGGCTCGTTGCTCCAACGTGGTTCGGACCTCGTCACCCAGGTGGTCTCGGTGACGCGGGAGATCTCGTCGAGCAGCTGCACCGCCGAGATGCCACCGCCGACGACGAGGACGTGCTGCCCGGCGAACTCGTCGGCCGTGCGGTAGTCCTTGGTGTGCAACTGCCGTCCGGTGAACCGCGCGACGCCCGGATACCACGGCACGAAGGGGCGTTCCCAGGTTCCGGTGGCGTTGATGATCCCGCGCGCGGCGTAGACCGCCGTGTCGGTCTCCACCCGCAGGTGGTCGCCGCGGTCGCACACCACCCGGACGGTCGCCGGGCGGTGCACGGGCAGCTCGAACCGTTTCTCGTAGGCGGCGTAGTACTCGGGTACCGCGGAGGCGGCGGGCACCTGCCCGGCGGAGGTGTCCACCACCTCGGCGAAGGCGAGGCCCGGCAGGTCGTGCACGCCGTTGACGGTGCTCAGCGTCAGGGAGGGCCAGCGGTGCTGCCAGGCGCCGCCGGGCCCGAACGACCGGTCGAGGACGACGAATCCGGTCTCGCGGGCGACTCCGAAGCGGGTGAGGAAATAGGCGGCGGACAGTCCGGCCTGCCCCCCGCCGATGACGACGACGTCCACGGGTGTTCCGTCGATCCGTGACACGAGCCTCCCTCTCGCTCCGATGCCTCTCATGATGCCGTGAGCCGGGTGGATGTGCCGCGGAAACGTGGTCGCGGGCCGTAAAATGTGATATCACTTTAATATCGCTTTGATTGCTGGAGGGAAGAACATGGATGCCGTGAAGTCCCCTGTCACCTCGGAACGCCCCGGGCCGTCGGCGAACGGCTGGGCCGTCCTCGTCGCCGGTCTCCTCGTCGAAGCAGCCGGGATCGGGCTGATCGCCTGGGGCGCACTGTCCGTGAACGTCCCGCTGATCGTCGCGGGGGCCGTCGCCGTCGTCCTCGCCGGCGTCGCGCTCATCGGCCTCGTGCTGGTCGAACCCAACGAGGCCCGCGTGCTGCAGCTGCTCGGCAGCTCCTACACCGGCACGCTGCGCGAACCCGGCCTGCGCTGGATGAACCCCCTCAACACCCGCCGCAAGGTCTCCACGCGCATCCGCAACCACGAGACCGGCAAGGCCAAGGTCAACGACGCCGACGGCAACCCCATCGAGATCTCCGCGGTGATCGTGTGGCAGGTCGAGGACACCGCCCGCGCGGTCTTCGACGTCGACGACTTCGAGGAGTTCGTGGAGGTCCAGGCCGAGGCCGCGGTCCGTCACATCGCCGGCGCATACCCCTACGACGGTGCCCCGGAGGTGATGTCGCTGCGGCAGAACGCCGACGAGATCACCACCAAGCTCACCGCCGAGGTCCAGGACCGCGTG
The DNA here is from genome assembly GCF_025837095.1 of Rhodococcus sp. Z13. Taxonomy (NCBI): domain Bacteria; kingdom Bacillati; phylum Actinomycetota; class Actinomycetes; order Mycobacteriales; family Nocardiaceae; genus Rhodococcus; species Rhodococcus sacchari. The sequence continues at coordinate 841,418 of NZ_CP107551.1, forward strand.
CAGTCCGCCGGCATCCGTGTCATCGAGACCCGCATCAACCAGCTCGCCTACGCCCCCGAGATCGCCCAGGCGATGCTGCGCCGCCAGCAGGCCGGCGCCGTCATCGCCGCCCGCGAACAGATCGTCCAGGGCGCCGTCTCGATGGTCGGCACCGCGCTCGAACGCCTCGAGGCCGAGCACACCATCGAACTCGACGAGGAACGCAAGGCCGCGATGGTCTCCAACCTGCTCGTCGTACTCTGCGGGGACCAGAGTGCCCAGCCGGTCCTCAACACGGGATCGCTCTACCAGTAGCAGGGATCATGCGGCATGCCCGAACGTAAGAAGGTGCTGCTGCGCCTCGACCCGGCGGTCCACGATGCGCTCGCGCGGTGGGCCGCCGACGAGTTGCGCAGCACCAACGCGCAGATCGAGTTCCTGCTCCGGCGCGCCCTCACCGACGCCGGCAGGATGCCCCGCGACGCCGCGCGCATGCGGAAGCCGGGCCGGCCACCCAAGGACGCCGGCGGCGAGGAGTGAACTTCACCGTCGTGGCTCCACCGAAATCGGAACCTCGGTGTTCTCGACCCCGGATACCGAAGTCGAGAACACCGAACTTCGGAGATGGGGTCGTGCCCTTCTCCGAGCCGGTCCGCAGTGTGCACCCCCGGCCTGATGGAATGATGCGGGGGGCGGCACGAAAGGATGGGACGACACATGATCGGGTACAGCCGCGACGGACACGTGGTGACCGTGGAGCTGCAGCGCGAGGAACGCAGGAACGCGCTGAGCACACAGATGTGCGTGGGGATCCGCGAGTCCGTCGAGCAGGCCGTGGAGGACGGCGCCCGCGCCGTGGTGCTCACCGGGCGCGGCACGAGTTTCTGCGCCGGCGCGGACCTGAGCGGCGACGTCTACGCCGAAGGGTTCACCGACAGCCTCGCCGAGATGCTGCGGACCATCGAGAACGCCCCGATCCCCGTGATCGCCGCGGTCAACGGCCCCGCGATCGGCGCCGGCACCCAGCTCGCCCTCGCCTCGGACCTGCGTGTCGTCGCGCCCGGCGCCCGCTTCGGGGTTCCCGCTGCCCGCCTGGGCATCTCGGTGGACCGGTGGACGGTGCGACGGCTCGCCTCGCTCGTCGGCGGTGGCCCCGCCCGCGCGGTCTTCCTGGCCGCCGAACCGATCCACGCCGAGGAGGCGTTCGCCCGCGGGCTGGCCAACCGGATCGGTGAACTCGCCGACGCGCAGGCCTGGGCCCACGAGATCGCGCAGCTGGCACCGCTGAGTCTGCGTGCGATGAAAATGTTCCTCAACGACGACGGCACCCGCGACGAGAGCACCCCGGAACAGACCGCCGCGCTCGCCGCCGCCTGGCTCAGCGAGGACGCCCAGGAGGCCCGGCGCGCCCGCGCCGAACGCCGCGACCCGGTCTTCCAGGGACGATGAACCTCCGGTCCGCGGTGTCGACCGCGCTCGCCGGAGCGGGCGCGGTGTGGTTCGCGCGGGCCGTCCAGGGGCTACCAGGCTCCCTCGGGGCCTCGGTGTCCGACATCCGGCCCTACGCCGCCGGCTCCCCGCGCTACCGCGACGGCCGCTTCCACAACACCGATCCGGTGTCGGTGCTCGGCCCCGAGGCGGCCGGTGGCTTCGCCAAGGACCTGCTCACCCGCGGGGGTCGCGGCAGGCCGCGCACCGAGGTGCCGCTCGCGCCCTGTCTCGCGCCGGTCGAGGCGGGCACCCTCGCCGTGACGTGGTTCGGGCACTCCAGTGCCCTCGTCGAGGTCGACGGCCACCGGGTGCTGTGCGACCCGGTGTGGAGCGAGCGGGTCTCGCCGTCGCCCACGATCGGGCCGGCGCGGCTGTATCCCGTGCCGGTCGAACTGCAGGCGCTGCCCGCACTCGACGCCGTGGTGATCTCCCACGACCATTACGACCACCTCGACCGCTTCACCGTCGAGACCCTCGCGATCCTGCAGCCCACGGCCCGGTTCGTGGTGCCGCTCGGGGTGGGCGCGCACCTGCGGCGCTGGAAACTCCCCGAGGACCGGATCGTCGAACTCGACTGGGATCAGCACGTCGAGGTGAGCGGGCTGCGCATCACCTGCACCGAGGCCCGGCACTTCTCCGGCCGCGGCCTGCAGCGCAACATCACGCTGTGGTCGTCGTGGGTGCTCGCCGGACCCACGCACCGGGTGTTCTTCGGCGGCGACAGCGGCTACACCCCGCGCTTCGCCGACCTCGGCGAGAAGTACGGCCCGTTCGACCTGACGCTGCTGCCGGTCGGCGCCTACGACGCGCGGTGGCCCGACGTGCACATGAACCCCGAGGAGGCGGTGCGCACGCATCTGGACCTCGGTGGCGTCGACCGGCGCGACGCCCTGCTCGTCCCCGTGCACTGGGGCACCTTCGACCTGGCATTCCACGGCTGGTCGGAACCGATCGCCCGGCTGCTGCCCGCCGCCCAGGAATCGGAGGTCCCCACCACCGTCCCGAAGCCGGGGCAGCGGATCGACGCGTCGCGGCCCGTGACGGTCGAACCGTGGTGGCTCTCGTCGAGCTGAGGGACGTGCCGCATCGACCCCATTCCCGTTCGGTGCCCTAACCTGGTTGTTCATGGCAGCAGATGAGCCCGCAGCGTTGGCGGGGACGGGCGAGACGGATCTCGCCGAACCCGACCGCCCCACCTCCGGCCTGACCACCGAACAGGTCGCCGAGCGTGTGGCCCGGGGTCGGACCAACGACGTCCCCGATCGGGCGTCCCGTTCGGTCAAGGACATCGTCCGGGCGAACGTCTTCACCCGCATCAACGCGATCCTCGGTGTGCTGCTGATCATCGTGCTGGCCACCGGCTCGATCATCGACGGCATGTTCGGCCTGCTGATCATCGCGAACAGCGGAATCGGCATCATCCAGGAGATCCGCGCCAAGCGCACCCTGGACAAACTCGCCATCGTCAGCCAGACCAGACCGGTCGTGCGACGCGACGGGGTCGCCGCACCCGTCGCCCCCCGCGAGGTGGTGCTCGACGACATCATCGAACTCGGCCCCGGCGACCAGCTCGTCGTCGACGGGGAGGTCGTGGAGTCGCAGGGCCTCGAACTCGACGAGTCGCTGCTCACCGGTGAGTCCGACGCCATCCACAAGGATCCCGGTTCGCACGTGATGTCGGGCAGCTTCGTCGCCTCCGGCAGCGGCGCCTACCGCGCCACCAAGGTCGGTCGCGACGCCTACGCGGCGCGGCTCGCGGAGGAAGCCAGCAAGTTCACGCTCGTGAAGTCCGAGCTGAACTCCGGCATCAACCAGATCCTCCGGTTCATCACCTACCTGATGATCCCGGCGGGTCTGCTCATCATCTTCAACCAGCTCTTCTCCAGCGGCGAGTCGCTCGGCCCCGCCCTGAGCGGCATGGTCGCGGCGCTCGTGCCGATGGTGCCCGAGGGCCTGGTGCTCATGACCTCGATCGCCTTCGCGGTCGGTGTCATCCGGCTGGGCCGCCGCCAGTGCCTCGTGCAGGAACTGCCCGCCATCGAGGGTCTGGCCCGCGTCGACGTGGTGTGCGCCGACAAGACCGGCACCCTCACCGAGAACGGCATGCGCCTGTCGGACCTCGAGGCGATCGACGGTGCCGATACCGACGAGGCCCGCGCCGCCCTGGCCTCCCTCGCCTCCGACGACCCGCGGCCCAACGCGAGTGTGCTCGCGATCGCCGAGGCGTTCCCGACCGCACCCGGCTGGGGTGAGCCGACGGCGGTGGCGCCGTTCTCGTCGGCGAAGAAGTGGAGCGGCCTGTCCTACGGGTCGCACGGCAACTGGCTGCTCGGCGCCCCCGACGTGCTGCTCGACCCCGCCTCGGAAGCGGCGCGGCGCGCCGAGGAGCTCGGCTCGAGCGGCCTGCGGGTGCTGCTGCTGGCCCGCAGCGACCGGCCCGTCGACGACGCGAACGCCCCCGGTACCGTCACGCCGGTCGCGCTCGTCGTCCTCGAACAGCGGGTGCGTCCCGATGCCAAGCCGACTCTCGAGTACTTCGCCGGCCAGAAGGTCGACGTCAAGGTCATCTCCGGGGACAACGCGGTCGCGGTCGGCGCGGTCGCGTCGTCCCTCGACCTGCCCGGCAGCGACAACCCCGTCGACGCGCGGACACTGCCCGAGGAGCAGGAGGCGCTCGCCGACATCGTCGAGTCGTCGACGACCTTCGGCCGGGTGCGTCCCGACCAGAAGCGCGCGATGGTCGGCGCACTGCAGTCGCGCGGGCACACCGTGGCGATGACCGGCGACGGCGTCAACGACGTGCTCGCCCTCAAGGACTCCGATATCGGCGTCGCGATGGGGTCGGGCAGTCCCGCCACCCGCGCGGTGGCGCAGATCGTGCTGTTGGACAACAAGTTCGCGACCCTGCCGTACGTGGTGGCCGAGGGCCGCCGGGTGATCGGCAACATCGAACGCGTCTCGAACCTGTTCCTCACCAAGACGGTCTACTCGGTGCTGCTCGCCTTCCTGGTGGGCATGTCGGGTGTGCTGTCGGAGGTCTTCGACTTCGAACCGCTTCCGTATCCGTTCCTACCGCGGCACGTGACGATCGCCGCGTGGTTCACCATCGGCATCCCGGCGTTCCTGCTGTCGCTGGCCCCGAACAACGAGCGGGCCCGCAGCGGCTTCGTCTCCCGTGTGATGCGCCTGGCGATCCCGTCCGGAATCATCGTCGGTGTGGCGACCTTCGTCTGCTACGTGCTCGTCTACGGCGGCCCGGAGCAGACCGAGCAGCAGAAGATCCAGGCCGGCACCTCGGCGCTCATCACGCTGCTCATCATCGCGGTGTGGGTGCTCGCGGTGGTGGCACGTCCGTACCAGTGGTGGAAGGTGCTGCTGATCGCCGGATCGGTGCTCGGCTACGTGATCCTGTTCTCGGTGCCGTTCACCCGCGAGTTCTTCGCGCTCGACCCCTCGAACATCGCCTACACGACCATCGCGGTCACCTGCGCCGCGGTCGGTGTGTTCCTCGTCGAGGCCGGATGGTGGATCTCCGGGCGCATCCACGGTGAGCCACGCCGCTTGTTCGCCATGCCGGACGACCTGCTCCCCGGCGTACACTGACCGCCGAAATCGGTTGCGGAAGGACAGGAAAGAACATGGGCTTCATGGATTCGGTGAAGGGTCTCGTCGACAAGGGCAAGGAGTTCGCCGAGCAGAACCCCGACAAGGTCGAGCAGATCATCGAGAAGGCCGGCGACGCGGTCGACGAGAAGACCGGCGGCAAGTACGCCGATCAGGTCGACAAGGTGCAGGACGCCGCCCGTAAGCATCTCGGCGCCGACGGCAACACCGGCGCCTGATCCCGGAGGCCCGCGATGAACGGCGCAGGGATCCTGTTGGTCGTCATCGCGGGCATCGCCGTGACCGCAGTCGCGTCACGGCGCGACCTGCAGGCCCCGCTGGTGCTCGTCACCGTCGGGGCCGCGGTGTCCTTCGTGCCGGGACTGCCGCGTCTGGAACTGCACCCGGAGATCATCCTCGGCGTGGTGCTCCCGCCGCTGCTGTACTCGTCGGCGCTGCGCTTCCCGGTGCCCACCTTCAAGCGGTACCTTCCCTCGATCCTGCGGCTCGGCATCTTCACCGTGCTCGTCACCGCCTTCGCCGTGGCGTGGACGGCCTCCGCCCTGGTGCCCGCGGTGGTCTTCGGCGCGGCGCTCGCGCTCGGTGCCGTCGTCGCCCCCACCGACGCGGTCAGCGCCGTGGCCGTGGGGCAACGCCTCGGCCTGCCGAAACGGGTGATCGCGGTGCTGACCGGGGAGGGCCTGGTCAACGACGCCACCGCCCTGACCCTGTTCACCGTCGCGGTCTCGGCCGTCACCGGCGCGCACATCCTCGCCGACTCACCGGTCCTGTTCTTCCTGTACGAGGTCGCCGGGGGTCTCGCGGTCGGTCTGGTCCTCGCCTATCTCGTGCACCTGATCCGGGTCCGGATGTACGACTCGCCCCTCGAGACGGTGCTGGGGTTGGTGCTGCCCTTCACGGCCTATCTCGCCGCCGAGGAACTGCACGCCTCGGGTGTGCTCGCGGTCGTCGCCGCCGGGCTGTTCCTCGGGCACCGCGCCACCGACGTCTCGGTGGGCACCCGACTACAGGAACGGGCGGTGTGGAAGAGCATCGACGTGGCGCTCGAGACCTTCGTCTTCGCCTACATGGGCCTGCAGTTCCGGTTCGTGCTCGACGACGTCCGCGAAGCCGGCATCGACCTGCGTCGCGCACTGCTCGGCGCGCTGGTGGTGCTGCTCGTCGTCATGCTCGTCCGTCCGCTCTGGGGCCTGCTGCACTGGGGGCGGCGCGCCCTCGTCCGCCGCGCCGGACACGAACGGCTCGGCCGCGACCCGATGAGTTTCCGGGAGCACGTGGTGGTGGCCTGGGCGGGGATGCGCGGAGTCGTCACGCTCGCCGCCGCGGGAGGGGTGCCCTTCACCGTCGCGTCGGGTGACCCGTTCCCGGGCCGCGAGATGATCCAGATCTGCGCTCTGATCGTCGCCGTCGGCACCCTGCTCATCCAGGGCGCGACCATGCCCTGGCTCATCCGCCGCCTGGATGTCACCGATCCCTACGAACGCCTGCGCACGGAGGAACAGTTGGCGATCGCGCGCAGGATCTCCGCGGAGTCCAGCGAGAAGGTGCTCACCGAACTCGCCTCCGACCCACCCGGCGACGTCGACCGCGAGGTGTACGACAAGCTCCTCGCCAAGGCGCATCGGGTGTTCCGGTCACGGCAGGAGGCACAGAACGTCGAGGACGCTGCGGAGGACGCCGGCACCCGGCTGGCCGCGCTGTTCGACGACATCCGGCTCGCGGCCCTGCGCGGCCGGCGCGAAGCCCTCGTCGCGGCACGCGACCGCGGGGAACTCGACGACGAGATCCTGCGGGACGTGCTCGAAGGCCTCGACCTCGAGGAGGCGGCGGTGGAGGAGCGCATCGCCCGCCGTAACGGGGAGGACATGCCCCCTCGGTAGACTGCTCCGAAGTGAACACACCCCATGTTCGGGACTCGGCGCTGCACGATCCCGACGCGGACGTCTCCGTCACGTCCGCTCTCCGCTCGCCCCGCAAGCTGAAAACCGAGATCCTCGCCGGTCTCGTGGTCGCACTCGCACTTGTCCCCGAGGCGATCTCGTTCTCCATCATCGCCGGGGTCGACCCGCGCGTCGGCCTGTTCGCCTCCGTGACGATGGCGATCACCATCGCGTTCACCGGTGGGCGACCCGCGATGATCTCCGCGGCGACCGCCGCGGTCGCGCTGGTGGTCGCGCCGGTGGCGAAGCAGCACGGCATGGACTATCTCGTCGCCACCGTGATCCTCGCGGGTGTCTTCCAGATCCTGCTCAGCGTCCTCGGCGTCGCCAAGCTCATGCGGTTCGTGCCGCGCAGCGTCATGGTGGGCTTCGTCAACTCCCTCGCGATCCTGATCTTCGTCGCGCAGTTGCCGCACCTGATCGACGTGCCCTGGCTGGTCTACCCGATGGTCGCGATCGGTCTGCTCGTGCTCGTCTTCCTGCCGCGGTTCACCCAGGTCGTGCCCGCGCCGCTGGTGGCGATCGTGCTGCTCACCGTCGTGACGGTGGTGTTCTCGCTCGACGTGCCGAACGTGGGGGATCAGGGCGAGCTGCCCGACAGCCTGCCGTCCCTGTTCTTCCCGGACGTGCCGTTCACCGTCGACACGCTGCGGATCATCGCCCCCTACGCGCTGGCGATGGCGCTGGTCGGGCTCATGGAATCGCTCATGACCGCCAAGCTCGTCGACGACATCACCGACACCCACTCCGACAAGACCCGCGAGGGCTGGGGCCAGGGCATCGCCAACATCGTCACCGGCTTCTTCGGCGGCATGGGCGGCTGCGCCATGATCGGCCAGACCATGATCAACGTGAAGGTGTCGGGGGCGCGCACCCGCATCTCCACCTTCGCCGCCGGCGTGTTCCTGCTGATCCTCATGGTGGTGCTCGGCGACATCGTGGGTCTGATCCCGATGGCCGCGCTCGTCGCAGTGATGATCATGGTGTCGGTCGGGACCGTCGACTGGCACAGCATCGACCCGCGGACCCTGCGGCTGATGCCGCTCAGCGAGACCCTCGTCATGGTGGTCACGGTCGCAGCCACGGTGATCACCCACAACCTCGCGGTCGGTGTGGTGCTCGGCGTGCTCACCGCGATGGTCGCCTTCTCCCGCCGGGTCGCGCACATGACCACCGTCGACAAGAGCGTCGACGGGGACGGCACCTGCACCTACCGGGTGCGCGGACAGCTGTTCTGGGCGTCGAGCAACGACCTCGTCCACCAGTTCGACTACGCCGAGGACCCCGACCGTATCGTCGTCGACCTCACCGACGCCGATATCTGGGACGCCTCCACGGTGGCGACCCTCGACGCGATCCAGCACAAGTACGCCTCGAAGGGCAAGGGCGTGTCGGTCGTCGGCCTCGACGGCGCGAGCCTGGGCAGATTGCGACGTCTGTCCGGAAAGCTCGGCGCAGGGCACTGATCACCTAGAGTGTGACCGTCCGGATCGGCTCCACGAACCAGGTTTCCTCATGCCACCCAGCACAGCCACGTCCCGTCGCGCACCGTCCCTCGTGTCGGTCGTCGTCCCGGCCCGCAATGCACGCCCGGAGATCGACGAACAGCTCGAGGCCCTCGCGGTGCAGGACTACGAAGGGTCGTGGGAGGTCGTGGTCAGCGACAACGGTTCGACCGACGGACTGCGGGAGCATCTGGAGCGGCATCCGCTGAGGGAGAAGCTGTCGTTGAGGGTCGTCGACAGCGCCGATGTCCCGGGCGTCGCCCACGCCCGGAACATCGGCGTGCGCGAGGCGCACGGGGAACTCGTCGCGATCGCCGACGCGGACGATCGGGTGCATCCCGGTTGGCTGCGGGCACTGGTCACGGTGGCCGCCGCCCACGATGCCGTCGGTGGTGTGCTGGAGGTCGAGTCGATCAATCCGGCCGAGGTCGCGGACTCCCGGCCCGCACGGGACACCACACAGCAGCCGAGGATGCCCGGATTCCTGGCGATCGCGCCGGGCGGCAACATGGCGGTCTGGAAGGACGTCGTGGACACACTCGGCGGCTGGGACGAGAGCTACACCACCGGTGGGGGCGAGGACTGGGCCTTCGCCCTGCGGCTCCAGCTCGAGGGCTACACGCTCGGGTACGCGCCCGATGCGCTGATCGCGTATCGCCTGCGGGGCAGCCGCCGTGCCATGTGGCGGCAGGCCGTCGGATACGGGCGCGCAGAGGTGCGCCTGTACAAGGACTTCCGTGGGCACGGGATGCCGAGACGTTCGCTGATCGCGCTCGTGGACACGATCGCGTACATCGTCCTCCGCAATCCGCTGGTGCCGCGCGTCATCCGGCGCAACTCGACGAGCCGATGGCTCTTCCTCACAGCGAACTTCGTCGGTCGTGTGCGCGGCAGCATCGAGAACCGGGTCTTCTACGTCTGATGACACCGCACAGCCTGACACCGCACAGCCGATCGGCGGGTCGCCGAGCACCGTCCCTCGTGTCGGTCGTCGTCCCGGCCCGCAATGCGCGCCCGGAGATCGACGAACAGCTCGAGGCCCTCGCGGTGCAGGACTACGCGGGGCCGTGGGAGGTCGTGGTCAGCGACAACGGTTCGACCGACGGACTGCGGGAGCATCTGGAGCGGCATCCGCTGAGGGAGAAGCTGTCGCTGCGGGTCGTCGACAGCGCCGACGTCCCCGGGGCCGCCCACGCCCGGAACGTCGGGGCGCGCCACGCGAGAGGCGATCTCGTCGCGGTGGTGGACGCGGACGACCGCGTGCACTCCGAATGGCTGCGGGAACTGGTCGCCGTGGCGGCCGACCACGACTCCGTGGGCGGGGCACGCGAGGTCGAGTCGATCAACTCACCGGAGGTCGCGCAGTGGCGGCCGATGCCGGACCCGAGTGAACAGCCCACCCTGTTCCGGTTCCTTCCGGTCGCGGTCAGCTGCAACTTCGCGGTCTGGAAGGACGTCCTCGACGAGCTCGGCGGCTGGGACGAGAGTTACGACGTCGGCGGCGAGGATCTCGAATTCTGCCTGCGGCTCCAGCTCGCCGGGTTCACCCTGGGATACGCGCCCGATGCGGTGATCGCCTACCGCCTGCGTGACACCCTTCGTGGCCTGTGGCGTCAGTGCATCGCCTACGGGCGGGCGGACGCCCGGTTGTACAGGGACTTCCGTGAGCACGGCATGCCACGGCGGTCGTCGATCGCGCTCGCGGACACCCTCGCGTACATCGTTCTTCGTAATCCCTTGGTGCCCCGTATGATCCGGCGCAACTCGACCGGAATGTGGGTGTTCCACCTCGCGAGTCTGGTCGGCCGGATCCGAGGGAGTGTCGAGAACCGGGTCTTCTACGTCTGAGAACACCGGTCACGGATAGGGATAGCGGTGACGGATGCTGCCGCGGATCCGGCCCACCAGGTTCCCGGTCACCCAGCACCACTCACCCCGCCGAGCCCGACTCCACGCCCACGGCCACACCGGAGCCAGCCCGATGCTGACACCGAGGTGGAGGAAGAACCAGTACCACTGCCGGCCCGGTGCCCGGAACCGCTTCGCGACCCCCGCTTCCTCGATCGCGTAATCGCAGGCCTGGTCCCATGTCTCACGCAGACCGGTGCGGTACCGATAGGCGACCATCGCGTCCGGAGCGAAACCGAGCGAGTACCCGAGCGTCTGCGCCCGCCAGCAGAACTCGACATCGCTCCCGGCGTTGAGATAGCTCTCGTCCCACCCGCCCACGGCCTCGAAGGCGTCCCGCCAGATCGCGAGATTGCAGCCGAAGGTGATCGGCAGGAAGCGGGCGAGCACCGGAAGCGAATCCGGTTCGGGCAGCGCACGGAACCGGGCGACCACCGGATCGTTGAGGGTGTCGCGTTCGAGCGGTCCGCCGACCAGATCGTGCTCGGCGGCCGCCTCGGCGAGGGCGGTGAGCCAGCCGGGATGCACCCGGTCGTCCTGGTCGCAGTAGGCGACGAGCGGATGGATCGCAGCCCGCGTGCCGGCATTGCGGGCGTGCGGTGTGCCGGCGGTGCCCGACGAGTCGATCCACCGCACCGGTATCCGATCGGCGAGGGGATGGGAGGCGACGAACTCGCGCACCCTCTCGTCACCGCGATTGTCGCTCACCACGACCTCCACCGGGCCGTCGTAGTCCTGCTCGGCGAGACCGTCGAGCTGGACCCCCAGCACGGGGAGCGGGTCGTAGGCGGCGATGACCACCGAGATGCCGGGCCGTTGCGGTCTCACTGCGTCCCCTCCACCTGTCGATCCCGCCCGGCGCTCACGTCCTCGAGCACGCTCCGGAAGTTCTCCACCAGCTCCACGATCGTCGTCCGTTCGAACAGTGCCGTCGGATAGATGAGCGTGCCCGTCAACCCTTCGGGGACGCCGTTCTCGTCGACGTACTCGTTGAGCGCGATCTCCAGTTCGTGCTTGGCGATCCTGTTGTCGAACGGTTCCGGACGCGCCGACAGGCCGGGTAGCTCGACGTTCCGGGAGACCTCCGCGCGCTGGAGGATCAGTGTCGCCGGGAACAGCGGATTGCCGTCGACCGTCGGTTCGACACCGAGAGCCTCGAGCAGCACCGGGGCGGAGATGTCGGGATGCGCCATGGCCTCGTGCAACCGCCGGCGGACCTGCGCGACGACCTCCGAGAAGGGCGTGTCCGCCCCGATCCGCAGCCGCAGCACGAGGTCGTCGGCGAAGTTGCCCACCACATCGTCGAGGAGCGGATCGTCGCGGCCGGCGTTCGCGGTGGCGACCGTGACGTCGTCGGACTCCGCCCGTTCGCGCAACTGCACCGCGAAGGCGGCCTGCAGCACCATGAACAGGCTGGCTCCCAACCGCTGAGCGGCCTCCAGCAGACCTGCGTGGACGTCGGCACCGAGTTCGAACGAGACGGTGTCGCCCAGCGAGTTCCATCGCTCCGGCCGGGGACGGTCGGTCCGCAGTGCCGGACGCGGTCCGCTGCGGTCGAGCGTGGTCGTCCAGTACCCGAGTTGGCGGGCGTACTCGCTGTCCGGATCGTCCTTTTCGCCGAGCACCTCGTGCTTCCACACCGCGTAGTCGCCGTACTGCACACCCTGCGGCGGCCACTGTGGTTCCTGTCCCGCAGCGCGGAAGAGGTAGGCCGCGAGCACATCACGCGACAACGGCAGCATCGCCCGGCCGTCGGCGGCGATGTGGTGCACCACGAGCGCGAGCACGTGCTCGTCCGCGGACAACCGGAACAGGCGCATCCGCAGAGGAATGTCGACGGTGAGATCGTAGGGAGCCCACAGGAACTCGTCGAGTACAGTGGGGAGCTCGTTCTCGGTCACCGGCACCACGGCGGGGACCACGGAGACGTCCTCCACCGGCACCACCCACTGCACGGGACCGGACGAGTCGTCCCGGAACCGGGTGCGCAGCATCTCGTGCCGGGCCACCACATCGGTCGCGGCCGCACACAGGACGTCCGGGTCGATCTCACCGACGAGCCGCAACGCGACGGGAATGTTCCAGTCCCCGTTGGGGTCGGCCCGATTGGCCGCCCAGATCCGCATCTGCGCCGGAGCGAGCGGGAACTCCTGCTCGTGCGGGCGGGGACCGAGCGGAATCCGCGTCGCGGCGCCCGCGGCCGGGATGCGGGCGGCGAGTTCGGCGACGGTCGGTGCCTCGAACACCAGCCGGACGGGGATCTCGCGTCCGAGCTCCTCCCGGAGCCGCGCGGCCACCCGTACAGCCGTGAGCGAATTGCCCCCGAGCGCGAAGAAGTCGTCGGTGACACCGAGATCGGCGATACCGAGAACACCGCCGATCACCGAGGCGACGGTGGCCTCGAGATCGGTACGCGGCGCGACCCTGGCGCTCTCCGGGCGCGGTGGCTCCGGCAGACGCGCCCGATCCAGCTTGCCGTTCGCGTTGCGCGGCAACGACTCCACGACCACCACCTGTGAGGGGGTCATGTAACCGGGCAACACGGAGCGGGCGTGTGCGGTCACCGCGGCCGGATCGACCGCGGTGCCCTCGACGAAAGCGACCAGGCGGGCGGTGGCGCGCTCGGGATCGGCGACGGTGACGGCCGCGAGGTCCACCCCCGGTGCACGTCCGAGCACCGCCTCGATCTCCCCGATCTCGATGCGGTGACCGCGGAGCTTGAGCTGCAGGTCGCCGCGGCCGAGATATTCCAGCACGCCGTTGCGGCTCCGCACGAGATCGCCGGTGCGGTAGAGGCGTTCACCCGGTTCGAACGGGCTCGCGACGAACCGCGAGGCGGTCAGGTCCGGACGGGCGGTGTAGCCGCGCGCGAGCTGGATACCGGACAGATACAGCTCACCGGTCACCCCGTCCGGGACGGGATGCAGACGCTCGTCGAGGACATATGTCCCGACCCCCGTCTGGGCACGGCCGATCGGGACGCGGCGATCGGGCCGGCCGGTGACGGGATGCCGGGTGACACTGACGGCGGCCTCGGTGGGCCCGTACAGATTGTCGATGCCGGCGTCGGTGACCGCGAGAGCACGTTCGGCCAGTGCGGGCGCGAGTTCCTCGCCGATGCACAGGATCCGGCGCAGCGAACCGGGGAACACCGGCTGGTCGACGAGACCTTCGAGCATGGACGGCACCGTGGTCAGCGTGGTGACCCGCTCCCGGCCGATCAGCTCGGCGAGGGCCGCCGGGTCGGCCGGGACGTGCGCGGGTGCGAGCACGATCCGCGCACCCGTCCGCAGCGCCCACCAGTACTCCCACACCGACAGGTCGAAACCGGCGGAGGCCTTCACCAGCACCGCGTCGTCGCCGGTGAGCGCGTAGGTGCGCTGCATCCACTCGAGTTCGTGGATCACCGCGCGATGCGGTACCGCGACCCCCTTGGGGACCCCGGTGGAGCCGGACGTGAAGATGACGTACGCGGCATTGTCGTCGCGCACCGGGCCCCGCCGCTCGGCGTCGGTGAGCGGCGCGGCCGCACCGGCAGGATCCGCGGTACCCACCGGGACGACCCGGGCAGCACCGGCCACCGACCCCGGCAGCGTCCGGCCGGGATCGATCAGGACCACCGGCGGTCGCGCGGTGGCCAGGATGTGGCCGATTCGCTCGTCCGGCAGGGACGGATCGACGGGGACGTACGCACCGCCGGCCTCGACGACCGCGTACATCGCCACGACCTGCTCGATCGAGCGGCCCATCACCACCGCGACGGGCACGTCCGGTCCCACCCCGTCCGCCACGAGGGTGCGCGCGAGCGCGGTGACCCGGCCGAGCAGTTCGGTGTAGGTCAGGGTGCGGGCACCGTCCGGCCCGGGTTCGACCACCGCGACCGCGTCCGGGCACTGCCGGGCGCGCTCGACGAAGCCGGCGGTCAGCACGGTGTGCGCCAGCGGCAGGGGAACGCTCGGCGGTGCGGTGAGGGCGGGAAGGTCGGCGGCGTCGGTCAGCGGCAGGTCGCCGACCGCGACACCGGGATCGTCGACGAGCCCGCGCAGGATCCGCGTGTATCCGGCCGCGATACCGGCGACCGTGTCCTCGTCGAACAGGTCGGTGGCGTAGACGATCTGCGCCGGGAGTGGGCCCCCGCTGCCGTCGTCCACCAGCGTCAGGTGCAGGTCGAACTCGGCGAGATGCAGATCCGGATCGACCACCTCGACGTCGAGGCCGGGCAGAGCGAAGGACATCGGCCCGAGATTCTGGAACGAGAGCGCCACCTGGAACAACGGGTGGTGGGCCTGTGAGCGTGGCGGATTCAGGATCTCCACGAGCCGTTCGAAGGGCAGGTCCGCGTGACCGAACGCCGCGAGATCGCCGTCGCGCACCGCGGCGACGACACTGCGGCCGTCTGCCCCGGGTGCGATCTCGGTGCGCAGCACCAGGGTGCCGACGAACATGCCGACCACGTCGTCGAGTCGGCGGTCGCCGCGCCCCGCGATGGGGGTACCGACGACGATGTCGCGGGTGCCCGACAGGCGGGCGAGCAGGATCGCCAGCGCGGCGTGCGCCACCATGAACGGCGTCGCCCCCAGTTCGGCGGCGCGTCGGCGCATCGCCTCGTGCAGGTCGGCGTCCAGCGTGAAGTCGTGCCGCCGGCCCCGATGCGACTGCACCGCCGGGCGCGGCCGGTCGGAGGGGAGATCCAGCACGTCCGGGAGGCCGGCCAGCCGCTCGCTCCAGTAGGTGCGCTGGCGTCCGGCGATCGACTCCGGATCGGTGTCGTCGCCCAGCACGTCGCGCTGCCAGAGCGCGAAGTCGGCGTACTGCAGACCGAGCGGCGACCAGGCGGGTGGCTCACCGGTGCACCGTGCCGCGTAGGCGGTCATGGTGTCGCGGGCGAGCACCCCCATGGACACCCCGTCGGCGCAGATGTGATGCGAGACGAGGGCCAGGACGTGTTCGTCCGCGCGGTCGGAGACGCGCAGCAGCACGAGCCGGATCGGGGGTGCCGCGGTGACGTCGAAACCGGCGAGCGCGGCCTCCATCACCCGTGCCGACACCTGATCCTCGGGGACGGTGTCGACGACGAGTTCGGGCGTGGAGTCGTCCACCGGGGCGATCAGCTGGTGCGGTCCGTCCGGGGAATCGGGATAGGACATCCGCAGGATCTCGTGCCGGGCGGTGAGGTCCCCGACGGCCGCGCGCAGGGCCTGCACGTCGAGGGGGCCGCGCAGCCACAGGACGACGGGGATGTTCTCCACCGCCGAGCCCGCGTCGAAGCGGTTGAGGAACCACATGCGCTGCTGGGCGAGCGACAGCGGGATCCGGTCGGGGCGTTCGGCCACGGTGAGCGCGGCCCGGGCCGGCCCGCGGATCTCGGCACGTACGGCCAGCAACGCCGCCGTGGGGGCTTCGAACAGGTCGCGGACCTCGAGGCCGGCACCGAGCGCGTCGTTGATGCGGGCCACCGCGCGAGTCGCGGTGAGCGAGTTGCCACCGCGGTCGAAGAACGCGTCGTGCACGCCCACCCGGTCGGCGCCGAGGATCTCCGCGAACACCTCCGTGACGACCTGCTCGGTGGCCGAGCGGGGCGCGGTGTACTCGGCGGGCGCGAACTGCGGCTCCGGCAGGGCGTCGCGGTCGAGCTTGCCCGCCGGGGTGAGCGGTATCCGGTCCAGTTCGGTGATCGCCGCCGGAACCATGTGACCGGGCAGCTGCGCGCGGGCGTGGGCGAGCAGGACGTCCTGCGGCACGGTGCGTCCGTCCACGGTGCCGACGTAGGCGACGAGGACGGTGCTGTCGGGCGAACCGGGATCGACCCGGTGTCCCAGCGCGAGCGCGAACTCGACGTCCGGGTGGGCGCGCAGGGCGCGTTCCACCTCGCCGAGTTCGATGCGGAAGCCGCGCACCTTCACCTGGTTGTCGCGTCGCCCGGCGTACGACAGGGCCGAACCGTCGCGGTCCCACCGCACCAGGTCGCCGGTGCGGTAGCGGCGGCTGCCGGGCGGGCCGTCGGGGTCGGCGACGAAGGTCGTGGCGGTCAGCCCCGGACGGCCGTGATAGCCGCGGGCCAGACCCGGTCCGGCCAGGTACAATTCGCCGATGCTGCCCGGGGGGACGGCGCCGAAGGCGTCGTCGAGCACCTGCACCCGGGTGCCGGTGACGGGGACACCGATCGGCACGGCCTCGCCGTCGGGGGACAGCGGTCCGGCGACGGTCGCCATGATCGTCGACTCGGTCGGCCCGTAGGCGTTGAACATGCGGCGGCCCGGCGCCCACTCCCGCACCAGCGAGGGTGGGCATTCGTCGCCGCCCACGATCACGGTGTGTACCTCGGGCAGATCGTCCGGGTCGAGGGTGCGCAGCGCACCCGGGGTGAGGAACAGGTGCGTGACGTGTTCGTCCCGGAGCACGTCACCGAGAGTGGTGCCGCCGTAGACCCCGGTCGGGACGACGACGGTGCTCGCCCCGGCCGCGAACGCGAGGAGCAATTCCAGGATCGAGGCGTCGAAGCTCGGCGACGCGAACAGCGCCGACCGGCAGGTGCGATCCACCCGGTAGCGCCCGGTCTGCTCGGCGGCGAAGGCCGCGAGACCGCGGTGGGTCACCACCACGGCCTTCGGCAGACCGGTGGATCCGGACGTGTAGATCATGTAGGCGGGATCGTCGAGCGACAGCGCACGGGACCGCTCGGCGTCGGTCACCGGACCGCCCTCGCAGGACGCGAGTTCCGTGCGGGCTCCGGCGTCGTCGAGGGTGAGCCAGGGTCCTTCGGGGCGGATCGCCGCGAGTGCGGTGAGCCGGTCGGTCGTGGTGAGGCAGAGCCGCGCGCCGGAATCGCCGAGCATGTGGGCGATGCGTCCCGCGGGGTAGTCGGGATCGACGGGGACGAAGGTCGCGCCCGCGAGCGCGGTGGCCCACACCGCCACGACCTGGTCGACACTGCGGGGCAGGCAGATCGCGACGACGTCACCCGGATCGAGTCCGCGCCCGATCAGCAGGCGCGCCAGCCGGTTCGCGCGGTCTCCGAGCTGTCCGTAGGTGAGTTCGACGCGCACCGGTCCGGGTGCGACGAGTGCGGTGTCCTCCGCCCGGCCCGCCCCGGTGAGCAGGTCGGCGAGGCTGCGCTCGGGCACCGGTGGGCGGGTGTGCAGTCGTTCGAGGGCGGCGTTCTCCGCGGGGGTGCTCAGGTCGATGCTCCGGACGGGGAGTGTGGGATCCTCTGCGGCACTGCGCAGTACCGTCGCGAACCGGGCCAGCAGGGTGTCCGCCGTGGCGGCGTCGAACAGGTCGGTCGCGTAGATCAGGTCGATGCCGGCCGACCCGTCGGGCCGCGGGGTGAGCGTGAACTCGAGATCGAAGCGGGTCACCCCGGCGTCGAACGGCACTTCGTGCACGGTGAAACCTGCTGCTTCGACGCCCTTCTCGTCGATCGGTGCGGGATCGGCGACGGTGAGGGTGATCTGGAACAGTGGATGGTGTGCCGTCGACCGCGGCGGAGCCAGCGTCTCGACGACGGTTTCGAAGGGCACCGTGTCGTGGTCGAAGGCGGCGAGATCGCTCGCGCGGACCGACCCGAGCAACCGGTCGAAGCTCCGGCGGGTGTCGACCGGGGTGCGCAGGACCACCGTCTGCACGAACATGCCCACGAGCGGGGCCAACGCGGGATGGTGGCGTCCGGCCACCGGGGCGCCGATCACGATGTCCGGCCCGGCGCCGAGACGCGAGAGCAGCACCGCGAGGGCGGTGTGGGCCACCATGAACAGGGTCGCGCCGTGTTCCCGCGCGAGGGCGTCCAGCGCACGGTGGGTGTCGGCGTCGAGCACGGTTGCCGCGCGGGCGCCCCGCCCCGTCGCGGTCGCGGGCCGGGGGCGGTCCGTCGGGAGGTCCGGCAGGGCCGGCGCGCCGGTGAGGGTGGTGCGCCAGAACGCCAGTTCCCGGGAGAGTCGCGAGCCGGGATCGCCGGGGTTCCCGAGGACCGCCTGCTGCCACAGCGTGTAGTCCGCGTACTGGACCGGGAGGGGATCCCAGTCCGGTCGGTGCCCGGCGGCACGTGCGGCGTAGGCGGCGAGCAGGTCGGCCGCGAGCACCCGCAGCGACCAGCCGTCGGCGGCGATGTGGTGCACCGCGACGACCAGCAGTGCACTGTCGGGACCGAGAGGACGGAGACCGATCCGCAGCGGCGGCCGCTCCGCGAGGTCGAATCCGGTGCGCAGGACCGCGAAGACCTCCGCCGGATCGTCCGGCCCCGACTCGTCGACCTCGAGGTCGGCCACGGCCGTCCCGGTGGGAAGGACCACCTGGTGCGGCTGCCCGTCGGTCACGGCGTAGACGGTGCGCAGAATCTCGTGCCGGTCGCTCACGTCGGCGAGCGCGGCGCGCATCAGGCCGGTGTCGAGCGGCCCGTCGATCCGCAGGGCCGCGGCGATGGTGTACGCCGAGGATGCGGGATCGAGGTTCTGCAGCAACCACATCCGCTGCTGTGCGGCCGACAGCGGCACCCGTTCGGGACGCGGCATCGGCGCGAGCGGCAGCGCGTCGGTGAGCGCTGTGGAATCGATCCGGGCGGCGAGCGCTGCCACGCTCGGGGATTCGAAGATCTCCCGCAGACGCAGGCCGGTGGGGAAGACCGCGTCGATCGCCGCGACCAGGCGGGTCGCGACCAGCGAGTTGCCACCCAGGTCGAGGAAGCTGCGGTCCGGGTCGACCCGGTCGAGCCCGAGTTCGCGGGCGAAGATCTCGGCGATCCGGCGCTCCGTGACGGTCGCGGGTTCGCGTCCCGCCGAACCGGTCTCGGGGCGCGCCTCGGGCAGGGCTGCGCGGTCGAGTTTCCCGTTGGGGCCCACCGGCAGTGCATCGAGGATCGCGACGGCCGAGGGCACCAGGTGCGCCGGCAGCGCCGCGGCGAGGTCGACGCGCAGCGCGTCGCCGTCGAGTGCGGCGGAGCCGGCAGGCACCGCGTAGGCCACGAGATGGTCGCCGGTCACCGGATGGTGTCGCAGCACGCACACCGCCGCCGCGACGTCGGGACGGGTCAGCAGGACCGCCTCGATCTCGCCGAGCTCGATGCGTTGTCCGCGCAGCTTGATCTGGAAGTCGCTGCGCCCCAGGAAATCCAATCGGGGATCGGTGCCGTCGGGACCGGACCGCCAGCGGACGACATCGCCCGTGCGGTACATCCGGCTCCCGGGCGGGCCGTCGGGGTCGGCGACGAACCGGTCGGCCGTGAGATCGGGCCGTCCGAGATAGCCGCGGGCGAGCTGGATGCCGGTGAGGTACAACTCGCCGCGCACTCCCTCGGGTACCGGCCGGAGACGGGCGTCGAGCACCCGTGTCCCGGTGTTCCACACCGGCAGGCCGATCGGCACGATCGTGCCCGGCACGGTGGAACCCGGCACGACAGCGCGGTGGGTGACGTCCACCGCGGCCTCGGTCGGGCCGTAGAGATTGTGCAGTTCCGTGCCGCACGCCGCGAGCAGCGCCGTCGCGGTCTCCGCCCGCAGTCCCTCACCGCTGGTGAAGACGGTTCGCAGGCTCGGGTGCGCGGCTCCGTCTCCGGGTCTGCCGGCGACGAAGGCGTCGAGCATCGACGGGACGAAGTGCGCGACCGTGACGTCCTCGCGGTCCACGAGGTCCCCGAGATAGCGGGGATCGCGGTGACCGTCGGGGGCGGCGACGAGCAACCGGGCACCGACCTGCAACGGCCAGAACAACTCCCACACCGACACGTCGAAGGTCGCCGGGGTCTTGTGCAGCACCGTGTCGGATACCGACAGCGGATAGGTGTGCTGCATCCACCGCAGCCGGTTGACGATCGCCCGGTGGGTGACGGTCACGCCCTTCGGCCGGCCGGTGGACCCGGAGGTGAAGATGACGTAGGCGGGGTGATCCGGATGCAGAGGGGACGGGCGGTCCGCATCGGTGGGCAGGGCGACATCGCCGGTGATCGCGTCCGCGGGATCGACGACGCGGATCCCGGCGTCCGCGGCCTCGGCGACGACCGTCGTCTGCTCCGGGGTGGTCAGCACCGCGACGGGAGTGGCGGCGGTGAACAGTTCGCGGATACGCGCCGCGGGGTAGGCCGGGTCGACCGGCAGGTATGCGCCTCCCGCGGCCACGACAGCGTGCACCGCGACCACGAAGTCGGCGCTGCGGGGAAGCGCCACCGCCACGATGCGCTCCGGGCCGGCACCGGCAGCGAGCAGGTGGTGGGCGAGCCGGGCCACGCGCTCTCCGAATTCGCCGTAGGACAGGGTCGTTCCGTCGTCCTCGGTGAGAGCGGGTGCCGCGGGCTCGGCAGCGATCCGGGCGGCGAGCAGATCGGGCAGCGACCGGGCGTCCAGCGGCACGGTCTCCCCGGTGCCCCACGCCGCGAGGCGGTCGAGTTCCCCGGTCTCTCCGGCGTCGACCGCACCGATGGGGGTCTCCGGAGTCTCCACCAGGTGGCGCAGGATCGCGGTGAACCGCCGGGACAGCGTCGCGACGGTGGCGGCGTCGAACAGATCGGCCGACCCGCTCAGGTGGGCCTCGACCGGCTGGTCGGCGGCCCCGACCGTCAGGGTCAGGTGCAGATCGAACCGTGCGACCGGTAGGTCGAGATCGACGGCGGACACGCGCAGGCCGGGCAGTTCCGCGGACGTGGCGACCGCGTCCTGGAACGCGAGCATCACCTGGAAGAACGGATGCCGGTCGGCCGAGCGCGGCGGATCGAGTTCGGTGACGAGATGCTCGAACGGCACCTCCGCGTGGTCGAAGGCCGCGAGATCACGCTGCCGTACCTCGCCGAGCAGCTCGGCGAAGGTCGACGACGGATCGACCGGGGTCCGCAGCACCAGGGTGTCGGCGAACATGCCGACGACCTCGTCGAGCACGGCGCTGCCACGACCGGCCACCGGTGTACCGACGGCGACGTCGGAGGCCGACCCCCAGTGGGCGAGTGCAACGGCGAACGCCGCGTGCACCACCATGAACAGGGTCGCACCGTGCCGTTGTGCGAGTTCTCGTGCAGCCGAGTGCAGTCCGGCGTCGATGGTGAACCGGGTCGCGACACCCCGGCCGCTCGGTGCGACCGGCCGGGGGTGGTCGGTGGGCAGCTCGAGGAGCGGGGGGAGACCGTGCAGGGTCTCCCGCCAGAAGGCGGTCTCGGCGTCGAGGCGCGTGCTGTCCGCGAGGAGGCGCTGTTGCCACACCGCGTGATCGGCGACCTGCACGGCAAGCGGCTCCCAGTGCGGCGCGTCGCCGGTGCTCCGGGCGGCGTAGGCGAGGGCGATGTCCCGGGCCAGCGGGGCCAGCGACGAGCCGTCCGCGGCGATGTGGTGGGCCACGACGACCAGCACGTGGCTGTCGGGCGCGACGCGCAGCAGGCGTGTGCGGACGGGGATCCCGGCGGTCACGTCGAAGCCGGCCGCTGCGGCCGCGAGGATCTCCGCCTGCAGATCGGTGGTGTCGATGTCGACGGGTGTGAAGGACGGCGCCGGGAGGTCCTCCGGAGCGACGACCACCTGTTCGGGGACCCCGGCGGAGTCGGGATAACGGGTGCGCAGCGACTCGTGACGGGTCTGCACGTCCCGCCAGGCCGCGGCCAGGGCGTCGAGGTCGAGCCCGCCGTCGAGCCGCAGTGCCACCGGGAGGTTGTAGGCGGGCGAGGACGGATCGAGCTGGTTGAGCAGCCACATCCGGTACTGGGCGGCGTTGAGCGGCACCCGTTCGGGCCGCGGCCCGGCCGTCAACGCGGGACGCCGCGCCGACCGCCCGCGCACACCGTCGATCCACGCGGCCAGGGCCCGGACGGTCGGGGCCTCGAACAACGCCCGGACCGGGACGTCGACGTCGAGTTCCTCGGACAGCCGCGCGGTCACGCGGGTCGCGCTGAGTGAGTTCCCGCCCACGGCGAAGAAGTCGTCGTCCGTGCCCAGGCCGTGCTCGTCGATCCCGAGAACCGCCGCGATCGCACCGACCACGGCCTGCTCGAGTTCGGTCTCGGGCACCCGGTAGGTGCGGAGACGCAGGGTCGGCTCGGGCAGCGCAGCGCGATCGATCTTGCCGTTGACGTTCATCGGCAGGGCCGGCAGCACGTCGAGGGTGGCCGGCACCATGTAGCCGGGCAGGCGCCGGGACAGATCCGCGAGGACGTCGTCGACGGGGAGCGCTCCCGGCAGGTCGGCGGGGACGACATAGGCCACCAGCGTGTCGCGGTGCACCGCGGCGACCGCCTGGGCGATGCGGTCGTCGAGGGTCAGCGCGGCCTCCACCTCGCCGAGTTCGATCCGCTGGCCGCGCAGTTTGACCTGGAAGTCGTTCCGGCCCACGTACTCGAGCGTTCCGTCCTTCCCGAACCGCACGAGATCGCCGGTGCGGTACATCCGGTCACCCACCGGCGGGGCGGTGCCGTCGAGAGTGCGGGCGACGCTGGGCCGGGCGACGAAGCGCTCGGCGGTCAGATCGGGGCGGCCTTCGTACCACGAGGCCAGCTGGGGGCCCGCGAGATACAGTTCGCCCACCACACCCACCGGGACGGGATGCAGTCGGGCGTCGAGGACGAGCAGATCGGTGTCCCACACCGGCAGCCCGATGGGCACGGTGGTCGCCTCGCGTTCGGAGCACCGGTAGGAGGTCACGGAGACGGCGGCCTCGGTGGGGCCGTACAGATTGAACATCTCGGCGTCCGTGCTGCTGCGGACCCGTTCGACCGTGCCGGGGGTGAGTGCCTCACCGATGCACAGGATCCGTTGCAGGGAGGTCTCGTCCAGAGCGCCAGGCACGGTGAGCAGGGCATCGAGCAGTGACGGGACGAAATGGGCGGTGGTGACGCCGTACCGGCGCAGCGCCCGTGCGACCCGCGCCGGGTCGCGGTGATCGTCGGGGTGCGCGACGGCGAGCCGTGCCCCGCTGATCAACGGCCAGAACAACTCCCACACCGACAGATCGAATCCGACAGGGGTCTTGAGCATCACGGTGTCGCCGACGGAGATCGGGAACTCCGCCTTCTTCCACCGCAACTGAGCGGCGACCGCCGCATGGGAGACCGCGACACCCTTGGGGACGCCGGTGGATCCGGAGGTGTAGAGCACGTAGGCCGTGTTGCCGGGTCGCAGTCCGGTCTCCGGAATCACGGGCGCCGGAACGGCTTCGGCGACACCCTCGGTGTCGACGTCGACCACGGGAAGGTCGCCGGGCAGCGATGCCGCGACGTCCGAGGTCGTCACGACGCAGGCCGGGCGGGCCGACCGCAGGATGTGCGCGGTGCGTTCACCGGGGGCATCGGGATCGATCGGGACGTACGCGCCCCCGGCGACGAGCACCGCGCACAGGGCGACCGGCAGGTCGAGCCCGCGGCGCAGGGCGACCGCGACACGGGTCTCCGGCCGAACCCCGGTCTCGATCAGGCGTTGTGCGAGAGCGACCACGCGCGAAGCGAATCCGGCGTAGTCGAGGCTGTGGTCGTCGAAGACGAGTGCCGGCGCGTGCGGCGAGCGGGACCACTGGTCGGCGAGGAGCTCGGGCAGTGTCACCGAGGGGAGGTCCGTCCGGTCGCCGTCGAGCCGGGCGGCGATCCGGGAGCCGGCTGCGGTGCGCAGGTCGATGTCGCCGACGACCGTGTCCGGGTGCGCGAGCACCTCCCGCAGCACGATCTCGAAGCGTTCGGCCGTCATGCGGACGGTGTCGGCGTCGAACAGATCCAGCGCGTGATCCCACTGCAGCCGCAGGTGGGTCCGCGTGGAGTCCAGGACGTCCTCCACCGCGGTGAGATGCAGGTCGAACTTGGCCACGCCCAGCGGGAGGTCGAGTACCTCGGCGTCGAGGCCGGCGAGTTTCAGGTCGGTGGACGGCAGGTTCTGGTACGAGAAACCGACCTGCACGAGGGGATGATGGGCCGCCGACCGTGTCGGGGCGAGCGCGTCGACGAGACGCTCGAACGGCAGGTCGGCGTGTGCGAAGTCCTCGGTGTCGTCCCGGCGGACCCGCTCGAGGAGATCGCGGAAACGCTCGCCCGGACGAACCTCGGTGCGCAGCACCAGGGTTCCGACGAACATGCCGATGAGGTCGTCGAGTGCGGGATCGACCCGTCCGGCGACCGGGGTGCCCACGGCGATGTCGGTGCGGGTGCTCAGACGTGCGAGCAGCACGGCGAACACCGCCTGCACGACCATGAAGGGGGTGGTGCCGGTGTCCGCCGCGAGACGGCGCACCGCGGCGAAGGTCTCCACGTCGATACCGGAGTCGACCGTACCGCCCCGCATCGACGCCACCGTCGGCCGCGGCCGGTCGGTGGGCAGGTCGAGCCGGGGAGGCAGGCCCGCGAGGCGGTTCCGCCAGTACTCGAGTTGCCGGGCCGCCACCGATCGGGGATCCGATTCGTCGCCGAGCAGGAGGTCTTGCCACACCGTGACGTCCGCGAACTGGATCGGCAGGGGCACGAACTCCGGTGTGCGACCGCCGGATCGCGCGGCATAGGCGATCGCCGTGTCGCGTGCGAAGGGCGCGAGCGAGGCGCCGTCGGCGCTGATGTGATGGAGGGTGACGGCCACGACGTGGTCCTCCGGGGCGAGCCGGAGGATCTCGGCCCGCACCGGCACCTCGCTCGTCACGTCGAATCGGGTCGCGGCGATCTCCCGCAGCCGGTCCGGCAGGGCGTCCTCGGCGATGTCGGCCAGGACGGGCGCGAAGACCGGTTCGGGGTGGACGAGCTGGATCGGGCCGTCCGGGCTGTCCGGATAACTCGTGCGCAGGATCTCGTGCCGGCGGGACACATCGTCGAAGGCCGCGGCGAGGGCGCCGGTGTCGAGCTGGCCCCGGATCCGGAGCGCGATCGGGATGTTGTAGGCCGGGGAGGCGCCGTCGAAACGATTGAGGAACCACATCCGGTGCTGGGCGGGCGAGACCGGGACGGGTGTGTCGCGGGGGACCGGGACCAGTGGCGGTCGTGCGGGATCGTCCTGCGTCTCGTCGAGACGCCGGGCGAGGGCGGACACCGTCGCTGCCTCGAAGACGGTGCGCACGGCCACCGTGGTTCCGAGCGCTGCACCCAGTTCGGCGGCCACGCGGGTCGCCGACAGCGAGTTCCCTCCGAGGGAGAAGAAGTTGTCGTGCGCCCCGACGGTGTCCGCTCCGAGGACGCTCCGGAACACGTCCGCGACGAGGGTCTCGGTTTCCGATGTCGGGGCGATGAATTCCTCGTGGGGCCAATCGGGTTCGGGAAGTGCGCGCCGGTCGACCTTACCCGCCGTGGTGAGGGGGAGCTCGTCGAGGACCGTGACGGCGGCGGGAACCATGTGGTGCGGAAGGCTGCGGGCGGCGTGTTCCCGCAGGGCCGCCGCGAGATCCGCGGGCGCGGTGGAAGAGTCCCGTGCCGGAAGCACATACGACACGAGGGCCAGGGTGTCGTTGCGGTCCGTCCGGCGCCGGGTGACGGTGACCGCGAAGTCGACCGCCGGATGGGTGCCGAGCACTGCGTCGATCTCACCCGGTTCGATGCGGAAGCCTCGCAGCTTGACCTGGAAATCGGTGCGGCCCAGATAGTGCAGGCGGTGTGCGTCGTCCCAGCGGACCCGGTCCCCGGTGCGATACATGCGGCTGCCGGGCGGTCCGTACGGGTCGGCGACGAAGGCCGCGGCGCTCTGGGCCGGCCGCCGGTGATAGCCCCGCGATACCGCGGGCCCCGCGATGTACAACTCACCCGGTGCCCCGACCGGCACCGGACGCAACCGCGAATCCAGGACGACGACGCGGATCCCGGTGCCCGGATCGCCGATCGTGACCGGTTCGTCCGCCGACATCGGCCCGACTCCGGTGGCCATGACGGTGCACTCGGTCGGCCCGTAGGCGTTGAACATCCGTCGGCCGGGCGCCCAGCGCCGGACGAGTTCCGCCTCGCAGGCGTCACCCCCGACGATCACCGTGCGCAGGTCCGGAACCGCCGTCTCGTCCACCGTGGCGAGCGCGGCCGGAGTGAGGAATGCGTGGGTGATCCGTTCGGCACGAAGGAAATTCGTGAGTGCATCCCCGCCGTAGACGTCCTGCGGGACGGTCACCGCGCAGGCCCCGGCACCGACGGCGAGGAGGAGTTCGAGCACCGACGCGTCGAAGCTCGCGGACGCGAACTGCAGCGTCCGGGCCTCGGGCGGCAGCTGGTAACGGCGCCGCTGCTCGGCGGCGAAGGCCGCCAGACCGGCATGCGGGACCACCACACCCTTGGGGACACCGGTCGAACCGGAGGTGTAGATCATGTACGCGGCGGCATCGGTACGCGGACGTCCGCGCAGCTCCGTCCGGGTGAGCGGGGCGGGTGACGACGCCAGGTACTCGTCCCGGAGCGTCTCGGCGCCCAGGGCCAGCCACGACACGGACGCGGGGAGCGATGCGACGTGGTCGGTGTCGGTGAGGCCGATGCCGGCCGAGCAGTCCTCGAGGATGGTCCGGATGCGGTCGGACGGCAGTGCCGGATCGACGGGGACGAAGGCACCACCCGCCTTGGCGATCGCGAGGGTGGCCACGACGGCCCGGACACCGCGGGGCAGTGACACCGCCACGAACACCTCTGGCCCGACCCCTCGGGCGATCAGCATGCGGGCGAGGCGGTTCGCGCGTTCGTCGAGTTCCCGGTACGAGACATCGTCCCCGTTCTGCCGCAGGGCGGGGCGCAGATCGTGCCGGGCGACCGTCGCCGCGAAGATCTCGGCGAGGGTCGCTCGGTCGGGGGCTTCGGGTCCGTGTGCGGGGACGAGCGCGGCGTGTTCCTCCGGGCGGACCATCCGCAGGGCGCGGGCCGGGCGGTCGGCCGGCCCGGCCAGATCGGAGAGCAACGCGAACAGCCGGTCGAGCCGGCCGTCCAGCTCGGCTTCGGTGTGCAGCGCGGGATTCGCCTCGAGGTCGATGCGGGACTCGCTGCCGCCGATGCTGGGATAGACGTTGACCGCGAGATCGTCCACCGGGCCCGTGGACAGCACGTGGAAGCGGCCGGTGGCGGCGCCGAGCGCTACCTCCGGGTGGAACATCATGAGGTTGACCGCCGGGCCGAAGAAACCGCGGCTGCCGGGATCGGTGAACGCGGGCGCGTCGGGGCTGTCCCGGTGCATGTCCTCGGCGCGGTACCGCTGGTGGCGCAGGGCCCCGGTCAGCTCCACGGTGGTGGCGGCGAGCAGTTCCCCCACGGTGGTGTCGGGGCCGATGTGCAGCCGGAGAGGGACGACGTTCGAGACCATGCCGCCGGAGCGGCGCAGCAGGGCGTTCGTCCGAGCCGAGACGGGCAGACTCAGCGTCACGTCCTCGGTGTCGCACACGACCGACAGGTACAGGGCGGTCGCGGCGACCACGAGCGCCGCGAGTGTGGTGCGCTGCGCGGCCGCCGTCTCGTCGAGGGCCGCAGCGAGATCCGGGGGCAGGGCCCGGCCGACCGTCAGCGGGCAGGCCGCGGGCGGGGCGACACGATCGGAGACGCGGACGGGCACGGGCAGGTCGCGGACCCGGCTGCGCCAGTGCTCCCTGTCGCGGGTGAACCGGGACGACGCGCGATAGGCGTGTTCGTCGGCGACGATCGCCTCCAGGGCCCCGGCCCGGGAAACGGGTGCCGGCAGGCCTTCCCATTCGGCGTTGTACAGCTCGATCGCGCGGGTCATCTGCGCCATCGCGCCGTAACCGTCGAGAGCGACGTGGTGCATGCGGCAGTACCAGAACCAGCGGTCATCGGCGATCTGCAGCATCGTCGCCTCGATCAGACGGTCCTCGAACAGGTCGAGAGGGGCCGCCGTGTCCGCGCGCATCCAGGCGTGCGCGGTGGCCTCGGGATCGGCTTCGCCGCGCAGATCGCGGAAACGCATCTCGTCGAGCAACCCGTGGTCGACGACCTGCAGGGGATCCGGGTCGCCGGGCACGAGCCGCAGCAGCGCCGTGCCGAACTCGTGCGCCGCCCGGGTGCCGACCCTGCGGAGAAGTTCGAAGTCGAGGTCGCCCCTCAGGTCGACGTACTGGGCGATCGACAGGGGGACGGAACCGAGGAGATGCTGGGCGAACAGGATGCTCCGCTGGGCCGCGGAGAGCACGAACGGCTCGGAGCCGACGTCGTGCGTGTCACCGCGCGGCTCGTCGCGCTGTGGGTCGTGCGTCATTCGGGTGCGTTCGCCTTGCCTGATTAGGGACTTTCGGCACTTGGCCGGCTCCGGGATCGGGTACGACTTAGGCTAACTTAAGCTGAGGTGACCTCGGTGGACGGAGGTCGCTCGCAGGTCCGCATCGGGACCACGTGCCGAACTGATTGTGGAGTGTGATGACACGAACCGACGCGGTCGTGGTGGACTGCGTGTCGAAATCGTTCGGTGACGTCCACGCCCTGCGCGACATCTCGTTCCGCGCCGAGGCGGGCACCGTGCTGGGAATTCTCGGCCCGAACGGCGCAGGCAAGACCACGACCGTCGACATCCTGTCGACGTTGCTCGTCGCCGACTCCGGCCGGGCCACCGTCGCCGGCTACGACGTTGCCGACGATCCCGATGCCGTGCGGCGTGTCATCGCCACCACGGGCCAGTACTCGGCGATCGACTACAGCCTCACCGGACGCGAGAACCTGCAGTTCTTCGGTCGGTTGATGGGTCTGAGCCGACGTACCGCGCGGCTGCGAGCCGACGAGCTGCTCGAACGATTCGATCTCGCCGCTGCCGCGGACCGGCAGGCCCGCACCTACTCGGGAGGAATGGTCCGGCGGCTGGACATCGCATGCAGCCTGGTCGTCGAACCGTCCGTGGTCTTCCTCGACGAGCCCACCACCGGTCTCGACCCGCGCAGCCGTAAGTACGTGTGGTCCCTCGTCGAGCAACTCGGCTCCCTCGGGATCACGACCCTGCTCACCACCCAGTACCTGGAGGAGGCCGACGTCCTCAGCGACCGCATCGTCGTGATCGACCACGGCAGTGTCGTCGCGGAGGGGACCGCGCACGAACTGAAGGCCACGGTGGGGGAGCGGCGGTGCGAGATCGTGCCGCGCGACACCTGCGATCTCGCGCGTCTGGCCGACGAGTTCGCCGACCTCGATGCGACGGTGCCGGCTCACGACGCGAACGCCCTGACCGTGGTCGCGGCGGACGGTGTCGACACCGTCGGCACGGTCATCGACCGGGCGCGTCGCGCGGGGATCGAACTCGAGGACGTGTCGCTGCGGCGCCCCTCCCTCGACGACGTCTTCCTCGCCCTCACCGGTAGCCGGGGCGGGGAGGGCGAGGAGCAGTGACCGCTGTCCGGGTCCCCGCTCGCCACCGGGGTGCGGCGCTGTTCCTCGGGCAGTGGTTCACGCTCACCGAGCGGATCGTGCGGTCGATGGCCGTCGAACGGGAGTTCCTCCCTGCGATCGTCGTTCCCGGTGTCTTCGCGCTGGGCTTCTACCTGCCGCTGCGG
This sequence comes from Rhodococcus sp. Z13, assembly GCF_025837095.1. Taxonomy (NCBI): domain Bacteria; kingdom Bacillati; phylum Actinomycetota; class Actinomycetes; order Mycobacteriales; family Nocardiaceae; genus Rhodococcus; species Rhodococcus sacchari. Next base: position 871,236 of record NZ_CP107551.1, read on the forward strand.
GGGATCGTCGCCGACTACGGTGTGGACTACGCCCAGTTCCTCATGCCGATCATCGTGCTGCAGGCCATGGCGTTCACCGCGACCGCGGCAGCACAGCGCTCCGCTCTCGAATCGGTGCGGGGCATGACGAAGCGTCTCCGGACGATGCCGATCGTGCGGGGCGCGCCACTTGCGGCACGCCTGACCGCCGGTGCCCTTCGGGCCACACTGTCCGTCCTCGCGTCCGTCGCTTTCGGAACGCTCCTGGGATTCCGGTTCCACGGGGGGATCGGTCAGGCCCTCGCCTTCTACGCTCTCGCGATGGCGTTCGTTCTCGTCCTGTCGCTCGGCGCCGACGCCATCGGTTCGCTGACGAGGAATCCGGAGGCCACCGCCCAGGCGATGTTCCTGCCCCAGCTCGTCCTCGGCTTGTTCTCCACCGGGTTCGTGCCTGAGGAGGCGTTCCCGTCGTGGGCTCAGGGTTTCGCGCGGAACCAGCCGATCTCGCACTTCGCGACCGCGATGCGGGCCATCGCCGACGGCACCGCCACCTGGTCGGTCGTCGCTCCTGCACTCTGGTGGACCGTGGCGATCGCCGTCGTCGTCGTTCCGCTCGCCGTCCGTGCGGAGAGGAGACGCTCGTGACCGCACTCGGATTCCGTGCCCGGGACCGCGAGTACGCGGCGGCGTCGTGGCGGTCGATGATCACCTACGGCGGGTCCCAGTGCTACCGGATCGTCCTGAAGTGGACCCGCGATCCTGCCACGCTCGCGCAGGCACTGATCTATCCCGCGGTGCTCGTGGCGATGTTCCGGATCGTGCTCGGCGACTCGGTGAGCGCGCACTCCGGGCAGGACAGCATCTACGCCCTGGTGCCGATGGTCGCTCTCGTCGGGGCCATGTCCGGTGCCTCGGCGTCCACCCTCGGTCTCCGCCGGGAACGGGAGAGCGGACTGCTCCGCCGATTCTGGGTGATGCCGGTCCATCGCAGCGCCGTGATCGTCGGCCGGCTCGCGGCCGAAGCGATACGCGCGCTCGTCACGGCGTGCCTGGTGTTCCTCGTCGGTGCGGCCTTCGGATTCCGCATCGAGGGCGGGCCCCTCGCGCTGGTGGCGATGCTCGCCCTCGCGATGTTCTACGGTGCGGCCTTCTCCACCGTGGTCACCTCCGCAGCCCTGCTCAGCGAGCGCACGACCTTGGTCGAGTGGATCGCGATCGGCACCAATCTCCTCATGCTGTTCAACTCCGGGTTCGCGCCGGTTTCGGTGTACCCCACCTGGCTGCAGCCGATCGTGCGGAACCAGCCGCTGAGCTGCGGGGTGGACGCCCTCCGCTCGCTGGCCCTGGGAACCCCCGACACCGGGGCGATAGTCGCGCTGCTCGGCTGGTCGATCGGACTGTTCGTCCTGTTCTGGCGTCCGCTCGTGCGGGGCTACCGGAAGGCGGCGCTGCCGGGCTGAACCGGGGCCGTGCGGTGACGGGCGATCGTCACGACCGACCCGCGGCGAGCCGGGCGAGACGGTCGGGGATGCGTCCGGACTCGTCGCGCAGACCCGCGCGGAAACCGGCCACGGTCAGCCTGAGACGCACGAGCCGCCGGGAACCGATCGCGATGGCCCGGCCCCGGGCCAGCCCGTCCTTGACCAGTGATACCGCGCACCACAACGGTTCGGTGCGCCAGTACCGCCGGTACATGATCGTCCGGTTGCGCGCGATGTAGTAGTGCCGGAACGGCGCGTCCTCGATGAAGTCGAAGCCGTTGCGCAGGGGACCGGCCAGGCGGCGCAGCAGCCGTGGCGGGATCCACCGGGTGCTGCGCCCGAACTGGTGGGAGATGCGCGCGCCCGGTGTCACGAGCGAAGGGATCCCGGCGGCGCGGGCCCGCAGATAGAACTCGGTGTCGACGCAGTCGATGAACAGGCCTTCCTCGAACCCGCCGATCCGGTCGAAGACCTCCCGCGGGATCAGCAACCCCGACTGGATCGGCTCGAACGCCATGGTCAGACCCTCGGTCGCGTACCAGAAGGGTGCGATCCCGCCGTTGATGCTGCTCGGCCCGAGCAGAGCGGCGTCGATGCCGAGCGACCGCGCCAGGCCCAGATGCGCATGCATCCGCTGCACGTAACCGGGTTCGAGGACCGTGTCCTGGTCGAGGGTGAGCACCGCGTCGGCGCCCGAGGCGAGCGCCTCGTCCACCCCACGGTTCAGTGCGGCGGCGATACCGGTGTTCGCACCCTGTTCCAGCACGGTCCATCCCTCGGACCGGCACGTGTCGAGCAGGGCGGAGACGTCCCGGCGCGAACCGTCGTCGACGACGATCACGCTGTCGACCTGCGACGCGACGGCCCGGCAGGTGTCCAGCAGGTCGTCGCCCGGGTCGTAGCTGGTGATCACGGCGGCGGTGGTCATGGAGTTCCTCCTGTGCCCGGATTCGTGCCCGGCTCCGGGATGAGGCCGTCGAGTTCGGCGAGGTACGAGGTCATCACCGCTGCAGTTTCCGCCACGTGCGATTGGCGGACCATGGACCAGTGGTCACCGGACACCGTGTGCTGCCGTAGGTCGCCGGGGGCGAGCCGCTGCCACGCCTCCTCCGGGTCGGTATTGTCCCGGGCCCGGATCAGCACGGCCGTGCCGGACCAGGGCGTCGGCCGGTGGTGCCGGACGAACCGGCTTCCCAGTTCGAAGAACACGGTCCACTGGACGGATGGTGGGAGGCGGACGAGTCCCGCGGTGAGCATGAGCGCCTGCAGGACCACCGCGCCCTGGATCCATTCGAACAGGGGCTTGGTCAGTTCGGGTGCTTCGGCTCTGGTGCGGGCGGGCAGCACGACACCGCGGGCCCGGCGCCCGGCCGGCCGGTCTCCGGTCAGGCGGGCGACCAGTTCCGGCACCAGCAGCGTGTCGAGGGCGAAGACCACGTCGACCCGTTCGCCGTCGCGCTCGAGCAGCGCCGCCATCTCCAGGGCGATCAGGCCGCCGAGCGAATGTCCTCCCAGCCGGTACGGACCATGGGGCCGGACCGACCGCACCAGCCGCACGAATCGGCGGGCGTTGGCCCGCACGGATCGGTCGGCGAGACCCCGGTTCTCGAGACCGTGTGCCTGCAGCCCGTACACCGGGACGTCGTCCGGCAGGTTGTGAACGAGGTGCAGAAGGCTCGCGGCCGGGGCACCACCACCGGCGACGAGGAACATCGGCGTCCGCGCCCCTTCCCTCCGGAGAGGCACCAGGGAACCGGTGGCGGCTCGGGGCCGTCGTGCCACCGCGTCGTCGACGATCGCCGCGAGCTGCGCGATGGTCGGGGCTTCCGCGAGCTGCGCCGAGGTGAGCTCGATCAGGAACTCGTCACCCACCTCGCGGAGCATCGTCACGGCCGCGAGCGAGTCGCCGCCCAGCTCGGTGAAGTCCTCGTTGCTCCCGACCTCGGGCAACGACAGGATCCGGCACCAGAGTTCGCCGATCTTGGCCTCCGTCGCACCGCGCAGTCGCTCACGTGGGGGCCGGGGCGGGGGAGCCGGCAGGTTCCGGCGATCCACCTTCCCCCGTTCGGTGCGGGGCAGCTCGGCCAGGACGACGATGTCGCGCGGGATCATCCACGCCGGCAGTGTCGCCCTCAGCGCATGCCGGACCTCGGACGTGGACGGGCTCCACCCCGACGGGTCGACGCCCGCATAACCGACGAGACGAGGCTCGGTGCCGCTGCGGTCGGCGAGCACCGCCGCGTCCACCACCCATTCGAGCGAGCGCAGAGCGGCTTCGACCTCGGCGGGTTCGACGAGATAGCCGCGGATCTTGACGCTGTCGTCGCGGCGGCCCAGCAGGTGCAGGGAACCGTCCTCGTCGAATCGGCCGAGGTCGCCCATCCGGTAGCTCCGGGCGCCACCCGGCGCGGCCACGAATCTCGCCAGGGTGCCGGGCACGTCACCGAGATAGCCGGTCGCGATGAACCGCGACGTGACCACCACTTCACCGTCCTCACCCGGTGCGACGGGCGATCCGTCGGCAGCGACCACGGTCACCGACTTGTTCGCCGCAGGACACCCCACCGGCACGACCCCGGCGGGGAGCGGACGCTCCGGGGGATAGGGATTGAAGGCCAGATGCCCGGTCTCGGACGACCCCGACCAACTGGAGAACACCGCGTCGGACGACAGATGAGGGCGCAGGGCGCGGACGTCGTTCCCGTGGATCGGCTCACCGCAGGTGGTGACGAGGCGCAGGCCTGCCAGGGCCGGCCCGTCCGTGCCCGCCCTGTCGAGATGCGCCCTGTCGAGATGCGCGACGAAGGACCGGAGGAACGAGGGGGTGCAGTGCGCGGTGGTGACGTCGTGGCGGGACAGCCACGCCGCGAGCCCGTCCAGTCCGGCGGTACGCGGGTCCCAGTAGTACAGCCCGGCGCCGTTGAGCAACGCCATCACCACGACGTCCAGACCGGCCCCGAAGCTGGCGGGCAGCAGCATCCCGACCCGGTCGGCGGGCGACAGCCCGAAGGCGAGCCGGGCCTCCTCCGCCTGGTTGATCCAGTTCAGGTGGGTGTGCACGACCCCCTTCGGGGCGCCGGTCGAACCGGAGGTGAAGACGAGGATCGCCGGGTCGCGCGGCTTTGGGCGGGGGAGTTCCGGAGCCGGGGTCCCGGCGGTCGGTGCGGACGGCAGGATCTCCGCCCCGGACAGCGACAGGATGCGCTCGCGCCGGTCCTCGGGAAGCGCCGGGTCGAGCACCACCAGCGGGCGACCCGACAGGAGCACCCCGACGATCGCCGCGAACGACTCGGCGCCGGCATCGACGAGCACGGCGGCGGGACACGACGATGCCGGCCTCGGGCGGGTCAGCTCCGCCACCCACCGGCGGGCGGCGGCGTCGAGTTCGGCGAAGGTCAGTGTCGTGTCGGGGGTCGCCAGTGCCACGGCGTCCCGTCGCTCCTCGACCACCCGGATCCAGCGTTCGGGGACGGTTCGGTCGGTCATGGGTTCTCCTCGGCTCCGAACCCGGTGGTGGAGGCGGCCCACGACGCGTGCGGAGCGAGCCCACCGGCGGTGCTGCCGGAACGGGAACGAATGAATGGCATCGAAAGGGAAGGGTAGCCTGACCACCGTGAAACGGCCCGGGCGGTCCTCGTCCCCGAGATCCGCGTCCTCCGGCGTGGTCCGTCGTAGCGTGGTCGCATGATCGCCGTGTCCCTACCCGCCAGGGTCGTGTCCCCGCCCGTTCGGGCCGCTCTCCGGTGACCGGCACACTCGTCGCCGTCGTCGCGGTCGTGGCGGTGCTCCTCGCCACCGCCATCGCCGCGGTGTGGTTGCGCACCCGCCAGGTGGTGACGACCCCGGCGGAGCGGGCCGTGCACGACACGCTGCGTACCGCCTCGCTCGCCGCCCGCCCGCTGCGCCGCGGCCTCGACGCGACCTCCGCGCAGGAGGCGGCCCCGCACCTGCAGACCCTCACCGGGGCGCAGGCCGTGGCGATCTTCGACGCCGAGGGCGAGCGGCTCGCCTGGCACGGTCTGTTCCCCGGCCTGTCCGAGCAGATGCGGGCCGCTGCGGTCCGGGCGATCGAGGGGGAGCGGCGGGTGCTCGTCGGGCACGCGAGTCTGCAGCGCGGACCGGAGGAGGTCGCCGCCCGCGCCCTCGTCGCGCAGCCGCTCATCGTCGACGGTGCGGGGGTGGTCGGGGTGCTCGGGGTGGTCACCACCTTCGATCCGGGACCGGCGATGCTCGGTGTCCTCACCGAGGTCGTCGGGTACGCGTGCAGCCAGATCGAACTGGCCGAACTCGACGCCTCCCGCGCCCGCCTCGACCGCGCCGAACTCCGCGCGCTGCGCGCCCAGATCAGCCCGCACTTCATCTACAACGCGCTCAACACGGTGGCGTCGTTCGTGCGCACCGACCCGGACCGGGCCCGCGAACTGCTCCTGGACTTCGCCGACTTCACCCGGTACTCGTTCCGCACCGCGGGGGAGTACACCCTGCTCGCCGAGGAACTGCGCAACATCGACCGCTATCTGACCCTCGAACGCGCCCGGTTCGGCAACGCCCTCGAGGTGCGCCTGCAGATCGCCCCCGAGGTCCTCAACGTCACCCTGCCGTTCCTGGCGTTGCAGCCGCTGGTGGAGAACGCGGTCCGGCACGGCATCGCCGGCAAGGACATCCGGGCGGGCAGCATCACCATCACCGCCGCCGACGAGGGCACCGACTGCGTGATCAGCGTGGAGGACGACGGCATCGGCATGGACCCGGAACTGCTGCGCTCGGGCATGCTCGATGCCGTCGCCGACAGCGAGCACGGCAGCGGGGTGCGGGAGTCCGCGCACGTCGGCCTCGCCAACGTCGACGACCGGTTGCGGGCCGCCTTCGGCAACGACTACGGGCTGGTGGTGGAGACCGCGCCGGGCGCCGGGACCAAGGTCAGCATGCGGGTTCCGAAGTTCCGGCCGGGTATCCGGCCTTGAGGGACACCCCTCGTGACACGATAGGTTCGCCGTGAACGACACCACAGAACAACTCACCGTACTGGCCGTCGACGACGAACCGCCCGCCCTCGACGAGCTGGCCTACCTCCTGCGTGCCCGGGAGGAGATCGCGGTCGTGCACACCGCGGGCGATGCGACCACCGCGCTGCGGCTGCTGCGCGACGGCGGTGTCGACGCGGTGTTCCTCGACATCAACATGCCCGGCCTCGACGGGCTCGAGCTCGCCGGCATCCTGCGCAACTTCGCGACCCCGCCCGCCGTGGTGTTCGTGACCGCGCACGACGACCGTGCCGTGTCGGCCTTCGACCTCGGCGCCGTCGACTACGTCCTCAAGCCGCTGCGCGAGGAAAGGCTCGCCGAAGCGGTCCGGCGCATCGCCGAGCGCCGCCGGCCCGGCACCCCGCCGCCCACCGACAACGCCACCGGCGACGACGTCATCCCCGTCGAACTCGGCGGGGTGACCACGCTCGTGCCGCGCTCGTCGGTGCACTGGGTGGAGGCGGAGGGCGACTACGCCCGGCTGCACACGGCCACCGGCTCGCATCTGGTGCGCATCCCCATCTCCACCCTGGAGAGCCGCTGGGCCGACGCCGGGTTCCTGCGCGTGCACCGCTCCTATCTCGTGGCGCTGCCGCTGGTCACCGGTATCCGCAGCGTCGGATCGGGTCTCGTCGTGTGTCTGAAGGGCGAGGGCACCGCCCCGGCCGTCGAACTGCCCGTCAGCCGGCGGCACACCCGGGAGCTCAAGGACCGGCTCATCCGCGGGCCCATGCAGTCGTGGACGTCCCGATGAGCGCGGGGAGTCCTCCTCCGCCGCGCGAGAGGGTCGTGCTCGCCGAACGCCGCGGCGCCCGCATGGTCCGCACCCGCGTCGAGGTGCAGCAGCAGACCGAGGTCGGTGACGCCATGGTGCGTGGCCTCGTGCGCGCCCAGCTCGGGCTCGCCCTGCGGGTCGCGCTGACCACCGTGTGCCTGCTCGGCGCGATCCCGCTGCTCTTCCACGCCGTCCCGGGCCTGGCGGACGTGACCGTCCTCGGCATCCGGCTGCCGTGGCTGCTGCTCGGCGTCGTCGGTTACCCGCTGCTGCTCGGCATCGCGTGGGTGTACGTGCGGCTCGCCGAACGCAACGAGCAGGACTTCACCGACCTCACCGACGACTGACGCCGATGAGCGGATCGATCCCCGTCGTCACCGTCGTCGGTCTCGTCGCCGCGGCGATCGCCACCGTCGCCATCGGCATCTACGGCGTGCGCATGGCCCGCACCACCTCCGATTTCCTCGTCGCCTCCCGCAGCGTCGGCCCGCGCTGGAACGCCGCCGCGATCTCCGGCGAGTACCTGTCGGCGGCGTCCTTCCTCGGGGTGGCCGGTCTCGTCGCCAAGTTCGGCGCCGACGCGCTGTGGTATCCGGTCGGGTTCACCGCCGGCTATCTCGGTCTGCTGCTGTTCGTCGCCGCCCCGCTCCGGCGCTCGGGGGCCTACACCGTCCCGGACTTCGCCGAGTTCCGGCTGGGGGAGAAGTGGCTGCGCACCCTGGCGATGATGGTCGTGGCGATCATCTGCATCCTCTACCTGGTGCCGCAGTTCCAGGGGGCGGGCCTGACCCTCAACATCCTGCTGGGCGTGCCCGACTGGGTGGGAGTCGCGGTCGTCGGGGTGATCGTGGTGGCCAACGTCGTCGGCGGCGGCATGCGCTCGATCACCTTCGTGCAGGCCTTCCAGTACTGGCTCAAACTCACCGCGGTCGCCCTGCCGGCCCTCGTGCTCGTGCTGCACTTCGTCGGCGACGACCGGAAGGTCGACGCTCCGGTACCGCCCACCGTCACCGAGACCACCAGCGTCGACGTCACCATCGACGTCGTGGTGCAGGTCGCCGAACCGCTACCGGTGATCGTCTCCGGGGAGGTGGATGGGCAGCCCGTCACCGGCGACTTCGAACTGACCCCCGGTGAACACGTCCTCGGCGCGGGCACCGAACTCGTCCTCGAGGCCGGCTCGCCGGTGCCGGTCGTGGCCGGCGCGCCGTCGGACAACGACGCCTGGGCGTCGCCCGGTGCGGGCCTCGGCGCCAGCAGCCGGCATCCGCTGTTCCAGGTGTACTCGCTGATGCTCGCGACCTTCCTCGGCACGATGGGCCTGCCGCACGTGCTCGTGCGCTTCTACACCAACCCCGACGGGCGCGCGGCGCGGATGACCTCCTTCGCCGTCATCGGCCTGCTGGGCCTGTTCTATCTGTTCCCGACCCTGCTCGGGGTGTTCGCGCGTCTGTACGTGCCGCAACTGCTCATCACCGGACGTTCCGACGCGGCGGTGCTGCTGCTGCCCGGCTCGGTGCTCTCGGGCTGGGGTGGGCAGTTGCTCGCGGCGCTCGTCGCCTCGGGGGCGATCGCCGCGTTCCTGTCCACCTCGTCGGGGCTGCTGGTGAGTGTCGCCGGGGTGTTGTCCACCGACGTGCTGCGCGGGCGTGTGCGCGACTTCCGGGTCGCGGCGGTCCTCGCCGGGATCGTGCCGCTCGTGCTGGCCCTGTCGGTGACCTCGCTCGACCTGTCCCGCTCGGTGGGGCAGGTGTTCGCGATCGCCGCGTCCACCCTGTGCCCGCTGCTGGTGTTGGGCATCTGGTGGCGCGGGCTCACCGCGGTGGGTGCGGCGGTGGGGATGGTCGTCGGCGGGCTGGTCGCCGGCGCCGCGGCCCTCTCGACGGTGCTCCTCCCGATCGACCCGACGGTCGGCGGGGGCTGGCCGACGGTGCTGTCGGCCTATCCCGCGGCGATCAGCGTGCCGCTGGCGTTCCTGACGATGATCGTGGTGAGCCTCGCGACGCGACGCCGCGTGCCCGCCGATGTGGGCCGGGCCTTCTCGCGTATGCACGTACCCGAACGGCTCGGAATGGGACGCGACCGCGAGCTCGGGGCGTTCGGGGAACGCGGCCGCGGCACCGGTGGGCGCCGTTCGTCGCGGTGACACGACCGTTCGTCGCACGACACCGCTTCTCGTCGTCCGTTTCGCCCGCAGGCCTGTGCGTGTGACCACCGTCTCACTAGCGTTGTGATCACCTTCACTCGACACTCGAGGAGTAGCAGTGACCACAGCACCACTCAGTGAGAGCGACGTACCCCCGCGGCGGACTCCGACACCGCAGGAGTTCGTCGTGATGCAGGAGAGCCCGGAGTTCCAGGAATTGCGAAGCCGACTGCGACGCTTCGTGTTTCCGGTGACCGCCTTCTTCCTCGCCTGGTACGGCCTGTACGTCCTGCTGGCCACCTACGCCGACGAGTTCATGGCGACGAAGGTTCTCGGCAACATCAACGTCGGCCTGATCCTCGGGCTCGCCCAGTTCGTCACGACCTTCGTGATCACCGGCGTCTACGTGAAGTTCGCCGGCCGTGAACTGGATCCGCGCTCCGCCGCGATCCGTGAGGAACTGGAAGGACCGCAGCAGTGACCGTTCTCGCTCAGGGTGCGACCGACGTCGGCAACCCGATCCTCAACATCGCGATCTTCGTCGCGTTCGTCGTCGTGACGATGGGGCTGGTCATCAAGGCCAGCCGCACCACGAAGAAGGCGTCGGACTTCTACACCGGCGGTGGCCAGTTCTCCGGTCCCCAGAACGGGTTCGCGATCGCCGGCGACTACCTGTCGGCCGCTTCCTTCCTCGGTATCGCCGGGGCCATCGCCGTCTACGGCTACGACGGCTTCCTGTACTCCATCGGGTTCCTCGTCGCGTGGCTGGTCGCGCTGCTGCTGGTCGCCGAACTGCTCCGCAACACGGGGCGTTTCACGATGGCTGACGTGCTCAGCTTCCGGCTGCGGCAGCGGCCGGTGCGGATGGCCGCGGCGCTGTCGACCCTCGCGGTGTCGCTGTTCTACCTGCTCGCACAGATGGCCGGTGCCGGTGGTCTGGTCGCGCTGCTGCTCGACATCCAGGACAAGACCGGTCAGGCCATCGTCGTCGCCGTGGTCGGTGTGCTGATGATCGTGTACGTGCTCATCGGCGGCATGAAGGGCACCACCTACGTGCAGATGGTCAAGGCCGTGCTGCTCGTCGCCGGTGCCGGCCTGATGTTCGTGCTCGTGCTGTTCGCGGTGCGCGGCAACTTCTCCCAGCTGCTCGCCGACGCCCAGGCGATGGTGTCGAACTCGACCAACGAGGCCGTCGCGGGTCGTGACGTGCTCGCCCCCGGTGCCAAGTACGGCATCAGCGACATGACGCGCCTCGACTTCATCTCGCTCGGCATCGCCCTGGTGCTCGGCACCGCCGGCCTGCCGCACGTGCTCATGCGCTTCTACACGGTGCCCACCGCCAAGGAGGCCCGCCGCTCGGTGACCTGGGCGATCGCCCTCATCGGCGCCTTCTACCTGTTCACCCTGGTGCTCGGCTACGGTGCCGCGAAGATGGTCGGCCCCGATGTGATCCTCGGTGCGCCCGGCAAGGAGAACGCCGCCGCCCCGCTGCTGGCCTTCGAGCTCGGCGGCACCCTGTTCCTCGCGATCATCTCGGCCGTCGCCTTCGCCACCATCCTCGCGGTGGTCGCGGGCCTGGCCATCACCGCCTCGGCGTCCTTCGCGCACGACATCTATGCCAGTGTCATCAAGCGCGGCAACGCCACCGAGGACGAGCAGGTGCGGGTCTCGCGCATCACCGTCGTCGTCATCGGCCTGATGTCGATCGTCCTGGGCATCCTCGCCATGGGCCAGAACATCGCCTTCCTCGTGGCCCTGGCCTTCGCGGTCGCCGCCTCGGCGAACCTGCCGACGCTGCTGTACTCGCTGTTCTGGCGCAAGTTCAACACCACCGGCGCGCTGTTCAGCATCTACGGCGGCCTCGTCAGCTGCCTCGTGCTGATCGTGTTCTCCCCGGCGGTGTCGGGCTCGCCCTCGTCGATGTTCCCCGAGGCCGACTTCTCCTGGTTCCCGCTGTCGAACCCGGGCATCGTGTCCATCCCGCTCGCCTTCGTCCTCGGCATCGTCGGTACCTACGTCGGCCGCCGCAAGGAGGAGGACCGGTTCAAGCAGGCGGAGATGGAGGTCCGCTCGCTCACCGGTGTCGGTGTCGAGAAGGCCGTTTCGCACTGACCTTCCGCACCCGGCGGCCCACTCCTCGAGGGGGAGTGGGCCGCCGTCGTGTCGCGGCCCGTCACCGGAATCGACCGTCTACTGTGCGGACCATGGCGAAACTCGAAGTGTCCACCGACCTTCCGCTCGACCCGCACGCGGCATGGGAGCACGCCTCCCGGCTGGAGTCGTTCGGGGAATGGCTGAGCATCCACGACGGGTGGCGCAGCGACCTCCCGGACACCCTCACCGAGGGCACCACGCTGGAATCGGTGGTGTCGGTCAAGGGTATGCGGAACCGGGTCGCGTGGACCATCGTCGAACTGGACGCGCCGCACCACGTGGTGCTGAAGGGGACGGGCAAGGGTGGCACGAAGTTCTCGATGCGACTCGCCGTCGCGGCCCGCGGGGACGGCTCGACACTGACGATGAAGATCGAACTCGGCGGCGCACCGCTGTTCGGCCCGATCGGATCGGGAGTGGCGCGGGCCCTGCACGGCGACCTGCAGTCGTCGCTCGACACCTTCGCACGCCGCTACGGTGAGGAGGGGGCATCCTGAGCCTCCGGCTCCCGACGATGGGGGAGTGAGAGCCTGCGGTGACGATTCCACCGCTTTCCGAAGGGCTTTCGTGACCGCGAGCGTGATCCCCGGTTCCGGAACGGACGACCGTCTCGTCCCGCGCTGGTGCGGACGGCGCCGGGATGGTGTCATCGTCCCGTGGACCGGTGGACCGACGAACGGGCAGCGGAGGAACGCACCTCTGCCATCACTCCGCATCCGGAGCAGGTGTGGGCGTCGCGTGCGGTGATCGAGCGCGCGACCGGTGTGCTGATGGAACGCCACCGACTCGATGCCGACCGTGCGAAGGAATTGCTGCTCGAGGCGTCGCGTCGAACGAGCCGGACGATGCGGCAGCTGGCCGAGGACGTCCTCGCGTCCGGCTCCGTCGGCGAGCCCCCGGTGATCCGGCAGATCCTGGAGGCCGCATCGACCTCCCCGGCGTTGCTGCGGGCGGCCGCTTTCATCGAATCCGCCGCCGGCCGGCCGATCCGCCTGTCGGAGGTCGCGGAGGCGGCGGGCATCGGGGAACGTGCCCTGCAGTACGGCTTCGTGCGGTACTACGGCACCACCCCGATGGGGTATCTGCGTGCGGTGCGGCTCGAGCGTGCCCACCGGGTGTCAACGGCCATCATGATGTCCCCGCTCTTGGCCAGGTGAAAGTCCCCGCCTCGTGGGTGTTCGGGGTTGGGGTCAGGGGCGTTCACCTCGTTCGTGTCGGGCTTGGCGCATCCGGTAGGACTCACCGTCGGTGAGCACGACGGTGGCGTGGTGCAAGAGCCGGTCGAGGATGCCGGCGGCGGTGGTGTGTTCGGGCAGGAACCGGCCCCACTGCTCGAACGGCCAGTGCGAGGCGACCGCCAGGGATCGGCGTTCGTAGGCGCCGGCGACGAGCCGGAACAGCAACTGGGTGCCGGTGTCGTCGAGCGGCGCGAACCCGACCTCGTCGACGATGATCAGATCCGCCCGCAACAGCGTGTCGATGGTCTTGCCGACAGTGTTGTCGGCCAGGCCGCGGTAGAGGGCTTCGACGAGGTCGGCGGCGGTGAAATAGCGGACCTTGTGCCCGGCGTGCACGGCCGCGATCCCCAACCCGATCAGGGTGTGGGATTTTCCGGTCCCCGGCGGGCCGACCAACGCCAGATTGGCGTGGGAACGAACCCATTCCAAACCGATCAGGTAGTCGAATGTGGCTTGTGGGATGGAGGACTCGGCGACGATAAAACTGTCGAGGGTCTTGGCGACGGGGAACGCGGCCGCTTTGAGTCGGGCGGCGATGTTGGAGGCGTCGCGGGCGGCCAACTCCGCTTCGATCAGGGTGCGCAGCACCTCCTCCGGGGTCCAGCGTTGGGTCTTGGCGGTCTGCAGGACCTCGGCGGCGGTGCGGCGGACGGTGGCGAGTTTGAGTCGGCGCAGACCGGCGTCGAGGTCGGCGGGCAACGCCGCGACCGCCGGCGGAACGGCGGTGCTCGAACTGCTCATCGTGCGGTCTCCTCTCGGGTGACGGCGTAGGCGTCGAGAGAGCGGGTCGGGGCGGTCGGCAGGTCCAGCACCAGCGCATCACCGCCGGGACGGGGTTGGGGAACCCCGGCGCCGGCGTCGAGGATGGAACGGACGTCGTCGGCGCGGAATCGCCGGAACGCCACCGCCCGGGTCAGGGCGGCGAGCAGGGCGTCGGTGCCGTGCGCGGCCTGCAGGTCCAGCAGCACCGCGAGTTCGGCGGGCAGGCGGGTGTTGGCGGCCGCGGCGGCGCCGACGAGGAACTGTTCGGCGACCGTCCCGAGTGCGCAGAATCGTTTCTCGACTTCGGTTTTCGGTCGCGGCGCCCGACTGGGAGCCTGTCGTGGGGTCGGGTAGTGCTCGTCGAGGATCGACGCGGTGCCCGGGGCGGTGAGCGCGTGCTCGGCAGCGACCTCCCCTGTGGCGGGGTCGGCGATCAGCAGTCGCCCCTCGCCGGCGGCGACGGTGACGGTGGCCCCGATCAGGCGGGTCGGCACCGAATAGCGGGCCGAGCCGAAGCGGATGCAGGAGAGCCTGTCGACCTTGCGGGTCACCGGCGGCGGCCCGATCTGCAGTCGCAGCGACGGCAGCGGCCCGAGCACGGCCTGTTCCTCGCGCAGACGCTGGGCGGGGACCGCGTCGATCTCGGTGTGGACTCGGGTGTTGACCTCGATGCACCACGCCTGGGCTGCGGCGTTCGCGGTGGTCAGGTCCACCGGGCGGCCGGACAGGTCGGCGTCGGTGAGCAGCGGGACGACCAGGTCGCGTTGGGCGTAGCCGACGAGGTGTTCGACGATGCCCTTCGATTCGGGGTCGGCGGCGTGGCAGAAGTCGGGGCGGAACCCGTAGTGGGTGGCCATTCGCACGTAGTCCGGGGTCGGGACCACCACGTTCGCCACGACTGCGCCTTTGAGGCAGGCCATCCGGTCGGCCAGGACCTTGGTGGGCACCCCGCCGATCGCGGCGAGGCCTCGGCGATCAACGTCAAAGTGGTGGCGGCGCGTTCGTCGGTGGCGAAGGCGACGAACCGCCACCGTGAATACGCCAGCACCGCGCAGAACAGGTGCAGGCCGGCGCCGAGGGTGGCCCAGTCGATGACCAGGTATTCACCCGGTGTCCACACGGCGGGGCGGCGCCCGCGGTGATTGTTCTTGCGCCACTTGGTTTTCTCGTCGGCGACGAGGCGGCGGAAGTTACGGTCCGAGCCGGTGTATCCGGCGGCCGCGGCGATGGGGAGCAGGCGTTTGGCGGAGATTCTGCCGCGGGACGAGGCGATGCGTTCTGCGACGATCTCGGTGACGGTGTCGTAGTTGCGGGGACGGGGATGTCGTGGGGATGGGGTGTCGCCGGCTTCGAATCGTTCGATGACACGGCGGACGGTTTTGTGGGTGGTGCCGCACATCTCGGCGGCGCCTCGGTAGGTGCCGACCTCGCGGTAGGCGGAAATGATGTCCATGCGGTCCTTCGCAGACTTCAATGGAACTCCCTGGGCGGTGACAGGTGACTGGGTGGCACCTTCACCTTCACCGCTCAGGCCTGGTGTTCCGGTGGGAATCACGACGAACACGAGGCGGGGACTTTCATCTGGCCACCGGTGGGGACCGTTACTCGGCCACCAGTGGGGACTTTCTCATGGCCATGGACAACCGGGAGCTCCTCGCCGCCGAGCCGGGGGACGGTGTCACGGTCGCCGAAGTCGCTGCCCGCTGGGGGTTTTCCTCGTCCGGTCGTTTCGCGGCGCAGTACCGGGCCGTCTACGGAAGAACGCCTCATCGAACGTTGAACGAGCATCGACCCCGCCGGCCTGACGGAGGTCGGGCTGACGGAAGTACGGAAAACGAATAGGATGTGCGCGAAGCGAAGGGCGCTGCTGTCTGCCCGTCCGGCTTCCGGGGAGGAGGACGCCGGGTCACCTTCCGGCGCAGGGGGCCGCGAAGGCGGCCCGGCGGGACCCTCCCCGGGCCCGATGCCCCCGCCGCGGCGGAAACCTCGTTCGGCAGCTCCTCACTCGAGGGGAGGCAGTTCCGAGGCGTACGGAGCCCGCGGGGGAGCGAGTTCGTCGAGCCGCTCGTTGATCGCGTGGGCGAGCAGGTCGTGCTGCAGCGAGGGCAGCGGGAGGAGCCCGTTGAGATACGCCTCGATCTCGACCCTGCCCACCTCGCCGCCGAGCGCGAAGTAGCGGAGCCACAACTCCTCCATGTCGAGTCGTGTGGCGCGGAGAGCAGCGTGGAACCGCTGGCGGTATTCGCCGTCGGGAAGATAGGGCATGCGGGGCCTCACACCGACTCGATGTGGATCGAGGCGACCACCTCCGCTGCCACCTCCCGTACGGTGATGCGACGCTGTGCGGACATCTCCAGCAGCCGACGCATGGCTGCGTCCGCATCGAGGTTCTCGCGCAGCATCACGATTCCCTTACCGGTGGCGATCAGGTCCCGGTCACGCAGGGCCTGCAGCAGTTTCTCGTTGAGTTCCTCGGCGGCGGCCAGAGTATGCATGTTCGCCAGAAGAATCGAGGCCTGGGCAGCGAACCGCTCCAGGATCTCCTCGCTCTGGTCGGTGTAGCCGTGCGTACGCGGCGAGTACACCTTGACGGCGCCGAAGGAACGGCCCGCATGGACGATCGGAACGCTCAGAACCGAGCTCGTCCCGTCCTGCGCTGCCGCTGCGGACCATCGCGGCCATCGTCGTTCGCCGGACAGGTCGTCGACCCGCACCGGGACCGCCTCGTGTGTCGCGGTCAGGCAGGGTCCCTCCCCGAGTTCGTACTGGAGGGCGTCGAGGCGCTCGACGATCGGATCGGTCGCAGCCGCGGTGCGGTGGCTGCCGTCCTCGTCCACCAGGGTGACCCCGGCGCCGACCGAACCCGGCAGGGTGTCCTTGGCCAGCGAGGTGATCAGTTCGAGCACCGTGCTCACGGTCTGCTCGGACAACACCCCTCCGGACATGTGGGCGAAAACGGCAGCCCACGTCTCGGGCGTCGGATCCTGCGACGCCGCCATCCCGCACCTCCCACAACCCTCCGGCGGCACGTCGTGCCCCTTCCCTCGAAAGTACACTCGCCTCCCCTCGGGACACGGCCCGGCGGCAGCCCCCGACCGTCTCGTCCGACAACCCTCCGGTTCGGCCGGCCGTTGGCAGAATCCGGAGTATGCCGAGCCGCACGATCGACGGTCACCCCATCACCCTGACCAACCTCGACAAGGTCCTGTATCCGGCCACCGGCACCACCAAGGGCGAGCTGGTGGAGTACTACGAGGCCGTGGCCGAGGTGATGCTGCCGCACGTCGCCGGCCGGCCCGGCACCCGCAAACGCTGGCCCGACGGGATCGGCGGGGAGTCCTTCTTCGAGAAGAATCTGCCCGACCACGCCCCGGCCTGGCTCGACCGCCGCACGGTCCGACACAGGGAACGCTCGGTGACCTACCCACTGTTCGACTCCGTCGGCGGGCTCGTGTGGCTCGGGCAGCAGGCCGCCCTCGAACTGCACGTGCCGCAGTGGCGGTTCGACGGCGACGAGCCCGGCCCGGCGACCCGGATCGTCTTCGACCTCGACCCGGGACCGGGGGTGGGACTCGCCGAGTGCGCCGAGGTCGCCCGGTACGTACGCGACACCGTCGCGGAACTCGGATGGACGGCGTATCCGGTCACCAGCGGCAGCAAGGGCCTGCATCTGTACGTGCCGCTCGACCGGATGCTGAGCACGTCCGGGGCGTCGAAGGTGGCCAGGCAGGTCGCGCGGAATCTCGAGACCACCCACCCCGATCTCGTCACCGCGACCATGGCGAAGGCCGAACGCGGCGGCAGGGTCTTCGTCGACTGGAGCCAGAACAACGGCTCGAAGACGACCGTCGCCCCCTATTCGCTGCGCGGCCGCGACCGACCCTGGGTCGCGGCGCCGCGCGACTGGGACGAACTCGACGATCCCGGTCTCGCCCAGCTCGATTTCCGGGAGGTCCTCGACCGCATCGAGGAGTTCGGTGACCTGCTGGCCGGGCTCGATCCGCCGCTCGGCAGCCGGAACGCGGACGCTCTCGCCGAGTACCGGGGCAAACGCAGCGCGTCGCGGACCCCCGAACCCGTGCCGGACCGGGTGGCGCCGGAGGGGCCGGGGAACCGGTTCGTCATCCAGGAGCACCACGCGCGGCGCCTGCACTACGACCTGCGCCTCGAACGCGACGGGGTCCTCGCGTCGTGGGCGGTGCCGAAGAACCTCCCCGATTCGACGGGACGCAACAATCTCGCCGTCCGCACCGAGGACCATCCCATCGAGTACCTCACCTTCCACGGCACGATCCCCAAGGGGGAGTACGGCGCGGGGAGCATGACCATCTGGGACACCGGAACCTACGACACCGAGAAGTGGCGCGACGACGAGGTGATCGTCTTCTTCCACGGCGAGCGCGTCGAAGGGCGCTATGCGCTGATCCGCACCGGGAAGGATCAGTGGCTCGCCCACCGCATGAAGGACCAGACGGCACCGGAGACCTCGGTCGACGACGGGCACCGCCGCCGGGGTCGTTTCCCGCACGATCTCGCACCCATGCTCGCCACCCCCGGCGACGTCTCCGATCTCGACGCCGAACACTGGGCCTTCGAGGGCAAGTGGGACGGCTACCGCGCTATCGCCGAGATCCACGACGGCACCCTCGCGCTGCACAGCCGGTCGGGACGCGATGTCACCGCCGAATACCCGAAGCTGCGTCCGCTCACGACCGCCCTGGCCGGTCACGAGGCGGTGCTCGACGGGGAGATCGTCGCCGTCGACCGCTCGGGGATCACCAGCTTCTCCATGCTGCAGCGCCGGGGGGAGGGGAACATCGACTACGAGTACCGCGTGTTCGACGTGCTCTTCCTCGACGGGGTCTCCCTGCTGCGCAAGACCTACGACGACCGCCGTCGCGTCCTCGAAGCACTCCACACCGCGACCGACGGGCTGCTCGTCCCCGACCTGCTGCCGGGCGACGGACCCGAGGCGCTCGACCGCAGCCGGCGCAACGGCTGGGAAGGGGTGGTCGCCAAGCGGCGCGACTCGGTGTACCTGCCGGGCAAACGCGGCTCCGGCTGGATCAAGGCCAAGAACTGGCTCACCCAGACCGTGGTGATCGGGGGATACCGGCGCGGGCAGGGCAACCGCGCGTCGACCTTCGGGTCGCTGCTGCTCGGCGTGCACGACGACCACGGCGATCTCGTGTACGTCGGCAAGGTCGGCACGGGTTTCGACGACGAGACCCTCACCGGCATCACCCGGGCGATGCGGGGGTTGAAGCGTCGCACCAGTCCGTTCGCGAACGAGGTCCCCGCCGCGGAACGCCGCGACGCGGTGTGGCTGCGGCCGGAACTCGTCGCGGAGGTGCGGTTCGGCGGCTGGACGGAAGCGGACCGGGTGCGGCACGCGAGCTGGCGCGGTTTCCGCGACGACGTGGATGCTGCGTCCGTCACGAAAGAGGAAGATCCATAGCTCTCCCTGTTAAGTTTCCTCCCGGGGAGATTTTCCGGGCATATCGGGAGGCAGGCGTGGCCGACGTTTCGGAGGGGGCCGTCCGTCGGATCGGACTGGTCGAGGACCACGAGTCCGTCGCACTCGGTTTCGCAGCGATGCTCGCCGACCAGCCGGATCTCGAGCTCGCCTGCACGGCCACCACCGTGGCGGACCTGCTCGCCCAGCAGGTAGACCTGGATCTCGCCGTCCTCGACCTGCGGCTGTCGGACGGCTCCTCACCGAAGAGCAACGTCGAGCAGCTGCGGGCCGCCGGCCTCGAGACGCTCGTGTTCACCGGCGCCGAGAACCCCTATCTGCTGCGCTCGGCGGCGCGGGCGGGGGTACTCGGCGTGGTGCGCAAGTCCGAACCGGCCGCCGTGGTGGTCGAGGCGATCCGCGTGGCCGCGGCCGGCGGGCAGGTGGCCAGCACCGAATGGGCGGCGGCCATCGACGGAGACCCCGAACTCGGTGACGTGGGCCTGAGCCCGCGGCAGCTCGAGGTGCTCGAGCTGTACGCGTCGGGGGAGAAGCTCGACCGGGTCGCGCGCCTGACCGGCCTCGCGCCCCAGACCGTCAACGACTACCTGCAGCGCATCCGCCAGAAGTACGCGGAGGTGGGCCGCCCCGCCCCCACCAAGACGGACCTGTACAAACGGGCGGTCGAGGACGGATGGCTGCCGATACCCGAACGGTCGGATGTCCGTCGCCGGTGAGGGAGAGGGAGCGGGCAGGAGACGCTCCCGTGATCGCAGCACCGCCGCCGCCGATCGTCTCCTCCGGATGTTCGTGCGGTTCGTGTCGATCGGATACCTCTGCTATCTCGTCCTGCTCGTTCCCGCGATCGTCGCCCAGGCACAGCTGACGGCGCCTTGGTGGACGCCGGTCGCGGTGTTCGCGATCTTCGGTTCGGGTGCTGCGCTGGGCCTGGAGTCGTTCCGCAGCGTCACACGGATCAAGCGGGTCGCCGCGGTGAACGCCCTGGCCTATCCCGTCGTCGTGGCCCTGTGGTTCGTGGCGTGGAACGGTGCGCCGGCCTCGCCGGACGACTCCCTGTGGTTCACACTGTTCCCGGGGGTCGCGTCGTTCGCCGCGGTCGCTGCGTGGCGGCCCCGGTGGGCCGTCGTACACATGCTGGTCGCGGTGCTGCTCGCCCAGTCCGCGAACCACGTCGTCCGGGAGGCACCGTTCTCCTCCTTCCTGGCCCCCGACCTCGCGTTCGCCCTCACCTTCTGCAGCCTCTTCCTCGCCGCCGCGGTGGTGGCGCTCGGCACCGGCCGGACCCTGGACGACACCATCGCCACCACCCACGCCACGGCGGCGGCGGCGGCCGCCGCCGAGGCGCGGAACGCCGAACGTGAGCGGTTCGACGCGCTGGTCCACGACCGGGTGATGTCCACCCTGCTCGCCGCGGCCCGGCGGGCGCCGCAGGACTCCCTGGTCCAGCAGGCCCGCCGCGCCGTCGACGAGATCGACGAACTGCGCGCCGGCACCGACATCCGGACGCGGATCGACGCCGGTACCGTCCTCGCCCGGCTGCGGTCGGCGGCCACCGAGGTCGACGAGGACATCGCGTTCACGGTCCGCGTCGATCCGGACTGCGACGGGACACCGTTCCCGCCCGAGCCGGTCTCGGTCACCGCTGCCGCCGTCGCCGAGGCGGTCCGCAACAGCCTGCGGCACGCCGGCTCGAACGCCACCCGCACCGTCGACGTGGACATCGCGCCGCGGCGCATCGCGGTGCAGGTGGTCGACGACGGGAAGGGATTCGATCCGGACGCGGTGGATCCGCACCGGCTCGGTCTCGAGGTCAGCATCCGCGGCCGTATGCGCCAGCTGGACGGGGGCCGCGCCGTCGTGGAGTCCACGCCGGGAGCGGGGACCCGCGTGATGCTGTCGTGGCAGGAGCCCGCTGCGTGAACTCGGCGAACTCCACCGTCTCCGACCTGCTGCGGATGCACAGCGGCCCGGCGCGCGCCCTCGCCGGCCTGTACGCGGTGACCTGTGCGGTGCTCGCCGCGTTCTGTGCCCCCTACGCCGAGCACCCGTGGCCGCTCGCGATCCCGGTGGTCGTGTGCGTCGTGGCGGCGTTCGCGCTCGTGGAGGTCCAGGGCGACCCGCTGCCCGCGGCTCCCGCCCTCGCCCTGGCGTTCACCGGCGTGCTCGCGACGGTTCCGGTGCTGTCCGTGGTGCCCGCGGACCCGGCGCCGCATCCCATCGAACTGTGGCCCTTCGGGATGTCCACGACGATCCTCGTGTTCGTGTGCGTGCGGGGGCGCACCTCGTTCGCCTGGCTGGGACTGGTCCTGATGTGGATCACGGCGGGGACGTGGTCGTACCTGACGGGCCCGGGTTTCGGGTACGGCGTCGCCCTCAATCTGGGCAACGCCGGCCCGGTCCTCATGGGCACCGTCCTGGCCTACATGCTGCGTCCGCTGGCCCGGTCCATCTACCTGCTGCGCGCCCAGTCCATCCGGCGGATCGCCGCTCGGCCGCGGCGGCGATCGAGGAACGCGACGCGCAACTGCGCCGCCTCGACGTCCAGGCCCGCCCGCTGCTCGAACGCATCGCGTCGGGGGTGCCGCTCACGGACCACGAGCGGATCGAGTGCGAACTGCTCGAAGCCCGTCTGCGCGACTCGCTGCGTGCCCCCGTGCTCGGCGCGCCCGAGGTGGCGGAGGCGGCCGCCGCGGCGCGCCGGCGCGGGGTGGAGGTCGTCCTGCTCGACGACCACGCCATGGACCCGGTGCCCGACGAGATCCGGCGGGAGGTCTACCGGGAGGTCGTGGACACGCTGGACTCGGTGTGGTCGGGGTCGGTGACGGTCCGGGTGCTGCCCCCCGGCCGCGGGGCGATGGTGACGATGCTGCTGCGCGGTGCCGGGGTGCAGCGCATCGAGTTGGGGCACGACGGTGCCCCGATCTGCGCCGGAGGGCCGTCCTGATCTGCGAGGGAGGGAGTCCCGGCCCGAGATCGTTAGCCGAGCTATCGGTGCCCCCTGTTTCTTGGGCAGGGAAAGATCGGGCTGTGCCCCGCTCGTAAGAGTGGTTACCTTCATGGGTGTCGAGACGGGGTTCGTCGGGGATCCGGCTCGGTCGTACGCACACATCTCGATTAGGGACACGCCATGACCTCGATGCTCGAACGCACCCCGGCACAGAAGCCCGCACTCTCCGCCCGTGAGATCGAGATCCTGCGTGCCTGGCTTCTCTCCGAATCCAAGTCGGAGGCAGCCGCCCGCCTGTACGTCACCGCGGCGACGGTGAGCACCCACATCGCCCGCATCCGCTCCAAGTACGCGCGCGTGGGACGGAACGCCACCACGAAGACCGCCCTGCTCGCCCGAGCCCTGCAGGACGGTGTGATCTCCATCGACGAGCTGTGACCCCCCGCCCGCTCCCCGGATCCGATCCGCCCGCCACCAGCGACATTCGCGCGGCCGACCGCATCCGGAGGATGTTCGGGCGATTCGTCGCGGCCGGCTACGCCGCCTACCTGTTCTTCATCTCGCCGATCGCACTGGCCGAGGCGCACCTGACCGCCTCGTGGTGGATGCCCACCGCGATGACCGCCGTGTTCGGCACCGGCCTCGCGCTCGGCGCGGTGACCTTCCTGCCGGATGTCCGGTGGGTCTCGCGTCTGGCCGCCGCCAACGCGATCGCCTTCCTCGTCGCCGCGCTGCTGTGGTGGCCGGCCTGGACGGGCGAGTCGTCGCCGACCACGTCCTGGCAGTCCATGATCCCCGGCATCGCCGGGTTGGCCGCGGTGGCGGCCTGGCGGCCGCGGCCCGTACTCGGCTACCTCGCGGTCTCCGTCCTGGTCGTGCAGACCACCAATCTCGTGCTCGTGCGCGACACGACCGGCTACCACTTCGTGCCCGAGCTGGCTTTCTCGCTCATGTTCTGCGGTGTGTTCGCCGTCGCCGCGATCGTCGCCCTGCGCACCGGGAACCTCCTCGACTCGACCATCGCCACCGCCCAGGAATCCGTCGTGGCCGCCGCCGCGGCCCGCGCGAAGACCGTCGAACGCGAGCGGTTCGACGCGCTCGTCCACGACCAGGTGATGTCCACCCTGCTCGCCGCAGGGCGGGACGGCGCCGACGAGATGCTCGCGGCCCAGGCCTGGCGTGCCCTCGCCACCTTCGACGCGCTCCGGCGCGGCGACGAACCCGAGGAACGCTTCGACGTCGAGCAGGTCCTGGCCCGGTTGCGGTCGGCGGCATCGGACGTCGACGAGGACACCGACTTCACCGTCGAGACCGGTGATGCCGCCGGTGGCTATCCGCCCGAACCCGTCCGGGTGATCGCGGAGGCACTCTCCGAGGCCGTACGCAACAGCGTCCGCCACGCCGGACCAGGAGCCCGCCGCGCCCTGCACGTGGACCTCGGACCGGACTCGATCCGCGTCGTCGTCCGCGACGACGGGCGCGGCTTCGACCCCCGTGCCGTCGACCCGCACCGCATGGGCATCCGGGCCAGCATCCGCGGGCGCCTGAACCGTCTCCCCGGCGGCTGGGCGGACATCGCCTCCACACCCGACGTGGGCACGACCGTCACCCTCACCTGGACCGACACCGGCACGACCGCCGACGATTTGCGGGGTGTCCTTCCTGCCGCGCGCCTGGTGCCGTGACCGAGTACTCCGCCGGCGACGTCCGGGACCTCGTCGGGATGCGGACCACGGCCGCCCGCGTGATCGTCGGGCTGTACGCAGTGGTGTGCGTGATCGTGGCGGTGTTCGGAGCCCGCGAGGCCGCGACGCTGTGGCCGTTCGTCCCGGCCGTGCTGGTGTGCTGTCTCGCCGCCTACGCGCTCATCGTCGTCCCCGGTGATCCGCTCCCGTGGTCCGCGACGATCCCCCTCATCGCCGTCGGTGCCATGAGTTGCGCGCTCGTCTTCGCGGCCCTGCCCGTACCCCCACCGGAAGGGGTCGCGCTGTGGTGGCCGATGGGGATGTCGACGATGATCTTCACCTTCATGTGCGTGCGGGGACGTACCCTCGCGGCCTGGATCGGGGTGCTCGCCCTCATCGCGACGTCGATCGGCTGGGCGCAGATCACGGGACAGGGCGCCGGCCACGGACTCGCGATCTCCATCACCAACGCCGCGCCCGTCCTCATGTCGACCTTCTTCGCATGGACGCTTAGACCCCTGGCCCGGTCGATCTACCTCCTGCGCGAGACCTCCCTGCAACGGAGCGCCGAGGAGGCCGCTGCGGCCGCCGCGCTCGCCGAACGCGACGCGCAACTCGCACGGCTGGACGCCCTCGCCCGGCCGCTGCTCGAACGCATCGCCTCGGGGGAGGGTCTCGGCCCCGAGGAACGACGCGCGGGGGTCCTGCTCGAAGCGCACCTGCGGGACGGCCTGCGTGCCCCGGTCCTGCAGACCGCACCCGTGGTGGAGGCGGTGGCCGACGCGCGAGGCCGCGGCGTGGACGTGGTGATGCTCGACGACCACGGCATGGACACGGTGCCCGAACCCGAGCGCGACCGGATCCGGCAGGAGATCGTGAGCGAACTGCGTTCCGTCGCTTCGGGATCGGTCACGGTGCGGGTGCTGCCACCGGGGCGGCGGGCGCTGGTGACCATCCTGGTGCGCGACGACTCCGTGCGCCGGATCGAACTCGGCCACCGGGCCACGGGCTAGAGTTCCGGTCCGTGTCCGTTCTGAAGTCGTTGCTGCTGTTCGCCGTTGCTGCGCTGTTCGAGATCGGTGGTGCCTGGCTCGTGTGGCAGGGCGTGCGTGAACACCGCGGCTGGATCTGGATGGGCTTGGGAGTGATCGCGCTCGGCGCCTACGGCTTCGTCGCGACCCTGCAGCCGGACGCGAACTTCGGACGGATCCTCGCCGCGTACGGCGGTGTGTTCGTCGCCGGCTCGCTGGCCTGGGCGATGATCGTGGACGGCTTCCGACCCGATCGCTGGGATGTCATCGGTGCTCTCGTGTGCCTGGTCGGCGTGGCCGTCATCATGTATCCGCCGCGGTGACACGGCCATCCGGCGCACGCCCCGCCGTGCGCCGGATGGCGGCCGGGGGCGGTCAGCCCACGGCGATGCCACCCGCAGCCGGGGTGGAGTTGCAGACCGGCCCGCTACCGAGATTCACCGAGCCGAACACCGTCGCCAGGACTTCGCCGGGACCGGTGTCGACCAGGGCGGCGTAGTTCGGGTATGCGCCGGTCAGATCGACGATTCCGGTACGCCCGTTGCTGCGGTTGAGCCAGGCGACGGTCACCTGGCCGGCGGCCGGAATCGGCCACGCCGCTTCACGGGTCGAGAACAGCACGTGCCCGGACGGGATGTTGGGTTCGCTGCTCGGTCCGGGCTGTGCGGTGACCGCGGTGGCCGAGGCGAGGCTGCCCTGGTTCAGGCATCCGACGGTGATCGCGGTGCCCATCGACTGTGGTGGGCCGGCCGTCGCGACGCCGGTGAACATGATCGCAGCGGCCAGAGGTGCTAACAGCGCGAGGGTTCGACGGGGAATACGCAGTGCAGGCATGATGCCGCTCCTCGAATGGGGTGTGTCATGTCCGGGTGCCGACCGCAGAGAGGGGTACCTGCGGCGCGTCCCGCGCACCGATGACGATTGTGAGTCTATCGATTCGTCCAGGTCACAGAAGCGGTTTCGGTCTCGATCCGGTAGAGGTCCGTGGCATTGCGCCACAGCACCCCCTCCGCGAGATCGGGGCCGAGGGCTTCCGTGACCAGAGTGACGTCGGTGTCGGCGAACGGGCGCGGCGCCCGCGTGGACGGCAGGTCCGTACCGAACACCAGCGCGCCCGGGTCCGCGTCGGCGATCGCCCGCAGTGCGTCGGCCACGGGGAAGTCGACCCGCCCGAAACCCGTGGCCTTCACCCGCACACCGCATTCGACGAGCCGCAGCAGCGCAGGCAGGCCGGCCGCGGACAGGCCGAGGTGGTCGATCGACACCGCAGGCAGCCGCGCGAGCCGCTCGTGCAGCGGTTCGAGATCCCGTGAGTCCACGTACAGCTCGGTGTGCCAGCCCGCGACCTCGTGGACCCGGCGGGCGAGCGTGTCGAGAGCGGCCAGGGGCGCCGACCCGCCGCGGCGGAGGTTGAAACGCACCGCCCGCACCCCGGCTGCGTCGAGCCGGAGGATCTCGTCGTCGGAGGCGGTGGGGGACAACTGCACGACACCGACGAAACCCGGGCCGAGCCGGCGCAGCGCGTCGACCAGACAGGCGGTGTCGAAGCCCTGGAACGAACCCGACACGACCGCACCGCCCGTCACGCCCAGATGGCGGACCCGGGCCAGATAGTCGTCGACGGTGAACGGTTCGGGCAGGTAGCCACGGTTCTCGATCAGCGGGAAACGCGGATCGACGATGTGGAGGTGGGCGTCGAACACGCCTCCACCCTAGGGGGATTGTCGGTGGTCGGTGCCAGGGTGGAGGAGTCCCGTCCGGATTCTCGTGGGAGACCACCGTGGAGGAGAGAGCGATGGCCGCATCGGCCCCGAAATCGACCCCGAATCTGTTCCTGGTCTACGTGACCGACGTGGACCGTGCGACCCGCTTCTACAGCGACCTGTTCGGCATGTCGCCGGAGATGGTGACGCCCCGCTACGTGTCCTTCGAGGTGGCGCCGGGGATGCTGTTCGCCCTGTGGTCGGGGCGGGCGGAGACGGTGACCCCGGACGCGCCGCGCTTCTCAGAGGTCGGGCTCATGCTCCCCGGCTCGGCCGACGCCGTCGACGCGCTGTTCGAGCAGTGGGAACACAAGGGCGTGACGGTGGTGGAGAAGCCGCACGACGAGGTCTTCGGGCGGACGTTCGTGGTGGCCGATCCCGACGGCAATCTCATCCGCGTCTCGCCGCTGGACCGAGGGTGGGATCCGGATGAACTCTCGGTGTTCCCGACTGCGGCCGGCCGCAGTCGGGAACACCCAGAGTTCGAGAGTGTGCCCCCGGCAGGATTCGAACCTGTCGTGAAAGCCGATCTTCTGTGATCGTTAACCAGCGGATTTATACCAATCTTGCTGGTCGTACGTGAATCTACATGCGGACAGAAGTGGGCGCAACGTGTCATAGGATTACTTCTGTTCTGCACGTATTTTGCACGAGGGGTGATATGGCGCGTCGGAAGAAGCGATCGTTCGGGGGTCTCCGCAAGCTGCCCTCCGGCCGCTGGCAGGCGAAGTACACCGCCCCGGACGGACTGATCTACAAGGCCCCGCGAACGTTTGCCGCCGAGGACGATGCAATTGCCTGGTTGAACGCAGAACGTCGCCTGATCGACCTCGACGCCTGGACTCCACCCACCGAGCGTGACCGTGCCGACGAGCAGGCCGCACTGAAGCTCACCCTGGGGGAGTACGCGGACCGCTGGATCACTCACCGCCATTTGAAGGAGTCCACCAGGCACCTGTACCGGCGCATGTTCGAGCAGCACATCGAACCAGAACTCGGAGCGCTGCCCCTCGACGAGGTGACCTCCGAGCGGATCCTCGTATGGTTCGCTGACCTCCGGGACAAGCCGGGACCGAACAAAGCATCGACGGGTAAGACTCGAAACGCCCGCGTCTACGCGCTGCTGCGCACCATCTTCGCTACCGCGGTAGACGACGGACTCATCTCGAGCAATCCGTGCCGCATCCCCCGCGCCGGCAGAACCGAGCGGGCTCACGAAATCCGCCTGCTGTCGATCTCCGAGCTCGACTCCCTCGCCTTTGCGATGCCCGAGCGTCTACGTCTGCTCGTCAAGCTCGCTGCCTGGTGCGGTTTGCGCCGCGGTGAGCTGCTCGAGCTGCGCCGCGGTGACGTGGCCGAGGACGGCAGTGTTGTTCGGATCCGCAGAGCTGTCGTGTTCGTCGATCGCAAGCCCGTCGTTGGGCCCCCGAAATCGGACGCTGGCGTGCGAGACGTGACAGTGCCACCCCATATCCGTACCGCGGTCGTCGATCATCTCAGCGAACACGTTGGTCGAGGGAAGAACGCGC
This sequence comes from Rhodococcus sp. Z13, assembly GCF_025837095.1. Classification (NCBI taxonomy): domain Bacteria; kingdom Bacillati; phylum Actinomycetota; class Actinomycetes; order Mycobacteriales; family Nocardiaceae; genus Rhodococcus; species Rhodococcus sacchari. The sequence continues at coordinate 899,226 of NZ_CP107551.1, forward strand.
TGCTGTTCACCTCAAAGGACGGGGACCGTCTGGGGGAGTGGACTCTCCGCTATCACTTCGAGCAGGCAACCACGAGGATCGATCGCTCAGACCTACGTCTACACGATCTGAGGCACCAGGGGGCTGTCCTCGCTGCACAGGCTGGCGCGACGACCAAGGAGCTCATGGCTCGGCTTGGACACTCAACTCCGAACATGGCGATGCGCTACCAACATGCTGCGGCCGGGCGGGATGCTCAGATCGCGGAAAGGCTTTCGCAGCTAGCGGATGGTCATGGTTGGCCGTGAGCGGACGGCCGGAACAAGGTGTGTTCTAATGGAAATAACCACCACTTGAGTGGCCAGAAGTCGACAACCAAACACCGACAGCTAGTCGAGGATGAATGACCAGCCGGAAATGCGGCTGAGCCGAAAGGGCGCGTCAGGAGGTCTCGATTAACGGCGAGTCCAGTTCGCTCTGATGAGCGAGAGCCCCGCAACGGGAGCCGAGCACAGATAGACCAAAGAGGTCTATCTGTAGCTCGGTGTTCTTCTTTCAGGAGGAGAATTCCCGTGTCAGGCAAGAGTGGATCCCGCCGCCTCGTCTCGGTTCCTCAGGCTGCGGAGGAATTCGGAGTTTCTAGCAGGACGGTCCGCCGCTACATCTCAGCTGGGCGAATCACCGGGTATCGATTCGGTCCGCGGATGATCCGCGTCGATCTCAATGAGATCGAGGCGATGATGCGGCCGATGGCTACTGCTCAGGCTGGGGGTGTGAAATGACGCACTCTCATTCGGCAGGTGGTTTTCGCGAGCCTGATCCCCGTCAGGCCGAGTTCAACCGGTATCTCTCATCCGATCCTGGGGTCGCGCTCCAGGTGCAGAGAGACCTCTATGCGGATCTACTCATCCGACTCGACGCTGACCTCGCGGTCATGGCCGCCGAACTCGGAGGCGGTGCCGAGTGAGCGCATACGAAAGCCGCCCCGCGGGCCTCGGGGCGGCTCCCGAACCTGCTGACTACAGCTCGCTCACTGACTCCCACGGTAACAGCGTCAAAGCCCAACTCGGACGACGTCATTCAGCAGCCCGGCGACTTCCGCCCCTCGAGTGTGGCTGTGTGGATCCGTGGCGGCACCGCTGTAGCGAACCGGGCATTACCGAGCGTCGAGCCGACGCTCTCGCCGCGGCCGCAGCACATCTCCTCAGTGCTGGTCTGACACCGATCATGCCGGTGGACGCGCTGCGAGCCCTGTGGCGGCGGGGCGGCGCTGATCGCCGCCGCGCAGCCACCATCGCTGGGAGGGTGATGCAGCAGTGATCGGCCGCGACTATCCCGAGGCCGCGTGGCTCGACCAGGACGGCCTCCTCCCGAACCGTCTTCCCTCGGAGGGTGTCCCGTACGTCGATGTTCCGCCGCCGGAGTCCGTCGAGGACAGTGGTGGTCCGGCGCGCCGGCCTCTTCGTGACCAGGTGCTCCGCCGGTCCGCTCTCGCAGCGATGCCCGACCCCGAACCGCTGATCGACGGTGTGCTCGACCGTGGCACCACCGCGCTGCTGTACGGGAAGTGGGGTTCCGGAAAGTCGTTCATCGCGCTGGACTGGGCCGCGTCCGTCGCCTCCGGCCGTCGCTGGCAGGGACTCGCGACAACCCGCCAACGGGTGCTGTACGTCGCCGCCGAAGGCGCCTTCGGGCTCAAAGGCCGCGTCCTGGCGTGGGAACGCGGATGGAAGGTCGATCTCGAGGACGGAGACCTCGACGTTCTCCCGGTCCCGGTGAACCTCACCCGGTGGCCGGCGGTGCACGAACTCGCCGGACTGATCCGTGAACACCAGTACGGCATGGTCGTGATCGACACGCTCGCCCGGTGCATGGTCGGCGCCGACGAGAACTCCGCGAAGGACGTCGGGATCGCCGTCGACAACCTGAACACGCTTCGTCAGGCGACGCCGGACGGTCGCGGAGTGATCCTCGCGGTCCACCACGCCGGAAAAGACGGCCGGACCGCCCGCGGATCCTCCGCGCTCGAGGCCGGCGTCGACACGGTCTATCAGACCGTGGTGGACGGCGCCACGATCGACCTCACGCGGGAAAAACGCAAGGACGGCCCCGTGGAGGACCGTCACCGCCTCCGCCTCTCTGCGGTGGACGACACCGGATCGGCGATCGTCGTTGTCCACCGCGGGGTGGACAACAGCGATCGCGCGGACCGGATCTTGTCCATCATGTCCACCCACTTCCGGACAACAGGGGCATCCCGCACCGAACTCCAGAAGGTCGCCGAGGAAGCCGGAATCTCCTACGGTTCGTTCACTCGCGGCCTCAATGACCTGCTCGAATCCGGCGAACTCGTCGACGAGGGCACCAGGTCACGCCGGTTCTACCGACTCCGGAGTCAGCGGTGAAAGTCCACCTTGTCCACCGCTTGTCCACGTCCGCCTCGTTGTCCAGTCCACCCCCCACCCCTTTAGGGGTGGACGGGGTGGATCTGGACAACGAACAACGTCACTTCTTCCGCGGAAGGGAAACGATGCGTCGACGCCGCGAATGCACGTGCGCTGGGACCGCGCCGGGCTGGCCCCAGCACGAGGCCTACTGCGCCACCGTCTCCATCACGGACTCCGATGCCGAGTGGTGGGACAACGAGGAGGCCCCGGAATGGGTGCTGTGACCGCCCAGCGCGGCCCGCGGGGTCCGCGTCCCCGTGTCCCGGCGGTCTTCGCCGAGATGATCGACGGTCGCCTCGCCGGGGCGGCCTGCGTCGGCCGACACGAGTTGTTCGACGCCGAACTCGACGGCGTCCACGAAACCCCCGCAGAACGCACGGCTCGGCACGCCGCGGCCGTGGCGATCTGCACGAGCTGTCCCGTGCTCACCGCCTGCCGCGTCGTCGCGGACGAGGCCGGCCGCCACGCCCACGGGGTGTGGGCCGCAACCGTACGCAACACTTCCCGGCCCACAGGCCGGAGCCCGAAGGAGCTCTCCGCGTGAAAACCACCATCGACCTCGCCGCGCTCCCGACGTCGCTGCTGCGCCGCAACAACGTCCACCAGCTCGTCGAACGGCTCTCCCGAACCGGCGGATGCCTGCTGCTGGCCGACCTCGAGGCCGAACGCGCCCGCCGCGGCCTCCGGAGGCGCCCGTGAACACCCGGACCGCGGGACAGGTCCCCGCACAGCAGGTTCCGCCGGTTCAGCACCTCGAGGACGCTCTCGTGCTGACCGGCGACGCGATCGGCACCGTCCGGTGGGCGCTGAGCGTGGCGATCGGCGCCCGCCGACGCCGCGGCATGCCCATACCGCGGGAGGTCGGCCTTCTCGCAGGACTGCTGTCCGCGCCCGGACAGCACCCGACGACGACACCAGGATTCGGTGAACCTCGAGGTGACGTCATCGGCACCGGCGAACTCGCCCGACTGCTCGGGTGCAGCCGCCGGAACGCGCAACGGATCGCCACCGAACTCGGGCGACTCGAAGCCGGCCGATGGGTCATCGACCGCACCGTCGCCGAGCAGTACGCGAGGAGCCGACACCAGTGAACCCCCCGACTCTCGAACAGGTCGCCGAGTGGCTGGCTCTGGCCACCGACGACGAGATCCACCACGTGCTCGAACTGGCCTGGCCCGATCAACCCGACCACGACACGAAGGACACCCACGCATGAGATACACCGGCCACAACGGCAACGACCGCTACAACCCCGCCGGACGGCCTCCACTCGAGGCCCTGCCCGCCGACCTCGCCAAGCTCCTCGCCGAATACGACGCCGCCCAGGCACGGGTCCGCGACGCCGAACGCGAACGCGACCGCCTCGCCCAGCCCGAGCGCGACGACGAGGCACGCCAGGCCGACGCCGCAGCCGCGGCGGCCGCGGCACGAGCCGGGAAGAAGATCCCACCCGCCACCGCCGCCGCGAAGCTCGCCGCCGACCGCGACGAGTCCGTCCGCGCCGCCGACGCCCACCGCGCCGCCGTGAAAGCGATCCGCGACGACCTCGACGAAGCCCGCGACGCCGCGCTGCTGTCCATCACCGGCCCCAACGACAAGGATCGGGACCGCGTCGCCAAGGCCGCCGCCGACTTCGTTGCGGTGCTCGAACAGGCGATCGCCGACCGTGCTGTCTACGACTGGCTCCGCGGCCGCACGTACTTCGCCAACGCTCAGACCTGGGCGGTCGACGTCGTTCCCGCGCTCCGCCACCATGCGATGGGCCGGGACAACTCGACGCTCGTCCACGCTCGCGCGGTCGTCACCAACCTCGTCGACGCACTCATGGAGGACTGACCCATGCCGATCGATCACCACTTCGACTACACCAGCGGCGAGCCCTGGGAGATCCGCCGCCGCGCCGTGGAGAACCTACGCCACCAGCGCCGCGAGTACGCCCTCCGGCGCGCCGCCGAGGAAGCGGAGAAACAGAGCCAGCAACGCCGCTGACATGTGGTTGTACATGGTCGGCAGCCCCTACCCGCAGCGGCTCGGGATTGTCGGTACCGACGAACATCCGATCACCGTGGTCCACCTGCCCCGCAAGGACCAGTTCCACCTGCGGTGTCGATGCGGGTGGACCGCGATCGGGGTCACCCTCAACCACGCCCGGATGCTCACCGGCCGGCACGCGCCGGACCAGCAGCCCGACTGACGACAGGCCGGTGGTCTCACCAGAGGCCACCGGCCCCAAGGGGTGGGGGAGGGACCCCCACCCCCACCGGACGGCCCACCAGCGGCATAGGGCCGATCCCTCCCCGTCTCCCCAAACTATCGACCCTTCGGAGGACCGAATGACCCCCAAACCACCCCCAGGGACGCGTACCGCTGGGCGCCGGTTGTGGTCGGCGATCGTCGCCGAGTACGAACTCACCGAACACGAGCTTCAGACCCGAGTTGGCTCATGTTTTCGGGATGATCGACAGCTCACGTCTGTGACCTGCTGGTTTTCGTCGGGATCGGCCTGATTTCACGCACTAACGGCGCTGGTTCTAGGCTCGGCAAGTGGTGTTTGTCAGGAAGGTGCGCACCAAGTCCGGGGCCACGGCCGTGCAGATCGCCCGCTATGTGGGCGGTCGGCAGGAGATCGTCAAGCACATCGGTTCCGCGCATACCGACGTCGAACTCGGCATGCTGCTCGAGCGCGCCCGGGCCTGGCTCGAACCCGACCAGCAAGTCCTCGACCTCGGCGTCACCCGGCAGGTCCCGGTCGAAAAGCCCCTGGCCGGCGGGCAGAGCACCCTGTTCGAGCCCACACCCGGACCCGTGCAGGTGGATACGCCGGGACGGACGGAATCGACCGGGTCGGTGCTGCTGCGCCAGGTCTTGGTCGACGTCTACGACCAGCTTGGGTTCGGCATCCTCGGCGACACGGTGTTCCGGGACCTGGTGATCGCCCGGATCGTCGAACCCGGCTCGAAACTCGACGCCGGTCGGGTCCTACAGGACCTCGGGACGGATCCACCGAGCTACGCGACGATCAAACGCCACCTGAAGCAGATCGTCGACCGTGAGTATCGAGGCAAGATCGCCGAGCAATGCTTCGCCCATGCCGCCGAATCCGGCGGTCTGAGCCTGTTGTTGTACGACGTGACGACCTTGTACTTCGAGGCCGAAAAGGAAGATGACCTGCGCAAAGTCGGGTACTCGAAGGAACGCCGGGTCGACCCGCAGATCGTCGTCGGGCTGCTGGTGGACCGCACCGGTTTCCCGCTCGAGATCGGCTGCTACGAAGGCAACTCCGCCGAAACCCGCACCATCGTCCCGATCGTGCGGCAGTTCCAGGCCCGCCATGACCTCGACGGGGTCGAGATGGTCGTCGCCGCGGACGCCGGAATGCTGTCCGCGTCCAATCTCGCAGCGCTGGACGAGGCGGGGCTGAAGTTCATCGTCGGCTCCCGCGCCACGAAAGCGCCTGGTGATCTCGCCTCCCACTTTCATTGGAACGGCAATGTTTTCACCGATGGGCAGATCATCGACACGATCACGCCACGGCACGGCCGCTCCGTGGTCAACAACCGCCGGCGACGAGCCGAGCCCGTCTGGAACGAGACGGACCATCCGAATGCGTGGCGGGCGATCTGGCAGTACTCCCGCAGCCGCGCCGCCCGGGACGAGAAAACACTCAACGCACAAGAAGCCCGCGCCCGGGCCGTGGTCGACGGGGACACCGCACCGAAGTCGACGCGATTCGTGAAGACGACTGCGAAAGGCCGGCGGCTGGACACTGCCTCGCTCGAACGCGCCAGGATGCTCGTCGGCCTGAAAGGCTATGTCACCAACCTTCCTGTCTCCCTGATGGATCCGAGCGAAATCATCGGTAAATATCACGAGTTGTGGCATGTCGAGCAGTCGTTCCGGATGTCGAAGACCGATCTGCGGGCCCGGCCGATCTTCCACCGCACCCGCGATGCGATCGAGGCGCACCTGACGGTGGTGTTCGCGGCATTGGCGGTCTCCCGGGTGGTGCAGGAACGCAGCGATCTCGCGATCGGCAAGGTCGTCAAGCTGTTGCGGCCGCTGCGGTCGGCGACCATCGCGATCAACGGCACCCGACACACGTTCCCGCCGCAGGTCGAGGCCGATATGCAGGTGCTGCTCGATCGGATTTCAGGTACCGAAATCACGCACTAACGAAATGAGCCAACTCGGGTGGTCGGCGATCGTCGCCGAGTACGAACTCACCGAACACGAGCTTCAGATCCTTCGAGAAGCGGTACGGACGGTGGATCTGCTCGACACGCTGCACAAGGTCGCCGGCGAGGAGGGCCCGCTCGCGGACTCCTCCCAGGGAAGAAGGGTGCATCCGGCGATCGTGGAGCTCCGCCAGCAGCGGATCACGCTCGCCCGGCTCCTCGCCACCCTGAACATCCCCACCGAGGACACCACGGTGCGGGCCCCGCGGGGCGTGTACGGGATCCGAGGGACTGCGTGAGACGCCGCACCCACGAGCCTGGCTCGGCGATCCCCGGAAAGCTTCGGGTGTTCACGCCTAGTGATTGGCCCGGAGATACGGACCGCGCTCGACTGGATGCCTGGTTCACCGCTCGCTATGCGTACGCCGAGGTGAACAGCTGGCCTGGCGGAGCGCTGACCCTGATTCGGGAGCACCATGCAATGCGACGAAAGATATACCTAGCCTCGGGCTTTCGTGCTGATCGAGCGGACACCCGTGTCGAATACGAAGAATGGTGCCCTGAGCTGGGATAATTCGACTTGCGAAGGTTGAATCAGTCCCAGTTCGAGGAGCACCATTCCGGTGAGCAAGTCTACGTCC